>CAZFEV010000004.1:89552-104061 GCA_964517835.1 uncultured Flavobacteriaceae bacterium | reverse complement strand
GCTTTTTTGTTCTTTCCTTTGGCTGCGCTGCCATCACCACCAATAGCAAATACTTGGTCTATGCTACCAGAATATGCGCCAACAACATCATCAAAAATGTCCCATGTTTTAACACCTAAAGCTTCTCTTGCGTAGAATGTATTCCATGCGTTTGGCGTTTTAAATCTGGTTAAATCTAACAAGCCTTCTTCCACAACTGCAATGGTATAGGTCATTGGTTTGTTGTTCTTTTCAGACACTTTTATTTCATAAGGCTGCTCTGGTCTTATAGCATCTGGCATTGTAATTTCAGGTTCTAACTTTGTCGCTGGATTTTCTACCATCATTGGAATTACTCCATACAAACGCACAGGTAAATCATTTGAAGTAATCGCATGTGGTTGTAGCAATGATATATTAACAAACGCATTTGGCGCCATGTCTTTTGTTACCGCAAGGTCAACAGTGGTTTCTCCTGGTTTTGTTTTTACCCATTGATGCTGTAAAACCTCAGTACCATTTTCTATACTCACAAGTGCTCTACCTTCACTACCAGATGGAAAGGTTAATTTCGCTGTTTCACCAACATTATATTTTTCTTTGTCCGTTGAAAAGATGAGCATTTTTGCAGCTTCTTTATCCATACCAGGTGAATTAGACCACCAATTTTTATAAAAATATGCTGTACGACCTGTAGCGTGTCCACTAATTGGGTCCACAATTCTTATAAGATAGCGACCTCCATCTTTCTCTGGAATATTAATTTTTAGTTTTGCTTTGCCTTTAGCATCTGTATCAATAGCATATTGCTGAATAGGTCTGTGATAATTGCTAGACACATAACTCGATAAATTGTCGTAAGATGAATTCCACCACCAACGCCATTCAATCTTATAGATTTTTACTTCTAGATTTTTACGTTGAATTGGCTTGCCTTCAGCAGTTACGGTGGCGATATCAAACGTATGGTTTTCATCTGTATAGAACGAACCATAGTTATTGCCTTTTGGCGACTTTAAGCCTACAAAACTTTCGTATGGTGCATAAGGCATTGTAAATGCATCTAGTGAGAAATCTCCGCCATTTTCGAAAGCTCTTACTAAGAATTGGGCATTTAGCATTCCTGGTGCGTTCTTTCCAATATTAAGCTCAGCGTTAATTTTTGCTTTTCCATTTTCATCTAAATCACCTTCATATACATTGATTTCTTCAGAATTAAATGTTTTAGTTGGGTCGCTAAACACATAGTTTTTGTAACCTTTAAAGCTTGTATATTTTGTAGTAAACTTTGCTTTTACTTCAGCTCTTAAATTTTTAGCAGGTGCACCATGAAGCCAAGCCACATCTAAATTACCTTCTAATGTTTTATCGTTAGATATTACATCGTCTTTAAAGTCAATTTTAATTTTAAGACGGTTTGGTTTTACGGTTTCAATCTTTAGGCTTTTAGCAAATTTTGCACCACCAACAGAAACCGTTGCATTGTAGTTTCCAGTTTTATAATCTGGTGACGTTGGTACTTTAAAGTCATAAAAATTATTGATATTGTCTATTGACACTTTTCTGTACACAAGCTTACCAACTGGGTCTGTGATTTCTAGTTTTACAGGATGACGTTTAGGTAATTTATTTGCCTTGTCATTCAACATAAAGGTTAAGAACAAACTGTCTCCAGGTCTCCAAACGCCACGCTCTCCATAGATGTAGCCTTTTAAGCCACGTTGTAATCTGCTGCCGGAAACATCAAACTTACTAAGTGATAAGGCATTGCCATCAAACAGTTTAACATAGCTTGTGCTTTTCCCTTTAGAAATTATGGCAAAAGCTGCTCTTTTCTTGGCATCGACTTCTACAATACCTTCATTGTTTGTTGTTTTAGAAACTAACTCTTGTTGCTGATAATTATACAATGATACTTTAACTCCACTTTCTGGTTGCGTGCTTAAAATATTGGTGACAGCAAAGAAATAGCTGTTGTCATTGCCTTGCTTAGCAATCACTCCCAAGTTAGAGCCGATGAGGTTTGCTGCCACAGTTCTATTGCCATAATTGTAATAAGACTCTGTACAAGGATTATTTCTGTCTCTATATCTGTAATTGGTGTTTCTGTATCTGTAGCTTACATTATCCCAATATTGCTCTTCTCTGAGTTCTTGTTCTTCTTCCGAAATATCTTCGGTATAAGTGAAGTCTTCCTCATAATAATCGTCATAGTAGTAATCATCATAGTAGTCGTCTTCATCAACATCTGTTGTGCTAGAGTTTGAAGAACAATCGTATAATGAATAGTCGCGTTTGTAGCTCAACTCTATACGATAAATTGCTCCTGGGTCAGCATTGAGATATTTTGACAAATCAATGCTGTAGGCTTTCCATTTTCCTGTGTTTTGAGTCGGACTTTCAATTAAGGTAATGGTTTCTTTAGCAATACGTCTTCCTACTTGTTTAATGCTATTTTCGTAATTGCTATTCATATTATTTTCTTGAAGAAATTGTAAAACGTTATCTTCAAAAATCTTAATGACTCTTACATCAACTTTACTCAGATTTACAGCTTCAAAATTGAAAGTTAAGTCTTCAGAATTTGGTAAAATTGAGCCATTACTTATTAATCTTACCTGAGGTTTTAATTCTTCAAAAATGATAGTTCTTGTAAATGGATTTTTTAGTTTGAATCCATCAGTATTTTTTATTCCTGTAAAGACATCAACTTGAATTTCGCCAACTAATTTCATGTTCGGGTAGACTTTAAGCACATTGCCGTTAACTACATATTTGGGGTCTTTCACATTCTGAATAGTCACTAAACCAGCAAAGTTTTGTTGCTTTTTTAATGGGTCAGAAAAGTTGATAGACAAGTATTGTTCTGGGTTTTGAATCACACTAGTTTCAACAATGGTAAAATTGTTTTTACCTGGAATTAATATGTCATTTTCACCTTTATTATCTGCTTTTATGGCTCTGCCATTCCATTTTACATTGACTTTGCTGTCTTCAACTTTGCGCTTAATACTGTCTATTTTGAATTCAAAATATTTTGAAGGTGCATCATTTTCTAACCAAACAATATTTAAGTCTTTTTTACTCTGAGAAGCAGAGATTAATTTTTTTGCATCTTCTAAGGTGATGATATCTGCAGAATGTAAGCCACCAAGCACATACTGCCATTCTTTATTATAAGATTGAAGGTCGTGCGTAGCAATATTAAAGCTCGGTTTTATGGTTTTAAATTGAAAGGTATAGTATTCAAACTCTTTTGGAATGTTCTTGTAAATCTCACCAAGATTTACCGTTACCGTGTATTCTGTGTTAGGTTCTAGATTTTCATCAGGTGTAAACAGTAAGGAATGTTTGTTTAAAGTCTTTAATGTGCCTTGAATGTATGGATGGGTTTTAACAATTTTTCCTTCTATGGTTTGTTCAGCTTCCCAGCCTTCAACTTCTTCGGCTAGGTTTATTTTAATAGGTTGTGCTACCGAGATGCGACCTTGAGTTGTATAGCTTATATAATCCCTATACTTAAAAATATTATCTGTTTCTACAGGTGCTTTTTTGCATGAGAACGCTAACGCTAAGAAGAAGACGTAAGCAAAATACTTGTTGATTTGCATAGGTTGATGGATTTAGATAAACTTCGATTAAAAAGAACGGTAGGTGCTTTCTTGTTAATTAAGTACGCCGTATTTTTTAGGTTTAGACTTTAAGGCCTTGTTAAAATGTTCTTAAAGTTGTTTATCTCATCAAAAAAACCTTGAATTTTTATTCAGTCAGCACAAAAGATTTTTCAATCGTCGTCATTGAACTTCCGCCAACAAATACTTTAAAATCTCCGGCTTCCACAATAAATTCACCTTCGTTATTGTAGTATCCTAAAAGACTTTTATCAAGCTTGAATTGGATCGTCTTGGTTTCACCTTTTTTAAGTTCAACCAATTCAAAACCTTTTAACTCACGAACAGGTCTTGTAATGCTTCCGAACAAGTCTCTTATGTAAAGTTGCACAACTTCTTTGCCGTCGTAATTTCCAGAATTAGTCACATCAACAGACACTTCAACCGTATCATTAATATTGAAGGTTTCACCGTTAATTTTAAAGTTACTGTATTCAAAAGTGGTATAACTTAATCCATGACCGAAAGCATACAAAGGCGTTCTTTCGGAATCTATATAATGCGACCAAAACACATTTCCTTCTCTGTTGATTGGTCTTCCTGTGCTTTTATAGTTGTAGTAAATCGGAACTTGACCAACATTTCTCGGAAACGTCATGGTAAGTTTTCCGCTTGGGTTGTAATCTCCATATAAGACTTGAGCAACTGCATTTCCTGTTTGTGAACCTAATTGCCATGCTTCTACGATTGCGGGAATATGTTTATCTGCCCATTCAATGGCTAGTGGTCGTCCATTATTAAGTACTAATACAATATTTTTATTAGCCTTATAAACTTCTTCGAGTAACTCTTGTTGTAATCCAGGTAAATCAATTTGAGTTCTACTTCTTGCTTCACCACTTTGAAATCCGTGCTCACCTAAAACCATTACTACCACATCCGCATCTTTTGCAGCTTCAATAGCTTTTGGAAAGTCTGATTTATCCGTTTCGTTAATAACAACTTCTTCTACAAAATGGGTTTTTCCAATAGTAAGGTCAACACCTTTTTCATACACTAAACTATTGCCTTTATATTGTTGCATGCCTTCTAACACAGAAATGGCGGTATTATCGTCTGAAGCAATTCTCCAACTGCCTAAAGGGCTATTTTTTTCTGACGCTAAAGCACCAATAAGCGCAATTTTTTGACCTTCTTTTTTAAGAGGTAAAAGATTGTTTTCATTCTTAAGTAAAACAATAGATTTTTTTGCAATATCTAATGCCGCTTCCTGATGGTCTTTATGGTACAGCGTATTTTTTTCACGTGTTTCATCACAGTATTTATATGGGTCATCAAATAAGCCAAGCTCATATTTTAATCTGAGAATACGCTTAACTGCATCATCAACTATGGACTCTTTTACAGTACCATCTTTAACTAATTTTACTAGTTCTTCAATGTAGACATAACCTTCCATGTCCATATCAGAACCTGCAGTTGAAGCTAATTTTGCCGCTTCTCTTTTATCTTTTGCGTGTCCCCAGTTGATTAATTCCCAAATAGATGCCCAATCTGAAACTACAAAACCGTTAAAATTCCATTTTCCTTTTAGGATGTCTCTTTGTAAAAATTTACTGGCAGTTACAGGAATACCATTAATTTCATTAAACGAATTCATAACGCTTCTTACATTCGCGTCAACAACAGCCTTAAATGGCGGTAGTACTGTATTGTATAAAGTTGAAGTGCCAATGTCTACAGAATTGTATTCTCTACCTGCTTCAATAAATCCGTATGCAGCAAAGTGTTTAGCAGTTGCGGCTAAGGTATTATGAGCAGAAAGGTCATCACCTTGAAATCCCTTGACACGAGCCTTTGCTATTTGACTTCCTAAAAATGGGTCTTCACCAGCGCCTTCCATAACGCGACCCCAGCGTGCATCTCTAGAGATATCTACCATAGGTGCAAACGTCCAATTAAGTCCAACCGATGACGCTTCAATTGCGGCAACACGGGCCGATTTTTCTATAGCTTCTAAATCCCAGCTACAAGACTCAGCTAATGGAATTGGACTAAGTGTTTTATAACCATGAATAACATCAAATCCAAAAATTAAAGGTATCCCTAAACGACTTTCTTCAACAGCAACTTTTTGAACTTCCCTAACTTGCTCAACACCTCTAACACTCAACATCGCACCAACCCATCCTTTCTTGAGATGCTCGTATTTTTGTTCGGCAGAACCTTCTTGAGGTACAGGACCAGTGACATCCCAAAACCCGTTATATAAGTTCATTTGACCAACTTTTTCTTCGAGTGTCATAAGATTTAAAAGAGAGTCTACTTTTTTGTCAATAAGGTCATTAGAGTTCATCTGACTGTATAAAGAATTACTGATAAAACAGAGAATTAAAATTTTAATTGTTGATTTTAGTGGTATAGTGCAAAATGACATATGAGTGTTTATGAGGTTATAGAAAGCAATTTAAGTACTACAATATGGTGATTATTCTTTATAAATTCCAATGATCAATTCACCATTGTCATTCATTTGTGCGCGATACATGCCTGCCGTATTGAATTCGGCAACCATATTACCATCTTTATCAACGGCAACGATTCCGCCATCTCCACCTAAATCAGCCACTTTATCAAGTACTGTTTTAGATGCCTCTTTAAGACTTAAACCTTTATAGTCCATTAAAGCAGAAATGTCATGTGCAACTTGAGCTCTAATAAAATATTCTCCCCAACCAGTGCTCGAAACTGCACATGTCGCATTGTTAGCATAGGTACCGCTACCAATAATAGGTGCATCACCAATGCGTCCCCAACGTTTATTGGTCATTCCACCAGTTGAGGTACCTGCTGCTAGATTTCCGTCTTTATCAAGAGCAGCGCAGCCAACAGTACCGAATTTAGAGTTTTTAATATCGGCATCAAAAAAGTCTAATAGTGCAGATTCTGTATCTATTTTACCGGCTTTAGCTATTTCACGTTCTTTTACACGTTGTAAAGACTCAAAGCGTTTTTCAGTATAAAAATATGATGGGTCAACTAGGTCTAAACCTTGTTCTTTAGCAAAAAGTTCAGCACCTTCACCAGATAACATGACGTGTTTAGATTTTTCCATAACAGCTCTTGCCAAGTCAATTGGATTTCTAACGGTTTTTGTGCTTGCAGATGCGCCAGCATTCAAGGTTTTACCGTCCATGATAGATGCGTCTAATTCGTTGGTTTCAGCATTGGTAAACACAGCGCCTTTACCTGCATTAAATAATGGGGAATCTTCCAATACATTAATGGTTTTTGTCACTGCATCTAAGCTAGTACCGCCATTTTTTAAGATGTTATAGCCAACTCTTATAGCTTCTTCGAGCTTTGCTTTGTAGGCCTCCTCTTTTTCAGGAGTCATATTTTTCTTCAAAATGGTTCCTGCTCCACCATGAATGATTATCGCAAAATCTGGTTTTTGACTACTATTTTGAGTTGATTTTTCGGTTTTAGATGGGTCAACAGTTGTGTTGCTTTTTTTACAACTGTAAATTAATAAAACTGCGAAAAGAGCAATAATAATCTTCTTCATATTGGTTTAGTTTTAAAGTGCTTTAAAGTTACAGTATTAGTGATAATGTTTCTAAGAAAACTACCAATTTATTAGTAACTTCGCGGAAATATTTAATAATTCGTAAAAAACTCATACGTATGGAAGCTATTGCTACCGATTTCGGAATAAAAGATGCTTTAAGCCAATTAGGTGTTAAAGACATAAATGAAGGAACATCGACTGGTTCTGACAATTTTTCTAATGGTGAAATTATAGAATCATATTCGCCAGTAGATGGACAATTGATTGCCAAAGTAAAAGCGTCTACAAAAGCCGATTATGAAAAAGCAATGGATGCTGCAACGTCTGCGTTTAAAACTTGGCGTGTTATGCCTGCACCACAACGCGGTGAAATCGTGCGTCAGTTTGGCGAGAAGTTAAGAGAAAAGAAAGAAGCTCTTGGGAAGTTGGTGTCTTATGAAATGGGGAAATCTTACCAAGAAGGTTTAGGTGAGGTTCAAGAAATGATAGATATCTGTGATTTTGCAGTTGGTTTATCGCGTCAGCTTCACGGATTAACAATGCATTCTGAGCGTCCTGGACACAGAATGTATGAGCAATACCATCCATTAGGAGTTGTAGGTATCATTTCTGCATTTAATTTTCCGGTTGCTGTGTGGTCTTGGAATACTGCTTTAGCTTGGATTTGTGGTGATACATGTATCTGGAAACCATCAGAAAAAGCGCCAATTTGTGGTGTAGCTTGCCAGAATATTGCTGCTGAAGTTTTCGCAGAAAACAATTTACCAGAAGGTATTTCTTGTTTAATAAATGGTGATTACAAGGTAGGTGAGTATATGACAAAAGATAAGCGTGTACCTTTAGTATCTGCTACAGGTTCTACTAGAATGGGTAAAATAGTTGCTCAAGAAGTAGCGGCGCGTTTAGGAAAATCGCTATTAGAATTAGGTGGAAATAATGCCATTATTGTAACACCAGATGCAGATGTGAAAATGACTGTAATTGGTGCAGTATTTGGTGCCGTAGGTACAGCTGGGCAACGTTGTACGTCTACACGTCGATTGATTATTCACGAGAGTATATATGATAAGGTAAAAAGTGCTGTAGTTGATGCCTACAAGCAATTACGTATCGGAAATCCGTTAGATGAGAACAATCATGTTGGGCCATTAATTGATACCGATGCTGTGAAAATGTATCAACATGCTTTAGAGAAGGTAGTTGAAGAAGGAGGAAATATTGTTGTTGAAGGTGGAGTTTTGGAAGGTGAAGGCTACGAAAGTGGTTGTTATGTAAAACCTGCTATTGCTGAGGCTGATAATTCATTTGAAATTGTACAGCATGAAACGTTTGCACCTGTATTATACTTATTGAAGTATTCTGGTGATGTTGAAAATGCAATAGATATGCAGAACAACGTCGCTCAAGGTTTATCTTCTGCAATTATGACAAATAACTTACGTGAAGCTGAACGTTTCTTGTCTCATGCAGGTAGTGATTGTGGAATTGCAAACGTCAATATCGGAACTTCTGGTGCTGAAATTGGAGGTGCTTTTGGTGGTGAAAAAGAAACAGGAGGAGGACGTGAGTCTGGTTCTGATGCCTGGAAAATATACATGCGTCGTCAGACAAATACGATTAACTACACAACAGATTTACCTTTAGCACAAGGTATTAAGTTTGATTTGTAGTAAATGAATAGACAAAAATATTCTTAAAAACCGCTTCAGTAGAAGCGGTTTTTTTGTCAGTATAAATATCAATTATATTTCACTTTTCGTAGAATCCTAATAGTTTCTTTATAGGAACTGTAAAGTGCAGCATCTTGCTTTTTAATATAAGGTTTCGCATATACTAGTTTTGGTAAGGCTTCTTCAAAACCATTGAGATAACAGATAAGATAACTTGCAGCTAGATTTTCTAGATCAATTAATTCTCTATTAATTAGGGTTAATCCTTTTTCAAGTTTTTCTAAAATAGCATTGTTGGAGTTATAGATATGGTGCAACACTTTCTTATCAAATTGAGGCGGTTCAAACAACAGATTGGTTTCAATAGAATAGTTGGCGTTATTCTCAAAGTGAATTGTTTTTTCTTCAAGTTTATAGTACTTAAAAGATTGCTGAAGACCAAGTCTTACATATTCAACAATTTTAAAAGAATCCTCATTAAAAAAAATGGCAACTTCATCAAGGGCCGAATAAAAGAGACGTACTTGTTCGTTGATCATTTCAATATCAACCCGCGAATAAAATACTTCATCTTTGACTACTTTTTTATCACCAGACCAACAAAGCACAAAGTACTCCTTAAATACCTTATATTTTGGTTGAAAGTCTTTGCGCTTGTTCATAAAGTCAAAGACACCATCTAAAGTTAATTGTATGTTGTTTTGTGCATGTTTTTCAATAGCCAAAACAATTTTAGAATTCACGTCTTTTATCTCAATATCAAACACTTTTGGCATACTTACGCTGCCTTCTCGCATAAAGACTGAACCTCCATAATACTTCCAAATGTTTTTTCTAAGTGATGTGATGATTTGCCCATTGGGTCTTATAGTTACTAAACCAACGACTTTATCATCAGGTAGATGCGGAAAAGGTATATTTTCGTATTGAACTATTGGTGGATTAGTGAGATATGCATTGATGAGATTTTGAATTTTACTATCATCAAAAAAGTCTGTACCTATGATTTTGTTATCCTCATCTTCGACTCCTATGACTAGGTAAGAATTGTTTTGTGGGTTACTGTTTGATAGTGCACAAATATGTTTCAGGAATTTTGCTTTTCCTTCTTTGTAACTGATGTCGACTTTCCGCTTTTTGTCATAAAAACTGTTCTCATCGTTATGAGCAAGTAGGTTTTTTATGAGTAGGCGTTTATTAATCATTGTTTGTCATTTCTACGTCCGCGTTCGCTGAAGCTTTAGCGGAGGCGCAAGGCCGGAATCTATTTATTCTTTCTTAACTATAGTTGAATTTGCCTGCGCAGTGCAGAACATTAAAACATCTGCAATATTAACATGTGCAGGTCTTGACACCGCGAAATAAATGACTTCAGCAACATCTTCAGCTTGCAAGGCTTTGTAACCTTTATAGACATTATCAGCTTGACTTCCGCCTTTAAAACGTACTTCAGAAAACTCGGTTTCTACTAAACCTGGATTTATAGCGCTAACTTTTATACCGTAAGGGTTAAGGTCTATGCGCATACCTTCTGTAATCGCTAGAACCGCATGTTTGCTGCCACAATAGACATTTCCTTTTGGGTATACTTCTTTACCCGCGGAAGATCCAATGTTAATGATATGTCCGGATTTGCGTTCAGTCATTCTTGGAATAATGGCCTTACTGACATAGAGTAGGCCTTTGACGTTTATATCCATCATTGCATCCCAATCGTCTAAACTACCAGTTTCAATTGGGTCTAATCCATGTGCATTACCAGCATTATTAATTAAAATGTCAATGTTTTGAAATTCTTTAGGCAAGGACGCAATTGCTTCTAAGGTTTTTACTCTATCTCTTACATCAAAATTTAAAGTATGCACATCCGTTTGTCGAGATAATGCTTTTGCAACCGAATCTAAACGATGCTGTCTTCTTCCACACAATATTAATTTAATGCCATGTTTTGCAAATTCATGCGCTGTTGCTCTACCAATGCCACTTGTTGCGCCTGTGATTAATGCTGTTTTATTCATTGCTTTTTAGTTTAATGTTTAAGGCACTTTATGTCCTTGAGCGGCTACTAGAATTAAAAACCAATCTTCAAGCTCTAGGTCTATTTTTGAGGCTGCAATAGCATTTGTAAGGCGTTGCTTATTTGTGGTGCCAACAACAGGATGTATACCTGCAGGATGTTTTAAAATCCACGCCAAGAGTAACTGGTCTTCAGTGGCGTTATATTTATCCATCAATTCACCAAGTTGTTTGTGTACTCTTCTTGTTTGTTCGGAGTCTTCTCTAAACACAGAACCTAATGGAGACCATGCCATAGGTTTTATACCACAGGTTTTCATATAATCTAATGTGCCATCGTGCATTGCTGTATGTTGTGTTAATGAGAATTCAATTTGGTTAACATCAATATCAACTCTTAAACCTACCATTTCCATTTGTGATGGTGTAAAGTTTGACACGCCAAACTCTTTAATTTTCCCATCCTTTTTTAGAACATTTACAGCATCAGCAATTTCTTCTGCAATCATCAATGGACTTGGTCTATGAAGTAATAATAAATCTAAGTATTCAGTGTTTAGATTTTTCAAAGATTCGTCCACAGACCAAATAATATAATCTTTACTGTAGTCGTAATGCTTTACTTTATTATTTCGATTTTCACATAAATACTGAATGCCGCACTTGGAGATCAATTGTATATCTTCTCTATTGATTCCGCTGTCTTTGAAGGCTTCACCAAAGTCAGCTTCTGTCGTGTACGCACCATAAATATCGGCATGATCAAATGTTGTAATTCCATTAGAAATGCAATGATGCATAAGGTCACTCATTTCTGATTTAGAGAGTTGTTTGCCCCAACTTCCCCATGTCATTGTACCTGCAATTAATTGAGAATATTTCACTTTTTTTTCTGTTTATAGGATTTATTAGCCATTGGTATGTAAAAATACTTAAAACCATAAGATTAAAGTATCCTTGTTTCAGAATTAATCACCCAAACCTACTACACATGAATTATCAACAACTCATTAAAGCACTTTTTATACTTTGTGCAATGTGTTTGTCATTTACAAGTTGTTCTAAAGATGATTCTAATCTTAATGCTGATACGACTAGTATCACCGTGAAATTAAAAAGTACCCTAGGTGAATTAGATAAGGTCTTTCTTGATGTCGTTGATGTACAGATTAAAGTAAGTGCATCAGAACAAGAGTTGGGTGAATGGTTAAGTTTAAATGCTATTAACTTAGGTGTGTGTGATACATCTACAATTTCACAAGAGACCCAATTACTTTTAGTGGATAATTTTGATTTAAATACAGATTATGTTCACGAAATTAGGCTAGTTTTAGGTGAAAACAATTTTATGAATATTGGTAATGTTTTGCACGCTTTAGATGTAAATAATGCCACTCCATCAAACTTAATTAAAACAAGACTCAGCTCTAACGGAAGATATGATGTCGTAATAGATATAGATATTGATGAATCTGTAAGTTACGATGACGAAGAAAATATGATGGTGTTAACACCTAAAATATTTACAGCAATAAGACAATTTGAATATTAATTATATTGATCCCTAATTAAATTGAGATACAGAGCAGCACTGACGTGTTGCTCTTATTTTTTAACCAATTGTTAACAGCAACTAAGAAATAAAATTAACACTTTGCAACTTCGTAAAAATCACGTATAATGCGTTCGCTTTAAATCCCTTAATTAGACATGGAAGAAACGAATACAATTGATATAAAATCAATTAATGAGAAGATAGAAAAAGAAAGTGCATTTGTAGATCTACTTACTTTAGAAATGAATAAAGTTATTGTAGGTCAGAAGCATATGGTAGAGCGCCTTTTAATTGGTTTGTTAGGTCAAGGACATATTTTGTTAGAAGGTGTTCCTGGACTTGCAAAAACTTTAGCAATTAATACCTTATCAAAAGCTATAGACGCTAGCTTTAGTAGAATTCAGTTTACACCAGATTTGCTTCCTGCAGATGTGATAGGGACATTAATCTACAACATAAAAGAGAATGATTTTTCTATAAAAAAAGGTCCGATATTTGCCAACTTTGTTTTAGCAGATGAGATTAACAGAGCACCTGCAAAAGTTCAGTCTGCCTTGTTAGAAGCGATGCAGGAGAAGCAAGTAACCATTGGTGATGAAACTTTTAAATTAGATAAGCCTTTTTTGGTAATGGCAACCCAAAACCCTGTTGAGCAAGAAGGAACATATCCTTTACCGGAAGCTCAGGTTGACCGTTTTATGTTGAAGACGGTAATTGATTATCCAAAATTAGATGAAGAACAACTTATAGTTAGAGCCAATTTAAGAGGAACTTACGATAAAGTAAATCCTGTGGTTTCTGTAGCTCAAATTATAAGTGCGCAAGAAGCTGTTAGAGAAGTGTACATGGATGAGAAAATCGAAAAGTACATTCTCGATATTATTTTCGCTACACGTTATCCTGAAAAATATAAATTACCAGATTTAAAACCCCTAATTTCGTTTGGAGCTTCACCACGTGGAAGTATCAATTTGGCAACCGCTGCTAAATGTTATGCCTTTATAAAAAGAAGAGGTTATGTAATCCCAGAAGATGTACGCGCTGTAGTGCACGATGTATTACGTCATAGAATAGGTATTACCTATGAAGCTGAAGCTGAAAACGTCACTTCAGAAGATATTATCAATAAGATTGTAAACGAAATCGAAGTACCATAACATTTAAGATTTTAGAATAACGAATCACGATTTAAATAAATCGTCAATCATAAATCTTCAATCGTAAATTGAAACATGGACACTAAAGAACTTCTAAAAAAAGTACGAAAAATAGAGATTAAGACACGTCGTTTGTCTGATCATATATTTGGGGGCGAATACCATTCTACCTTTAAAGGAAGAGGTATGACTTTTTCTGAAGTGCGTCAATATCAATTTGGAGATGATGTTAGAAATATTGATTGGAATGTTACTGCACGTTATAACGAACCTTACGTAAAAGTTTTTGAGGAAGAGCGCGAACTTACCATGATGCTCATGGCCGACGTATCTGGAAGTAAATTCTTCGGAACAAAAAATCAATTCAAAGATGAAATCGTTACCGAAATTGCAGCTACTTTGGCATTTTCTGCAACTCAGAATAATGATAAAATAGGACTCATTTTATTTTCAGATGATATAGAGCTTTACATTCCTCCAAAAAAAGGACGTTCTCATGTTTTAAGAATCATCAGAGAGCTTATAGAATTCCAACCAAAGAGTTCTAAAACTGACGTCGCTGAAGCTTTAAAGTTTTTGTCTAACGTTATGAAGAAAAAAGCAATCGTTTTTGTTCTGTCAGATTTTATAGCCGAAGACTACAAGCAGAATCTTAAAATAGCGGCAGGTAGACATGATATTACTGGGATTAGAGTTTATGATAAGCATGAAGAAACGATTCCGAATATTGGTATGGTGCAAATGCAAGATGAAGAAACTGGTGAGCTGATGTTGGTTAATACTGCATCAAAGAAAGTGAGATTAAATTACGGTAAATACTATAATGAGCGTGTTAACTACTTTAAAGACAGTTTTACTAAATCTGGTGCTGGTTCTATTGACTGCAGAGTAGATGAAAGTTATGTGAAGAAGTTGCTAGGGTATTTTAAAAGAAGAGCATAGGTTAAGTT
>CAZFEV010000004.1:30183-89452 GCA_964517835.1 uncultured Flavobacteriaceae bacterium | reverse complement strand
AGAAGTTAGAAGTTAGAAGTTAGAAGTTAGAAGTTAGAAGTTAGAAGTTAGAAGTTAGAAGTGAAAAGTAAAAAGTGCAATAACAAATTTGTTAAAAGAAGAACAACAATGGTCTTAGCTATTGTTTCTTGTTTCTTTTCTTTAATCTCATTTAGCCAAGTTACTTCCGAAGTTGATACGACCAAAATAAGAATCGGCGAACAAATCAATTATAAAATAAATGTAAAAACAGACACTACTAATTTAGTGGTGTTTCCGGAAGGTCAAACATTTATGCCATTGGAAGCTGTTGAAGCTTTAAAAATTGATACCACAAAAAAGGAATCAAAGTTTGTATTATCTAGAATATACAAACTCACACAATTTGATTCTGGTGCTTACACCATTCCGCGACAAAAAATAATTATTGGTGAAAAGCCGTTTTATACGGATTCACTTCGTATAGAAGTAAATACAATTAAGGTTGATACCACAAAGCAAAAGCTTTATGACATTAAGCCAATTATAGAGGTAGATAAAAGTAGAAGTCATTGGTGGAAATGGTTATTACTTATCCTTGCAATTATAGGTGTTATAGGGTTTTTACTATATTGGTTCATTTGGAGAAAAAAACCACTGACTGAAGAAGAAGAAATTGCTTTGTTGCCGCCTTATGAGCGTGCCAAAATTGGACTTCAAAAATTAGACGAAAGTCAGTACTTAATTCGTTCAGAGGTTAAAGAATACTATTCTCAATTAACACAGATCATAAGGATTTATCTAGATGAAAAGGTCTATGATCGTTCGCTAGAAAGCACTACCGATGAATTAATCGAAAGACTACAATTACTAAAAGAAGGTAATCAAGTGCCTTTAACTAAAGATACCATTAAGAATCTTGAGTCCATACTGAAACGTGCAGATTTGGTGAAGTTTGCTAAATCGTTACCTGAAGCTGGACTTATTGAAATGGATAGAGCCACCATTGAAAAAGAACTTGATAATGTTAAATCTTCTTTGCCAGAGCCATCAGAGGAAGAAAAACTTTTAGACCAGAAATATAAAGAAGAACAAGAGCGTAAGAAAAAGCGAAATAAGATAATCTTGACTGGTGCTATTTCGTTATTTCTGCTTATTGCCACGTATGTTGGATTTGGACTTAAGTTTGGATTTGGGTACCTGAATGATACGTTATTGAGACATGAAAGTAAAGTGTTATTAGAAGGTGAATGGGTGACAAGTAAATATGGTATTCCACCTCTTGAGATTAGTACTCCGGATGTTTTAAGACGATTAACAAAAGAAGAAAAAGGGTTTAATGATAGCGACTACGATAAGTTTTTGTATGTCAATGAAGAGAGTCATTTATCAATATGCTTAATAATAGCCGATAACTCTGATGAATCCATTCAGCTGTTAGATGAAAAAACTTTAGGTTTAGCTCAGATTAATACTTTTGAAAAGGAACTAAAAGCTGAAAACATAGTTGTTATCGATGGTGAGTTTGAAACAGACAATGGGTTTAAAGGTTTTCAAGTCAAAGGAACTATGAATATTCCTATTCAAGGAAGTGAGAACAAAATTGGTACAAGTTATAAAATCGTGAGCTTTAAAAACGAGAAGAAAATCTTTGTGTTTTATGTGTTATTTGAGACTGATGATTCTTATTCGGTTGAAATAGAAGAAAAGATTTATAATTCTATTAAGATATATGCTCAAGACCAAGAAAAAGAAGAAGAACAGAAATAATGTTTGAGAATTTAGAGTTTTTAAATAAGGAATTGTTTTGGTTTCTATTGCTTTTGCCAATAGCTGTAATTTGGTATGTCTTAAAACATAGTAGACAAACTGCTGAGTTGAAAATTTCTAGTATTAAAGGTTTTAAAGTTGCATCGTCATTTTGGTCAAAATTTAGACATGTATTATTTGCGTTACGACTTATCGCATTGGCACTTTTGATTACTGCATTAGCAAGACCAAGAACTGTAGATGTTTCTACAAAAACAAAAACTACTAGAGGTATTGATATCGTAATGGCAATTGATGTTTCAGCTAGTATGTTGGCAAAAGACTTAAGACCAAATCGCTTGGAAGCTTTAAAGAATGTTGCTGCAGATTTTATAAATGGAAGACCTAATGATCGTATTGGTTTGGTTGAGTATGCTGGTGAAGCATATACTAAAACACCAATAACTACAGATAAGTCTATCGTACAACGATCTCTTAGAGATATTAAATACAATACCATCATTGAAGGAGGCACTGCCATTGGTATGGGATTAGCGACTTCAGTTAACCGTCTAAAAGATAGTAGAGCAAAAAGTAAAGTGATTATTCTCTTAACTGATGGTGTGAATAATTCAGGGTTTATAGATCCTAAAATTGCCAGTGAATTAGCTGTAGAGTATGGCATTAAAGTATATACTATTGGTTTAGGAACAAATGGTATGGCCTTGTCACCAATTGGTTTCAATGCTAACGGAAGTTTTAGATATGGCCGACAACAAGTAGAAATTGATGAGAAGTTGCTTGAAGAAATTGCTGATGCAACCGGCGGCAAATACTTTAGAGCGACAAATAATAAAAAGTTAGCTGAGATTTATAAAGAAATCAATAAGCTAGAAAAGACGGAAATTGAAGAGAAGAAGTATTATAATTATGACGAGAAGTATAGACCATTTATTCTTCTCGCCGGATTATTATTATTGATAGAACTCTTGCTTAGAAATACAATATTTAGAAGTTTTGTTTAGACTCGATGAAAAAATATGGTTTTGGACGTTATTGGTGATACCAGTAATTATAATGCTTTTTGTGTTTTTACAGATATGGCGACGTTCTGCACAGAAGAAGTTTGCTGATGCGCATTTACTGTCGCGCTTAAGTCCTAATCAATCACTTTTTAAGAGTGTATTAAAAGTATTAGTACTTTGTGGTGCATTCTTGTGCTTGTCTTTAGCCTTAGTCAATCCAAAAATAGGCACTAAGCTAGAAACTGTGAGAAGTCAAGGTGTTGATATTGTTTTTGCAGTTGACGTTTCTAAAAGTATGCTGGCTGAAGATATTGCGCCGAACAGACTCGACAAATCGAAGCAATTGGTGACCCAAATCATTAACAATCTCGCTAGTGACCGAGTTGGGATCATTGCCTATGCAGGTAAAGCGTTCCCACAATTACCGATAACAACAGATTATGCTTCTGCAAAGATGTTTCTTCAAAACATGAATACAGATATGTTGTCTTCTCAAGGAACAGCAATTCATGAAGCGATTCAACTTGCTAAAACATATTATGATGACGAAGAACAAAAAAATAGAATCCTTATCATTATATCAGATGGGGAAGATCATGAAGGTGATGCTATAGATATTGCTGAGGAAGCTAATGAAGAAGGTATAAGAATTTTTACAATTGGTGTTGGTAATATAAAAGGTGGACCAATACCAATAAAACGAAATGGGGTAGTTCTTAACTACAAGAAAGACAGAAACGGTGAGACTGTTATTACAAGGTTAGATGAGACGACGCTCAAGGAAATAGCAGAGGAAACTAATGGTGCGTATATTAATGGTAGTAATACTTCTGAAGTGGTTGATACTATCAAGGATTTGTTAGAAAAAATGGATAAAAAAGAATTTGAATCTAAACAAATTGCTGATTATAAAGACCAGTTTCAATGGTTCTTGGGATTAGGTATTTTGTTATTGTTTATAGATATATTCTTTTTAGAGAGAAAAACAGCGTGGTTAAAAAAATTAAACCTTTTTAACGAGGATTTTTAAATATTAAAAGTTCTTTAACGCATTTAAAACATTGGGTTTGTTACTTTTAATTTAAAGTAAAATGACTATGAAACTATATATATTACTTTTTGGATTTTTTATAAGTTTCTCGGCAATTGCACAGGAAAGCCAAAAGGAGCAATTAAAAAATGAAAAAGCTGCTACTGATTTGGTATATAGTGGTAATGAACTAATAGGAGAAGAAAATCATATAGAAGCTGAAATGGCTTATAGAAAAGCAATTTCTAAAGCTCCTACAAAAGCTGTCGGATCATATAATTTAGCGCATTCCTATATTAAGAATGGAAGTTTAGAAGAAGCTTTGTTTAGAAGCGAAGAAGCTGCTCAGAATGCTAAATCTAAAGATGAAAAGCATAGAATTTATCACAATATTGGTAACATTTTAATGGAGAAAGAACTGTGTAAAGAAGCGGTTGAGGCCTTTAAAAATGCCCTTAGAAATAACCCTGCCGACGAAGAAACACGATATAACTTCGCTTTAGCTAAAGAATGTGCGGAACAGCAGAAGCAAGATGGTGGCGGCGAAGATGATAAAAAAGACGATAACAAAGAGGAAGAAAAGGATAAGGAAGAAGAACAGAAGAAAGAAGACGAGAAAAAAGACGAAGAAAAGGATAAGAAGGACGAAGGAGACAAAGACAAGAAAGAAGGAGATAAGGAAGAAGACGAAAAAGGTAAGCCTCAAGAAGATAAAAAAGATGATGGCAAAGGAGATAAAGACAAAAAGAATCCAAATCAAAAGCCTAAACCTCAACCAGGACAAATGTCACCACAGCAGATGAAGAATATCCTAGAGGCCATGCAAAATCAAGAACAAAAAGTGCAACAAAAGATTAATGCAGAAAAACAAAAAGGGGCTAAAGTAAAAACAGGTAAAGACTGGTAATATCTTTAAATAGTCACTGTTATAATCTCATCAATTATAAAGCGCACTTTTAGATTATAAATGAACTTAACTAAATCAATATCACTACTATTTTTAATACTTATAACTAGTATTGCAACTTCTCAAGATGTGAAGTTTGAAGCGAAAGTAAGTAAGAAGACACTTGGTGTAAACGAAAGATTGCGAATCGACTTTGAGATGAATAAAGACGGTGATAATTTTGTTCCACCAAGCTTTGATGGTTTTACTGTTGTTGGTGGACCTAACACTTCACTAATGAACTCTTACGTAAATGGTAAGAAGACGTATCAAAAGACTTATAGTTACTTTTTAGCACCCAATAAGAAAGGTAAGCTAACTATAAAGCAAGCTAAAATTGAAATTGAAGGAGAAATCTATAAGACTTTCCCAATTACTGTAACAGTTACTAACGCTGTAGATAGGCCTAATGCACCGCCAGGTGCAGCAGATATTGCTGATGATAATATTCATCTTATTGCTGAGGTTTCAAAAACTAATCCTTATTTAAACGAGCCTGTAACTGTAGTATATAAGTTATATGTTTCTAGAGAGGTAGGAATTGACGGAAATTGGCGCGAAAAACAAACACCGAGATATAATGACTTCTGGAGTCAGAATATTGAAATTAAAGGTCTTAATGTTCAGAAGACAAAGTACAAAGGTGAAGATTATAGATACGTTGTTTTAAGAAAAACAGTGCTTTATCCGCAAAAATCGGGTAAGCTAAAAATTGAACCTTTAGTCTTAGATGTAAATGTTGAAGTGCCTTCAGGCCGTACGGATATTTTTGGCAGACAATTAATGACCAAGGTCCCAAAAACAGTTACAGCAGGAAGCCGTACTTTAAACGTTAAACCTCTACCAGAGCAAGGTAAGCCGGCTGACTTTAAGGGAGCTGTAGGTGATTTTTCATTTAGTGTTACAACATCTAAGACGCAACTAGATGCAACAGAATCTTTACAAGCTATAGTTGAGGTTTCAGGTAAAGGAAATATGAATTTATTTGAATTACCAGAATTGACTACTCCAAGTTCACTAGAAGTTTACGAACCAGAACATAAAGAAAATATTCGTACAACTTTGAGTGGTATGCAAGGTCGAGTATCTGATACGTATACTATAGTGCCGCAATATCGTGGAAAATACCCATTGCCACCAATCTCATTCTCATATTTTGATTTGGCTACTGAAACTTATAAACGTATTACTTCAGATGAGATTATTATAGATGTTTTAAAAGGTCCAACAGCAGGTTCAAATAGCACTACTAATGACACTGTAGACAGTCAAAAACAGACAGTGACAACAAGTGGATCTTTTGCGTTTATAAAAACAACATCAAATTGGGTAACGATTTCGGAGGAAAAGTTTTTTAAATCAAATTTATTTTGGGCATTACTTCTTATGCCATTCTTATGTATTCCGATAGCAATTATTCTTAGAAAGAAACAAGATGTGCGCAATGCTGATGTTAAAGGCATGAAAAGAAGAAAGGCAGATAAGTTAGCTAAAAAATACTTAAGTGAAGCAAAGAAAAACTTAGGCCAGAAAGAAACGTTTTATGAGTCACTAGAGCGTGCTTTGCACAATTATTTAAAAGCAAAATTACATATTGAAACTAGTGATTTTAATAAAGAAAAGATTCAAGGTTTACTTATTGACCGAAAGGTTGAAAGTGCAATTGTATCGGATTTTATTTCAATATTAGAAAGTTGTGAATTAGCAAGATATACTCCAATTACACAGGTAACAATGGAGAATGACTATGAGAAAGCAGCCAAAACCATTTCGTCAATAGATAAACAAATGAGATAATATGAGAGCGATACTACTTTTATTTACGGTTTGTTTTAGTGTGTTAAGCTATTCTCAGAATGATGCATTATTTGATGAAGCAAACAAACTATATAACGAGAAAAAATATGCTGAATCTATTGAGAAGTATGAGTCAATTTTAAACTCTGGTATACATTCAGCAGAACTGTACCATAATTTGGGTAATGCCAATTATAAACTTAATAATACAGCTCAAAGTATTTATTATTTTGAAAAAGCTTTATTGTTAAATCCAGATGACAGTGAGATTAAAAATAACTTAAGGTATGCTGAGAAAATGCGCATTGATGCGATTGATAAAGTACCTAAGGTTGGTTTCGCAAGAATCGTAAACAATATTGTAAACACATTTTCTGCGGATTCATGGGCTAAAATTGCCATATCAGGTGTCATTCTATTTGTGCTACTCTTTTTAATGTACCATTTTGCTTATGCAACTACAAGAAAGCGGATTGCATTTATTGTAAGTGCTATAAGTCTCATTGTAGCTTGTTTTTCTGTATTTATGGCTTTTCAGAAAGAGCGATTAGATAAAAAAGATAATCCTGCAATTGTATTTGCCCAAGAAAGTAGAGTAAAGGCTGAGGCTAATAAAAGTTCTGAGGAAGTTTTCAGACTTCATGAAGGCACTAAAGTTCAGGTACTAGAAACCTATGAAGATTGGAGTAAGATCAAATTGTCTGACGACTCAACCGGATGGATTCTTAGCGCTGATATACAATTGCTACGCTCTTTTTAAGACATAATATCTTTGATAATTCATAGTTAATGCTATATTTGTTAGGCACAACCTATGATTTTAAAGCAAAACTTAGCACTCTGCTTAATGATTCTATTCATGGCAATAGTAAGTGCTCCAACAATTATTCTGTCCATAGACGACTCTGTGGATACTACGATATTATATGGTTGTAATGAAGAAGAAGAATTGGAAGATTTTGAACTTCTTTTTGAAATGACCTCAATCATAACTCTAGATACATTCACAACAAAATTTGATGGTACAAGAGACGCTTATTCGCAAAAGAACTACTTACAACCACATCTCAATTTAGTGCTGCCACCTCCAGAGTTCTTATCAGTATAAAATCAATCATTCAATAGATTTTAAGAATCTATAACTAACTAAATCATGTTTTAAGGTTTATCCCTAAAACTACAATCAATTTATCATTATGTTTAAAACACTAAAAAGTGATTTTCCGGCAAGTATTGTCGTTTTTTTCGTTGCCCTGCCATTATGTTTAGGAATAGCATTGGCGAGTGGTGCTCCATTGTTCTCAGGTTTAATCGCAGGCATTGTAGGAGGTATTATTGTAGGGTTTTTAAGTGGCTCTCAAATTGGTGTCAGTGGACCTGCCGCTGGATTAGCTGCTATTGTATTGTTGGCTATTCAAAATTTCACTAAAGAGTTTGGAGATCCAATAATGGGTTTCAAAGTATTTTTAGTTACCGTTGTATTAGCAGGTATTTTACAAATAGTTTTTGGAATATTAAAGCTAGGTATTATTGGGTACTATTTTCCTTCTTCTGTAATAAAAGGAATGCTTACAGGTATTGGCGTTATTATAATTCTTAAGCAAATACCACACTTTTTTGGCTATGATAAAGAGCCTGAAGGTGCTGATAGCTTTGTTGAGGCTTCTGGTGAAAATACATTTTCAGCTATTTTTTCAGCGATAGATGATATCACTATTGGCTCTACTATAATAGGTGTAGTGAGTTTAATCATTTTAATTCTTTGGAGTAATGTCTTAATGAAAAAAGGAAAGTTTTTTGAACTCGTTCAGGGTCCTTTAGTTGCAGTTGTGGTTGGTATTATATTTTATTTATTAACCAGTGGCAACGAATTACTAGCTATAGAAACAACACATTTAGTAAATGTTCCTGTTCCTGACGGTATTGAATCGTTTGCAAGTCAGTTTAGTTTTCCATACTTCGCGGTTATAGCAAGACCAGATGTGATTTTAACAGCTTTTACAATTGCGTTGGTGGCTTCTCTCGAAACATTACTTTGTGTTGAAGCGACTGATAAATTAGATCCTCACAAAAGAGTAACACCAACAAATAGAGAGTTATTGGCGCAAGGTGCTGGGAATATTGTTTCTGGGTTAATAGGTGGATTACCTATTACACAAGTGATAGTGCGTAGTTCTGCGAATATTCAATCTGGTGGTCAATCTAAAGCTAGTGCTATTATTCATGGTTTTTTATTGTTGATTTCGGTAGTAACTATTCCCCATGTGCTTAACTATATACCATTATCCGTTTTGGCAGCCATACTTTTTATTGTGGGTTATAAACTCGCAAAACCTTCTACTTTTAAAGCCATGTATAAAGGTGGTTGGACACAATTTGTACCTTTTATAATTACTGTGGTGGGTATTGTGTTCATGGATTTACTCAAAGGTATTGGCTTAGGTCTTGCAGTTGGTATTTTTGTGGTATTATATAGAAGTTTTCAGAATTCACACTTCTTGCATAAAGAAGGTGAAGATGTTGATGATGGTAAGATAAAAATGACCTTAGCAGAAGAAGTAACTTTTTTTAATAAAGGAGCTATTTTGAAAGAATTAGACAACTTACCTGAGAACACCTATTTTGAATTAGATGTAAGGAAAACAACGTATTTAGATAATGATATTATCGAAATTCTTGAAGATTTTGCTATCAAAGCTAGAGAACGAAATATTACAATAAAGCTATATTCAGAACGTGGAACCGTTGAAAACCCTGAAAGTTTCGTGAAGTTCTTTAAGGAAAACCCAAAACTTAATCAATAAATAATGACTTAATTAGGCCACTCTTTCTTAACGAGTGGCTTTTTTATGCGGTTTCGTCCGTGGTAGTTTCAGTGGAGTCTTCTAGTTCATCACTTTTAATAAGTGTTGGAAATAATATTGGTGCAATAGATTTAACAGGCTTGTAAAGCACACTCTGTTCAATATCTTCATCCTCTAAAAATGGTAAAGCATTGTTAAGTTTATTAAAAACAATAAGAAGAACACTTAAAATTAGTCCAATCTTTAATGCACCAAATGCACCACCAAGTAGTTTGTTTAACATGCCTAATGCCGCAAAGTCAGCAAGCTTGGTTAATGCTTTACCTGCTAAACTAATCGCGAAAACAATTACAACAAAGGTTATTGCAAATGCCACTATATTTATTGTTTTAAGATTCCATTCTACTTTAGTTTGTATTAAATCTGCAGCGTAAAAACTAAAATGAATGGCACCATAAACACCCAATACAAGCGCTAAAAGTGAGGCGACTTCAACAAATAGTCCTTTCATGACACCTCTAACTAATCCAAATAACATGGCTACTCCTAAAATAATATCTATAAAACTCATTGACTTAGTTGTTTAGACAAAAATACATCATTTTTTAAGTTGAAAATATCCAAATCTCATAAAGCACATCTCTCTATTTAAAGATATTTCTGAATTTAATATAATAACGTAGATGAAGCCGTATTAGTTTATTAAATTTGAAACTTCTAAAAATTGAAGGCAAAAAATAGCGTATAGAATCATGGCGAGAGACGAAAAGCTTAAAGAACGATGGGATTTGGTAGTGGAGAAACTCTCTAATCAGTTTGCAGATGGTGATACCTTAGATTTAGATTCAATTATCTATTTAATAGGTGTTCAAGAACTTGGTCAATTGCATCGTGAGTTTAAAAAAGATCAAAAGTTAGATTTAATGCATATTGCCATTTGTAAAGTTTTAGAACCCTATGGATTTTATGAATTTGATTTTGTAGATGAAGACGGTTGGCCTCATTACAAAGTTAAAGCGCAATTGCCATTTCTCAAGGCAGGAGAACAAAGTGTATTAATGAAAGAGGCCATTGTAAACTATTTTGTAGAAACTGAGTATATAGATTAAGTTTTTATAAATTTGCGATTCAAAATAAAAACTCAATTACCTGATAATTAAGAGGTATAGGATAAGATGATAGACAAGTTAAAAGAGCTTATAGCAGAAGCAGAGGAATTTTCGGCACAGTCAAAAGAAGAAGTTGAAGCGTTTAGAATTAAATATTTAGGTTCTAAGGGTTTGTTAAAGCAGTATTTTGCTGAATTTAAGAATGTTGCTAACGAACAAAAGAAAGAGTTTGGGCAAACTATAAATCAGCTTAAAAAAACTGCTGAAGAGAAAGTAAACACGCTTAAAGAAGCTCTTGAAAGTTTAGAAGAAGATAAAGGTATTTATGGTGATTTATCTCGCCCTGGAGAGCCAGTAACTCTTGGTGCGCGTCATCCTATTTCTATCGTAAAGAATGAAATCATTGATATCTTTTCTAGGATTGGTTTTAACGTAAGTGAAGGTCCGGAGATTGAAGATGATTGGCATAACTTTACAGCTTTAAACTTACCAGAATATCATCCTGCTAGAGATATGCAGGATACCTTTTTTATTCAGACAGATCCAGATATATTATTACGTACACATACAAGTTCTGTACAGGTACGTTACATGGAAAATAATAAGCCACCAATAAGAACTATTTCGCCAGGTAGAGTTTATAGAAATGAAGCTATCTCTGCGCGTTCACATTGTTTCTTTCATCAGGTAGAAGGCCTGTATATTGATAAGGATGTGAGTTTTGCTGATTTAAAACAAACACTTCAGTATTTTACAACAGAAATGTTTGGTAAGTCTAAGATTAGATTACGTCCATCTTACTTTCCGTTCACAGAACCAAGTGCTGAGGTTGATGTGTATTGGGGACTTGAAACTGAGACAGACTACAAAATCACTAAAGGTACAGGTTGGTTAGAGATAATGGGTTGTGGTATGGTAGACCCTAACGTATTAGAAAACTGCGGAATTGACTCTAAAGTGTATTCTGGTTTTGCATTCGGAATGGGAATAGACCGTATTGCGATGCTACTTAATCAAATTAGCGATATCCGTTTGTTAAGCGAAAATGATGTCCGTTTCTTAGAGCAGTTTAAGTCAGCACTTTAAAGTTGTGAAAAAAGACATCACCATCCCAGAAGTTAAAGGTGTTTATATTGCTGTTGTACAAAAGCAGCAAGAAGCTACTGAAAATTTAGATTGGTTTGCATATATAATTAACGATTCTAATAGGGATTTAGATACTGTTTTAATTGTATCACAAGGGTACTCAGAGTCTAAGATGACGCCTCCAATGAGACATTCTATTGCTAATCTACCAGCTAAAAGTTATGCTAAAATTGAGTTTTTACAAGAGAAAGTGTTAGAACTTAATAATACCTTTAAAGTTACTTTTTTTGATGGTAATCAAATGTTTGATAAAACCTATCTTTTTAGAAAGAATACCATTAATGAGAAAGCACTACAGAATATTCCTTTAATGGAAGTTAAAGGTGTTTTAATGAAATAATAGTGCTATGGATGCTTTAAAAAAAGAACTACAACAGTTATCTAAAGACCCTATTCTTTCAAAAAAACATAGAAATAGAAAGTTACTAATTTATTTAGTAAGAACACTAATTGCCGTTACAATCATCTACTTTCTATGGGATTATGATTGGGTAAAATGGGTGTTGTACATCTACATACCTTTAAATCTTATATCCTTAATATCAATTCTTGGTTGGAATTACTTCCTTAACAGACGATTAGCTAAAACTCAAAAGCAAATTGATGAGATTATGGCTTTTGATGAGGAAGAGTAGTTTTTTACTTTCGAAAAAGGGCTATAAAACCACCAATTATTCCAAGTGAGAAGGCTACAATAGCGATATAATCTATAGTTTTATATGTAGGCTGATCTAGAAAATAATATATAAAATAAACAAAAATTACTTGTCTAAATATTAGATATAGTGGTTGTTTTATTTCAATTTTCTTTAAAGAGTTGTCCTTTATTACAAAGGTTTTAGAAAGTACGTCATGGATAGCCCTTTCGTCATCGCTAACTCCTGAAGGTAAACTTATGAATCTAGAAAAAGACCTAATAGCATGTTGCATTATTGAAGGTTCATTTCCGCTTTTATCCACTACGAGGGTTTGTGTCTGACACTTTCCTAAAGTACGTCCTGAGTTTATTTCAGATAAGAAGTAATACAAGAATCTGCAGAAATAATAAATTAAAATAGCAGTTGTTATTCCAGTGTACGTTATCCAAGCAAAACCAACACCTATTGCAGACGAGACCGCAAAATCGATCCAGAAGTTTTCAGCCCTATCATCGACGCTGGCTAGAAATAGATTTTTATATTTAGTATTGGTGACTTTCAAACCAATTCTTAATCCAACTGTTCAGTCAGTTTTTTAAAGACTTTTTTAGGGTTTTTCTTCTCATATAGAATTGAGTAAACCGCATCTATAATTGGTAATCTTGTTTTCTTTAGATTTTTCTTATTGAGTAAGTGAGCACTCTTAGTAGCATAATAACCTTCAGCAATCATGTTCATTTCCATTTGTGCAGATTTCACCGTGTAACCTTTACCAATCATGTTGCCAAACATACGGTTGCGAGAGAAAATAGAATATCCTGTAACGAGTAAATCACCTAAATAAGCTGAGTTGTTAATGTTACGTTTCATTTTGTGCATTTTCTTTATGAAGCGTTTCATTTCTCTAATGGCGTTACTCATTAATACACTCTGAAAATTATCACCATAACCCAATCCGTGAGCAATACCAGCAGCAATAGCATATATGTTTTTGAGCATTACAGCATACTCTACACCAATAATATCATCACTAATTTTAGTCTTTATGTAAGAGCTTGAAAATTTATCTGCAATCTCCTGAGCTTTTGTAGCATCAGCACACGATATGGTTAAATAAGACAAGCGTTCTAATGCAACCTCTTCAGCATGGCAAGGACCAGCAATAACCGCAATATTTTCAAACGGAATATAATAGATATCATGAAAATGTTCACCAACCAATAATCCAGATTCTGGAATGATACCTTTAACAGCGGAAACCACAGTTTTTTCACTGATATTTACTGAAAGTTTAAGTAATTCAGAATGCATAAAAGCAGAAGGAATTGCAAAAATGAGAACATCTGCCCATGATGCTATTTCATTCATATCATTACTGAGTTTCAACTGCTCAGTATGAAATTCTACAGAACTGAGATAACTAGGATTATGCTGTTCATTTTTAATGTGTTCTTTGGTGGTCTCGCTGCGCATGTACCAGCCAACTTCATCTAAGTTCTCACAAAGCATTTTTACAATTGCCGTTGCCCAACTTCCTGCACCAAATACAGCATATTTTTTAGAGTCACTCATATATTATAGTATGAATTTAGTTACCCAAAAGTACACAAAATTTAAGGAATTATTCGGTTGTGAAAAGTGTTAGTCTATGAGTCAATTTTCATTTTGGCATAGGTTTTGAATTTACTTCAATAGAAACCTTAAAACCATTAATTATGAAAACAGTAAAATTACTCTTAGGATTTATGTTGAGTGCTACGATGCTGACATCGTGCTACACAGAGCAGGTAATTGTTGATAATGGTCCAGCGATTTCATTAGATCAGTTATTGCACTCTTACGACTTATGGTATGTTGATGTAAACCGAACACAAGGATACGGCGAAACACCATTTTTACAGATTGCATTTACCTTAACTTTTGATCGAGGTGTAGTTTATGCTAACAATAACTTGGTTGGTTTTGGAAGTCAAGGAAATGGTTTTGGTGTAGAAATAGGAACCTATAATGCGTATGATATGATATTAGATATTAATCATGTCATTGATGGCTATAACACCTTTGATGTATATCAAATAGATAATAATACTATAGAGTTGTACAACCCATTTAATGATACATCGTATTTTTTAGATGGTTACCAAAGATCGACGTTTGATTATGACTTGGTGTTTTCAGAAAACATTCATTACTTCCTGCAAGAATATGAAGCTTGGGAGAAAGTATACACAAGCAATTTTGGAGCATTAAATGAGTTTGATAACGAGAATTATCTACAGTTTTTAGCTGGTGGAAATGATTCGACATTTAGAAGTTCTCAAGACGTCAATATTAATAATGCCAATAACATATTTTGGGATTACACTGGGATTTATGGAGTTGGAAATATAAACGGTAGTTTATACACTAAAACCTTAACATTAGATTATGATTTCTTAGGCAATGAATTCTTTGAATTGACAGTTATTAATGACGGAACTATAGAGTTGTTTCATGCAAATTCTGGAACAGTCTATGAGTTTGAAGGTAGAGGATACACGGCGTTTTATCGAGGTTCTAATGTAGAAGGAAAGTCTAATATAGAAGGTGAACCAAAGAAGCGTAAACAACGTACACCTAAGGTAGATAACCCTAGAGAAAATACAAGACATTCATAGAGCTAAATTTTGGTTGGTTATTTAGTTTCAAAGCGCTCAGCAAACACTTTTTTTGCTGGGCGTTTTTTGTATTATTTACTAGATTTATTCTTCCATTGAATAAGTCTCTTGATAACATCATCATTTGACCCGTATCGTCTTATTGTTCCATTGGTTTCATCAATAAAATCATTAATTATACGCTTACTTATTTTATTCAAGTACATAAAGTTAATGATATCTGTAATTAGAATAAACGGAGTACTAAGGAATCCTTTTGGAGACCACCAACCTAATAATAGAGTTGTGACTATGGCAGTAAGTTTTTTTGATACACCACAAGACTTACACAGGATATATTCTCTTTTTTCAATACAAGTAAAAAACAAAAAACTCTTAATTGAATTTGTTTCAAATCCAAAAAGTTCTAGCTCCGAATTACATTTGGGACATCTCTGAGATTTTATTGTTTGAATTAGCTGTTTACGTTCGACACCTTCAAAAGGGTTCGCTTCTGTATCTATCCAAGAAATTAAATTTTGATCGAGTTTTCTTCTTATAATTTCCTCCTTAAGAATGGGAAGTACTTCTTTCATGAGTCCTTTAGACTCATTTCTGGCTATATTTTCAATTTTTGAATCAGAGAATCCTCTATAGTTCTCTTTTAGCTCCTTTAAAGAAGGCATATCTATAAATTAGTTAAGATGACCTCTAAATCCTTAAATTCATATGGCTTGGCTACAATTAATTTAGAGCTATCAAGTAAAAAGTATGAAGGTGTAGCTGCAATACCATAGGTTTTAACGGTTTTGTTTTCCCATTTACCTAAGCCAATGGTATGTATAAATTCAGGATATTTTTTTATTTCTTGAGACCAATTCAAAGGGCCATCTTCTAATCCAAATGCAATAACTTTTAAATTTGGTTTATCTGCAACGAGTTCTTTAAGTTTTGGAAGTTCATTCAAACAGTGTCCGCAGCCACTACTCCAAAACACTAATAAATAATGTTGAGAACCATTGAGATTATGAAGGCTTGTTGTCGCTTCTGTAGAAGCTATTTCAAAATTTGGCGCTAAAGCACCAATAGAAGTATTTTTATATGACACTAGCATTTCTGCCATTGCAATATTTCCTACTTTGTTAGCTAGCTCTAGAAGATAGTTATCTGTAATGTAATTTGCTAGTTCGTGATTATCTAAGGATACAAAACGTTGCCATAAAATTTCTAATAGGCTGGTTTTAATTGCAGCATTATCGTCACTTATAGTATTAGCCACATCATTGACAAGGTTCTTATAGGTGTTATCACTTGGAGTTTCAACAATATTAAATACATATCCAACCACACGGTCTACTAAGAATGTAGAACATTGAAGCATGTAATTACTAAAATCTATTTGACTTAAAAAGTTGTTTTTAAGGTTTTGCGAATAGGTATTTATATCTTCATATTCGTTAGGTAAATATGGTTTGTTGGCACTTATAAACGCAGATACAATTTTACCATTAGCAGATTCTTCATAAGCTGCTTGTGTGTCTTTAGCAACTTTAAAAATTGAATTGAAACCTTCTTTATCGTCTTTGTTGGAAGCATAATAATTACTTATGGTTTGGTTTACCATGGCCATACTGTTTAAATAAGAGGTCCAAAGTTTATTTTCTTCAGAAGCTGTAAATTCAACTCCAGTCTCTAGATTGAAATTGAACGCCACATTTTCTTTGCCATCGTATATAAAGTCAAAATTATTTTGTTCTGCTGGTACTGCATACACAATTTTATAAATACCAGGTGCAGCCGTAGAGTCTAAAGCGATTTCAAAACTACCGTTATCATCTAGTTTACTATGATTGATGTAAGTTGCACCATCTGGTGTTGCCTGATATAAAAATGCATGTGTGAAATCTTCAGCAGGTGAAAAAGTACCTTTAACAGATTGAGACAATAAAAGACTCGGTAAAAGTAAAATAAGAAATAGTAGTTTATGCATTTTTTGATGTTTTTTGTAGATAGTATACTCAATAATTACGCCATTATTTAAGTTTTAGATCTTAAGCTTTCAATGATTACAGTAATTAAAATTAGTGAGCCTCCAACAAATGTATTTAATGTTGGTATTTCATTCAAGAAAAAGAAGGCAATAATAATTCCGAAAATCGGTTGACTACTGCCGATTATACTTGCTGTACTTGCCTTAAAATATTTGAGGCTGTTTACGAATAGTGTATGTCCAATAGCTGTGGTTAACAACGCTAATAAAATAAGATATGGATATTGCGTTGTGATATTCGTCGAATCCATAAAGAATAACACAGGCACTAGAAGTATTGTAATAATTGCCGCTTGATAAAACATGAGCATTGTTGGGTTATACCTTGCAACATGTCCTTTTAGAATTAAAATACGTAGCGCATAACAAACCGCAGAAAGTATTCCGAAAAGTATGCCTTGAAGCGTGTTGTTTTCTAGATTTAGTTCTGGTGAAAGTATATAAATGCCAACCAAAACTAGTAACCCTAATAACACATGCATTGGGTCAAACTTTACTTTAGAGAATAAAGGTTCTAATAGTGCGACAATTACAGGAAATGTAAATAGAGATAACATTCCTATAGCAACATTAGATAATTTTAAAGCATAGAAATAGGTGATCCAGTGCGCTCCCATGAAGAAACCAGCCAATAAAAAAGTAGACCGATCCCTACCTTTTTCAATTTTTAAGCTAATCTTTTTAATGATGCAAAAGATGAATAAAAATAGCGCTGCTAAACCTGCTCTAAACCAAATAATAACTGGTGTAGGCATATCAATAAACTTACCTAAAGCACCCGAACTACTCACAAACACACAGGCGATAATAAGCCAGAAGACATGATTAAGATGTGAGTTTTGTTTCATTTATTAGAATTTGTCTTTGTTGTCATTCCTGCGTCCGCGTTCGCTGAAGCTTTAGCGGAGACGCAAGGCAGGAATCTATTTTGAAATTCCATTATGTACTTTAATTACACTTCGACTGCGCTCAGTGTGACACTTTAGTGAACAAGCAGGAATGACAATATTATATTCTCGACAATGCTTTTAAAGCAATATCTACGGATTTTATATTTTCAAAAGTGAGCAATAATCGTAAACCATTTCTGGTTTGCTTTTCTTTCATTTTGCATGCCTTCGGATTGGTTTGCACAAATTGTAACACTTTAGTAAAACCTGCACTTTGATAAAAAGCACTTTGTTGGTCATTTATAAAGTAACCAATAAGCTTGTTTTGCTTCATGATTATTTTTTCTATACCAATTGCTGTTGCAATCCATTTGATGCGTACGCTATTAAATAAGTCAACAACTTGTTGTGGCATTTCACCAAAACGATCTATGATGTCTTTTTCGAACTGTATTAACTCGGCTTCGTTTTTAAGTGCATTAAGTTTGGTGTAAAGATTTAAACGTTCTGTAATATTATTAACGTAATCATCTGGGAATAATAATTCAAAGTCAGTATCAATCGTGATGTCTTTTACATACACTTTATCATCATTATCGTCTTTGTAAAGATCTTTGAACTCATTCTCTTTAAGTTCTTCAATAGCTTCGTTTAGTATTTTTTGATATGTATCAAAGCCTATATCATTAATAAATCCACTTTGTTCGCCACCAAGTAAATCACCCGCACCACGAATTTCTAAATCTTTCATAGCGATATTAAATCCACTACCAAGTTCTGTAAATTGCTCTAAAGCAGTGATTCGTTTTCTAGCATCATTGGTCATTGCAGAATATTCTGGTGTGATAAAGAAACAGAAGGCTTTTTTGTTACTTCTGCCAACACGACCACGCATTTGATGCAAGTCGCTTAATCCAAAATTATTAGCATTGTTGATAAAAATAGTATTCGCATTTGGCACATCGAGACCACTTTCTACAATGGTTGTACTAACTAATACATCAAATTCACCATTCATAAAACCGAGCATTAACTGTTCTAGCTTTTTTCCATCCATTTGTCCGTGACCAATTCCAATTTTAGCATCTGGCACCAAACGCTGAATCATACCAGCAACTTCTTTGATATTTTCTATACGATTATGAATAAAAAACACTTGTCCGCCACGCTGAATTTCGGACATCACAGCATCTCTAATAGTTTCTTCACTAAAGCGAATGACTCTACTTTCTATCGGATAGCGATTTGGTGGTGGCGTATTTATAACAGATAAATCTCTTGCTGCCATTAAACTAAACTGAAGCGTTCTTGGAATTGGCGTTGCCGTCAAGGTTAAAACATCAACATTTTCTTTAATGGTTTTTAGTTTGTCTTTTACAGCAACTCCAAATTTTTGCTCTTCATCAACAATGAGTAATCCTAAGTCTTTAAATTTTACATTTTTGTTGACTAATTGATGCGTGCCAATAATAATATCAATACGACCATTTTCTAGTTGTTCTAAGGTTTCACGCTTTTGTTTTGCCGTTCTAAATCGGTTGACATAATCTACAGTAACCGGTAAGTTTTTTAAACGTTCAGAAAATGTTTTAAAATGTTGAAATGCCAGAATAGTTGTAGGTACCAAAACTGCAACTTGTTTACCATTGTCTACTGCTTTAAAAGCCGCACGAATGGCTACTTCAGTTTTACCAAAACCAACATCACCACAAACCAAACGATCCATTGGTTGTTCGCTTTCCATATCGGCTTTAATATCTGCAGTAGAAGACATTTGATCTGGCGTGTCTTCGTAAATAAATGACGCTTCTAGCTCATGTTGTAAGTAGCTGTCTGGTGCATATTGAAAGCCTTTTTTTAGTTTTCGCTTAGCATAAAGTTGAATGAGATTAAATGCAATTTCTTTAACTCTATTCTTGGTCTTTTGCTTAAGCGTTTTCCATGCTTTACTACCAAGTTTATAGACTTTTGGTGGTTTACCATCTTTACCATTAAACTTGGTGATTTTATGTAAAGAATGTATGCTGAGGTATAAAATATCGCGTTCACCATAAACAAGTTTAATAGCTTCTTGCTTTTTTCCTTCAACGTCAATCTTTTGAAGTCCACCAAATTTACCAATACCATGATCTATGTGAGTAACGTAATCTCCAATTTCTAGATTGGTTAACTCTTTAAGTGTAATGGCTTGTTTTTTAGCATAACCATTTTTAAGATTGAATTTATGATAACGTTCAAAAATTTGATGATCGGTATAACATACTATTTTGTTGTCATCATCTATAAAACCTTGATATAATGGTAGTACAATTGTTTTGTAGTGTACATCTTGTTCAACGTCTTCAAAAATATCATTCAAACGTTTTGTTTGCTGTTCGCTAGAACAAGCGATGTAGTTTGTGTAACCTTTATTGTGATTGCTGTTAAGGTTATCTATGAGTAGCTCAAACTGTTTATTGAAAGATGGTTGAGGTTTGGTGTTGAATTCAATACTGGACGCTGAGGTTCTCGAAGTGTCCAGAATTGAATTTGATATTTCTAGCACTTCGAGAGCCTCAGTGCCCGAAAAAAGTGCTGTTGATCCAAACTCAACCAAGTTAAAATCTAATAATTGTCGTTTTAGTAATTCTGAATCGCAAAAAAGTTCTTTTGGTTCAGAATGTTTGAGTTCGTTAGAAAGTGTTTCAAAGGTTTCGGAGGCTTTCTCAAAAAGTTTATCTACTCTCGAAAATAATAGTTCAGCATTTTTAACAAAAACTACTGTTTTTTGAGCTACATATTTAAAGAAACTTTGTCTGCTTTCCTCTAAAAATTTATTAGCAACATTAGGTATGATGCTGATTTTTTTAATCTGCTCAGTTGAGAGTTGCGTTTCTACGTCAAAGGTTCTAATACTGTCTACTTCATTACCAAAAAACTCAATACGATAAGGTTCATCATGTGAAAATGAAAATACATCAACGATGCCACCACGAACCGAAAACTCACCAGGTTCTGTAACAAAATCTACGCGCTTAAAGTTGTATTCAAAAAGAACTTCGTTTACAAAATCTATTGATAGTTCATCGTTGATGCCAATTTTTAAAGTATTCTTTTCAAGTTCTCTTCTCGTAACAACTTTTTCGAATAATGCATCTGGATAGGTAACAATAACAGCAGGTTTTTTACGAGAGTTTATTCGGTTTAAAACCTCTGCGCGTAAAAGCACATTTGCATTATCTGTTTCTTCTATCTGGTATGGTCTTCTATAACTGCCAGGATAGAAAAGTACATTTTTAGCATCTAGCAATTGTTCTAAATCATTGAGATGATAGGCCGCTTCTTCTTTATCATTAAAGACCAATAAAAATGGCTTTTCTGCGGATTTAAAAGCACTAGAAATTGCAAATGATAACGAAGAACCAATAAGTCCTCTTAGGTGTGTTTTTGCTTGAGTTTGGGCAATAGTATTTTGCAGACTTTGTAGTTGTAAAGTCTGTGCATACGTTTGCGAAATATGTGTTTTGCTCACGTATAATAGAAATTAGTGGTGCAAATATAATGGTAAGGAAAGTATTCTAAAACTACTTTGGTTTTATTTACCTGCATTTATTGGTAGGATAATAATGAACTCAGTGCCTTGGCCTTCTTCGCTTTCAAGTTCCATTGTTCCATTATGATTGTTTATAATGCCTTGGCAAATAGATAAGCCAAGCCCAGTACCTTTACCGGTTTCTTTTGTGGTAAAGAATGGGTCAAATATTCTATTTTTAATATCATTTGGTATGCCATGACCAGTATCTTTAATACAAATCTTCACCTTATCATTGAGGTGTTTGGTGGTTATTGTTATTGAACCATTTTCAGGTGTAGCATGTATGGCATTAGACAAGATATTGGTAAAGACCTGATTGAGTCCTGAAGGTGAACATAAAATCGTTTTTATACTAGAGTCATAGTCTTTAATGATTTCAAGTTTATTCTTATAATTAAACTTAAGTAAGGTAAGGGCAGAATCTATATTTTCATGAAGGTTGCTTTGGGTAAATGCTTCGCTATCCTTATGAGAGTACAACATCAATCCTTTTGTAATATTTGCAGTTCTATCTACACCTATGTTAAGTCCTTCAATAAATTCTGGAATGACTTCTTTTATTTCGTTTATGTTGTATTGACTTAAAATTTCTAATAACGTATTATAATTTTCTTTTGCATTTTTATCGTCTTTAGGAAGACTATCAATATCTCGCATTAATTTAGTGACATCATTAAAAATTGTTTTAAGTGCATCGTTGCTCCCTTTAATAAAGTTTATTGGATTATTTATTTCATGAGCTATACCAGTAGTCAATATACCAAGAGCAGCCATTTTTTCTGATTGTACCAATTGGTTTTGCGTTTGTTGCAAATCTGTAAGAGTACTTTGAATGATTTTCCTTTGCTTAAGTGTGATTTGGTATCGATAAAAAATGAATGCGATTACAAGAATTAATGCCACAATGCCAATGTTTAAAACACTTCTTTTATATTTTTCTTGTTTTAATCGCTCTTCGGTTAAAACTTTATCAGCGGCCATTTGCCGCTCATAGTTGTACTTAAATTCTTCTTTTATAATCTCTCGTTGATTACTTTCACTTAATAAACTATCTCTAGAAGATACGTAGAGCTTGTACATTTTTAAAGCTTCAGAATCTTCATTGATAAACTCATTAATTTTGAATAAGTTATAATAGGCATCTCTTAATTCTTTAATTGCTCCTATTGTTTTGGCTGTTTTTAGCGCCTTTTTTCCTGTAATTAGTGCATCATTATATTTTGATTTTTGAAAATCAGTATTGCCTTTCAGTTGTGATGAATCTCCTTGTTTAATTGATACAAAAGTCAAACCATTTAGAGCGGCAGATTCTCGACGTTTTAAACCAATTTCCTCGTTGAGGACAAGACTTTTTCGATAATAATTATAGGCATTTTGTAAGTCTTCTTGTTGGGCATATATTTTTCCTAAAAACAGATAGGAGTCAGATAAACCATCTTTGTTTCCAACTTTTTGCTGAATTCTTAATGCTTCATTGACATATTCAATTGCTGTTTGATATTCTTTTCTGTCCGAGAAAACACGACCGATATTAATAAGTGTTTCTTGTTTTGAAGCTTGGTCGTTGATAGCGTTTAAAACAGCTATTCCTTCAAAATAATATTCTAAAGCTTTATCTGGATCATCAATATCATAGTAAACTTCTCCTATATTATTTAATACAAGCGCTTCTTCTCTTTCTAGTCCTAGCTGTCGTGATATTTCTAAAGCTTTCGTATAATTTTTTATGGCATTTGCAAAATCGCCCTGTGCCATTGCTATGAGTCCTAAATTGTTATATGGTGAAACTCGGTCGTCTTTATTTGTCGCTTCTTTATATACCTGTATTGATTGTTCTATATTAAACCTAGCTTCATTGTATTTGCCTTGTTTTTGATAAATCGCACCAATATTGCCGTATGCCCAAGCCGATTCCTTTTTAGCCTCAATTTTTTTAAATTCATTTAAAGCTTCAGTAAATTTTTGAATTGCGTTATCTAGATCGCCCATCCCAAAGTATATGACACCTTTGTGATTTATAGCTTTAGCAATTTCTTTTTTTATATTTTTTGCATGTGCAAACTTGTAATGTAAATCGGTAAAATAAAATGCGCTGTCAGGATTGGTAAAACTGTAGTAAAGTCCTGTTCTTTTATTTAAGGCATATAGCCGTGTAGTATCTGGCAACTTAGCATTTTCCCAAATATCCCAAAGTGAATCTTTGTCTTTTAATTGTGTAATCTCATTATGAGATTGGCCGTAGATATTACCATTCAAAAAACTCAATACGAAGATCAATAAGAAACTGATTATAGGTATTGTTTTTTGATAAAAATTTAGCATAACTACTTTATTGGCAAGGTAATAATAAATTCTGTGCCAATTTCTACTTCACTTTTGACTTCAATAGTACCATTATGGTTGCTTATTATCCCTTGGCAAATAGATAACCCAAGACCAGTGCCTTTACCAACTTCTTTTGTTGTATAGAACGGGTCAAATATTTTGTCCTTGATGTCTTTAGGTATACCTTTTCCATCGTCTTTAATGGATATAGATACTTGGTTATTTTTTTGTGAAGTTGAAATAGTAATTAAACCTTTTTTATCACCAATGGCGTCAATGGCATTATCAATGAGATTTACAAATACTTGATTTAGTTGTGAAGGATAACAATTAATTTCAGGAAGGTTTGCATCCAAGGTTGTCACAACTTCGATGTTATGCTTGTACTTATTTTTTAGTATTAGTAACGCAGCATCAATGATTTCATTAATATTTGCATTTTGCGATATAGTATGGTCATTGCGAGAGTATAATAATAAGCCACTGACAATTTTAGCAGTTCTGTCTACTCCAATATCTATGCCTTCAATAAACTCAGGTAACATGCTTAGATGTTCTTCAACAAGCGTAGTGTTTTTAATTTCAGCAATGATCTTTTGATTATTAAGGGTTTTATCGTCGTCTATAGACAAAAGCTTTAGTTTTTCTAAGACCTCTGAAATTTCTTGAGTAAGTGTTTTAAGACCATCATTACTACCTCTAATAAAATTAATTGGGTTGTTAATTTCATGCGCTACACCAGCTGTAAGTACACCAAGTGCTGCCATTTTTTCGGATTGTACCAATTGATTTTGTGTTTGTTTTAAGTCTGTAAGTGTGGTTTGAATGACTTTTTTCTGCTGCTGAGAAAGGCGATATCTGGTAAATATCAAGGCTATTAAAAGCAGTAAAATACTCAACCCAAAGTATAAATACAGTTGTTTGTCTTTTTCTTGTTTAATACGTTCTGCTGCAACGGCTTCATCTGCAGCTATTTTCTTTTCGTATTCATATTTATCTATCGCTACTTGTTTTTCATATTCAAATTGAAATTCTTGTTTAATGAGTTCACGACGGTTTTCTTCACTTTCAATACTATCTCTTGTTTTTATATGTAATTCGTAATATTCTAAAGCTTTTGAGTCGTTTTTTCTAGTTTTATATATTTTGAATAATGTATTTGAAGCATCTCTAACTTGAGGTTTAATATCTAGTGCTTGCGCAATACTTAATGCCTCTTGGGCATGTCGTAAAGCTATGTCATAATTTTTTTGTGCATATGCTTTATTACCTTCTGCTATTGCCGAATCTCCATATGATAAACAAATTTGTGAAGCGCCATTTCTAGAAACAGCTATAGTAGGTTTAAGGTCAATTGTTTTGCCTAAGTTGTAACTTTGGTTAAAGAACGTTTTAGCTTTTGAATACTCTTTTTTATCCAAATAAATTAGACCTAAACTATTGTAAGATCTAACCATACCGCTTTTGTCATCAATTTCTTTTCTAATTGATAGCGCTTCATTTAAATATTGTATGCCTTTTTCAAAATCATTTTTTTTATGATATACATCACCAAGGTTAGCAAGATTGTTTGCTATTTCTACTTTATTGTTAAATTCTTGATTTTTTCTAAGACTTTGTTCAAAATAACGAATGGCTTCATCCCAAAATTTTAAGGATTTATAGACCAAACCAACATTCATTGAGGCTATTGCAGCTCTTTTTTCATCACCTGCTTGTTCACAGAGCCTTAAAAATTTTGTGAGGTATACAATAGAATTTTTGTAATCACCTTGGTTCATGTACGTATTACCAAGTCCATTATAAACGTATCGTATCCCTTTCTCGTCGTTTGTGGCTTCTTTAATTTCGAGGGACTTTTTAAAGTATTCAATGGCTTTATCATATTTGCCTTGTTGTCGGTAAACGATGGCAATGTTACTTAAGATGTTTCCGACTCCTTTTTTATCGTTGGCTTCTTCCCAAATGGCCAAACTTTTGTTGTAATTATCAATTGCCTTATCAAAGTTGCCTCTCACATCATGGCTGATGCCTTTTAAGTTCAAGAATCTTGCTATGTTGTCTTTATTGCTCTTTTGTCTCGCATAGATTTCACCTTGGTCTGAATAATAATAGGCACTGTCAGGCATTGAGTACATATACTCAGAAAAAATCATGTCATGTAATGCCTTAAACCTGGATGAATCTGGTTCTTTTTCGTTTAACCATATTTGACGTAGAGAGTCCTTACTTGATTGAGAGAAACAACAAAGTCCACAAACTAGAATTATGAAAGTAATTACTCTTTTTAGCATAAGGGTTTTTTGAGTAAATCAATGATTAATGGAAATGCTCAAATTTTGAACAACCTGATAACTAAAATACTATATTTTATCTTTTTTGATCTAATGGTACGCTAATTATGAATTCAGTCCCATTTCCTTCTTCACTTTTGACTTCAATCGTACCATTATGGTTGCTAATTATCCCTTGGCAAATAGATAACCCAAGGCCAGTACCTTTACCAACTTCTTTTGTAGTATAAAATGGGTCAAAGATTTTATCAATAATATCTTCTGGAATACCTTCGCCATTATCTTTTATGGATACGGTTATGTTATCATTTAATAGAGAAGTAGTAATAGAAATTACTCCTGCTTTATCACCTATGGCATAAATTGCATTATCAATAAGATTTACAAATACTTGATTTAACTGAGAAGGATAACAATTAATTTCAGGAAGGTTTGCATCCAAGGTTGTCACAACTTCGATGTTATGCTTGTACTTATTTTTTAGTATTAGTAACGCAGCATCAATGATTTCATTAATATTTGCATTTTGCGATATAGTATGGTCATTGCGAGAGTATAATAATAAGCCACTGACAATTTTAGCAGTTCTGTCTACTCCAATATCTATGCCTTCAATAAACTCAGGTAACATGCTTAGATGTTCTTCAACAAGCGTAGTGTTTTTAATTTCAGCAATGATCTTTTGATTATTAAGGGTTTTATCGTCGTCTATAGACAAAAGCTTTAGTTTTTCTAAGACCTCTGAAATTTCTTGAGTAAGTGTTTTAAGACCATCATTACTACCTCTAATAAAATTAATTGGGTTGTTAATTTCATGCGCTACACCAGCTGTAAGTACACCAAGTGCTGCCATTTTTTCGGATTGTACCAATTGATTTTGTGTTTGTTTTAAGTCTGTAAGTGTGGTTTGAATGACTTTTTTCTGCTGCTGAGAAAGGCGATATCTGGTAAATATCAAGGCTATTAAAAGCAGTAAAATACTCAACCCAAAGTATAAATACAGTTGTTTGTCTTTTTCTTGTTTAATACGTTCTGCTGCAACGGCTTCATCTGCAGCTATTTTCTTTTCGTATTCATATTTATCTATCGCTACTTGTTTTTCATATTCAAATTGAAATTCTTGTTTAATGAGTTCACGACGGTTTTCTTCACTTTCAATACTATCTCTTGTTTTTATATGTAATTCGTAATATTCTAAAGCTTTTGAGTCGTTTTTTCTAGTTTTATATATTTTGAATAATGTATTTGAAGCATCTCTAATTTGTGGGTTAATATCTAGTGCTTGGGCAATACTTAATGCCTCTTGGGCATGTCGTAAAGCTATGTTATAATTTTTTTGTGCATATGCTTTATTACCTTCTGCTAATGCCGAATCTCCATATGATAAATAAATTTGAGAGGAACCATTTCTCGAAATAGCTATGGAAGGTTTATAATCAATAAAACTACCCAAATCATAACTTAATTTAAAGTATTCTTCAGCATTATGATAATCTTCCTTATCTAAGCAAATTAAACCCAGGTTATTGTACGATTCCACAACACCACTTTTATCGTCAATGTCGTTTCTAATGGCCAAGGCTCTTTTTAGATATTCCAATCCTTTTTTCAAGTCCTTTTTTTCATGATATACGATCCCAAGATTACTCAGGTTATTTGAAATTTCTAATTTGTTGTTGAGTTCTTGGCTTATTTTAAGACCTTGTTCAAAATAACGAATGGCTTCATCCCAAAATTTTAATGACTTATAGACGATACCTATATTATTAGAAGCTATAGCAATCCCTTTTTTATCATTAGCTTCTTCACAAAATTTTAAAAATTTCACTAGGTATTTAATAGCATTTTTATAATCACCTTTGTCCATGTAGGTATTTCCAATACCGTTGTAACTACCTCGAATTCCTCGTTTATCTTTGATTTCTTCTCTAATTTTGAGAGATTTTTTAAAGTAGCTAATTGCTTTATCTAGTTCTCCTTTTTGACGATAAATAATCCCGATGTTATTTAGAACATTACCAACTCCTTTCTTACTATCAGTTTCTTCCCAAATACTTAGACTTTGGAAATAATAACCAAGTGCTTCGTCAAAGTTGCCTCTTACATCATGAGTGATGCCTTTTAAGTTCAAAAATCTTGCGATGTTGTCTGTATTGTTCTTTTGTCTCGCATAGATTTCACCCTGATCTGAATAATAATAGGCACTATCAGGCAATGAATACATATATTTAGAAAAAATCATGTCATGTAATGCCTTAAACCTGGATGAATCTGGCTGTTTTTCGTTTAACCATATTTGACGAAGAGCGTCTTTATTTGATTGAGAGTAACAGCAAAGTCCACAAACTAGAATTATGAAAGTAATTACTCTTTTTAGCATAAGGGTTCTGAGTAAAACAATGATTGAATATAATACAAGTAACGTCTAAGATACTAAAAATTACCTAATTTTTTTTGAATTAATTTGTTGCAGTAAATTGTGAATTGAGTGCTACCATTTTTTCAAACTAATTCTGAGTTTGAAGGTAAAAAAATTAAAAACTCTGTACCGTTTCCTTCCGAGCTTATCACTTCAATAGTTCCGTTATGATTGTCTATAATGCCTTGGCAAATAGAAAGACCTAAACCAGTCCCTTTACCAACTTCTTTAGTTGTATAAAACGGATCAAATATTTTATCAATTATATCTTTAGGAATACCTTCACCATTATCTTTTATTGAAATGCTTACGGCATTATTTATCTGCCTAGTTGTTAATGTAATTTTTCCATTGTCGGCTACTGCATCTATCGCATTATCAATAAGATTAAGAAATACTTGATTAAGTTTTGAAGGGTAACAATTAATAGGTTTAATTGCACTATCATAATCTTTCTCAATGACCACTTTAGACTTGTATTTTGATTTTAGTAAAGGTAGCGCAGTGTCTAAGATATCATTGATATTCGCAGACTTTAATTTAGAGTTTTTTGAATGAGAGTATACTAATAGCCCTTTAACAATATCAGAAGCACGTTCCACACCCGTATTTATATTCTCTACTACTGAGTTAAGGTCATTTATTGGATGTTTCTGTTCTAATTCATTTATTCCTTTGGAAATACGAGATGATTCTTTTTTTAATTTAATGAGGTCGATATAAAAATTCTTATGAATGTTCTTTAGCGCATTAACACCACCTGAAATAAAATTCAGAGGATTGTTAATTTCATGAGCGATACCAGCTGTTAGTGTACCAAGAGCAGCCATTTTTTCGGAATGAACAAGTTTAGATTGTGTTTCTTTTAAATCAGCAAGTGTAGATTGAATGATTTTTTTCTGTCTTTGAATCACCTGAATGCGATTAAAAATAACCAGTATAAAAATGAGTAATGAAATAATACTAACTGTAAGTACTAATTGTTTAGATTCAGCTTTTTTAATTTCAGCATCTCTTTTGGCTTTGTTAGCAAGTTCTTTTTTTTCATACTGATACTTAAAATCCTGCATCAATATCTCTTGTTGGTTATCTTTAGTTAATAGACTATCACCTATTTTATGGTAGTCTTCGTGATATTCTAAAGCTTTATCTAGATTACCTAAGGATTTATAAATGCTATACAGTGTATATGTTGCATCTTGAGTTACCTTTAATAAATTGTGCTTATTAGCAGTTTTAAGTGCTTGTTGAGCATTAGTTATGGAAGTATCGTATGATTGTTTACTCAGTTCTGGTAAATCTAGGAATCTTGTTGAGTCGGCCAGTTTTCTGTAAGAGACACTTAGTCCCAAATGCGCGTTAGCTAAGCTTTTAATTGTGCCAGTCTCAAGGCTCAAATCCCTGCCTTTACTGTAATATTTTATGGCTTGGTTGTTGTCTCCTAGTTTGTCATACAGTTCTCCAATTATATTGTAATTATATACCAATTCTGACTTGGCATTTTTCTCTTCCTTGATTTTTATTTCATTTAATATCAGTTTTTTAGCTTTGTTGAATAAGCCCTTGGCCATATAAAATTCTGCATATATAGATGAAGTGTATATGTCGCAAGAGGTCAAATGGTATTTTTCTATGAGTGCTTTGGATTGATCAAGGTACTTTATCGCATTGTCAAAGTCTTGCATATCTATATAAATATTAGCCATATTGTACATGATACATGCAGATGATTCGTGATGCGAAATTTCTTCACTTAGTCTTAAGGCCTTATTAAAGTATTCAATAGCTTGGCTATAATTACCTCTGTCATAAAAGAATGTGCCAAGATTATTATAGGAGTCAGCTATCCCAAATTTATTATCATATTTTTTATCAATGTTTAGACATTTGAAGTAATATTTTAAGGCTTCATTTCCTTTGCCCATTTCATCATAATCAACGGCAATGTTGTTGTATAAATCTGCCAGACCTTTTTCTTGATTATTGTTCTTTAAAATATTAATACTTTCATGGTAATAGGAAATACTTTTTGTATAATTCCCAATGTTAGAATAAACTATCCCTTTTAATTTTAGGCTCTGGGCAATATCATAATCTAAGTCTTTGTCTTTGGCAAGCTTATAATATTTGTCAATAAAATAAATGGAACTGTCAGGATCTGAATAGAGATAGAATTGATGCACATAATCATTTAATGCAGAAAGGCGCTCAGAAGCCATTATTTTTTCGTTTGACCAAATAGCCCATAAAGAGTCTTTTTTACTTTGAGCCTCTAAAGCGTAAGGACCTACAAAGAGAAATAATATTGTTAAAACGGCTCTTGTTAGCATGGTAAGTAATTTTGTAAACTATAGTCTCAATATTTGAGCTACTGATAGTTTCAATTTTACTACTTACAATTTACAATATTTTGTAGGAAAAAACAGAAAATAATGATAAACAGGGCTTTTAACTGTATAGTTGGGGATTTATCTATTACATCTGAATACCATTTTGGTCTGTAATTGGTTGAGGAATCTCAGCTTCATTATCATCAATCATTTGACGAATATCTATTTCTATTCCTCTAGCCATTGTTGTAATAGGAACATCATTAGCAATACCTTCAAACGGATTTTCAGAAACTTCACCAATACGTTCCATCGTGTGGAATATCCAAGAAATAATAACACTAAACGGAATGGTAAACCACACAAAATTACGACCAATCAATTCTATAATATGATGAAATCCACCTGCTGGATAAGGTTGCCAGCTAAGTGCTAACTCAACAACTTCTTGTCCAATTTTATCAAACTCGTGCATCATACCGTAAGGTAACAGAAATACAAAAATCCAGATAAAGAAACGGTTTAAAGTCGCAAATTGTCTTGGATAAGGAAAGTTTTTAATACGTTCGGCTTTTCCTTGTAAAGTAAAAAGTTCTACCATCATTTGTTCCATTTCTAAAAACGAAAATTCCCAAATATGTCCACTTTCTTTTAAAGCGCGTAGTTGTTTAGATTGTAAATTAATACAAGCGGTTTGCTTATTTTTTTTACTTAAAATATACTGTTTGTCTTCTTCGGTAACATAACCTTCTAATTCTTCTGAAAGTTCAAAATCGCGCTCACTGATTTTGATACCTTTCATGTATTCTCTATCAGATTTATTTACGCTAGACAATTCCCAAGGTTTTGGTGCTCTTAGTGCGTGGCGTAAAGATGTCATCCACGCTACGTGACGCATAATGAGTTGTTTTCTTAGTTTGAAAAGTTCGTTTTCAGAATAGTTGTTTTTTGCGCGTTCGTTGGTAATAAAATCGTTTACCATAATAGCAAACGAGCGCGATGCATTTACAATGCCACCCCAAATTTTTCTAGCTTCCCAAAGTCTGCCATAAGAGGCATTATTTTTAAAAGAAATTATAAAAGCTAAGGCTGTACCAACCAAACCAATTGGTAACCAAGGTAAGTGTAGCCAATACCATTTTAAACCTGAATACAATAGTACAGGAATTAAGGATAGAATGACGAAAATAAAAATGTATCGTCTTGTCCAACCTAGCATTTCCTTAACGGAATAATTTCTTCTTGTAAGCATTGTTTATTTAATGTCTATTTCTGTATGGTCTTTATACTGTTCATACAATTTAGGGTAGTTGTTTTTAAAGGTATCTTTTATAAATTCAATAGGTAAATCATCAAAACTACCGTAGTCCTCTTTGTAGCTCATAAATTGAGCTTCATCTTTATTAAATTCTTGAAATATAGAATCTTCAGTACCATCAAATTCTAAAACATCTACATTGAATTTATCGCAAAGTTCTTTATTGAAAGCAGGTGAGCATTTTACCCATTTATTATCAAAAAACACTTCTGCCATGCCGTGAGGTGCAATATCGCTAGTGCCTAATTTTTCAACCAAACGTTCTACAGCAATATGATTAGACACTTTTGCTAAACGAATTCTTGATGGAATTCCTAAAGCTCTCAATCCAGCAACGTACAATACAGATTTGTCAATGCAATGCGCAGTTGGTTTGTTGTAAATAGCACTTGCTTTAAAATGGTCGTTTGTTAATCCTATATTATACGGATTGTAACGCCAACCATCTCTCACTTTAAGATACAATTGTTCTAATTTTTCTTGTTCTGAAAGACTATGAAAGTCCTGAACCAAGGTTTGGATTTCAGGACTTTCGTAATCAAAATAATATGTTGATTTTAAATACTCAGTATTCATATTTAGTAAATTAAAGCTGTAAGTTACATATTTAACTTTAATCTTGTCAGGTTGAGTGCAGTCGGGACCTATTATAAATGCAGACCTCTCGACTTACTTCGTAAGCTATCTTCGTTTCAAATATATTTGAAACTCGATAATGCTCGAGGTGACATTAACTTTTTTAAATTGCTTTTAAAGCATCAACTAATACGTCTGGATTAGGACGTTTTGTGTAATCTACAGAATATTCAGCGTATGTAATAATTCCATCTGTACCAATGATAAAACGTGCAGGAACAGGAAGCGTCCAGGATTCGTCACCATTGTAAGTTGGTAAATTTATTCTGAATGTATCATTGTATAATGATTTTAATGGGTCAACCATTGTCCAACGTAAACCAAATGCATCAGCAACGTTGTTTTCAGAATCACTTAATAAATCGAAGTTTAAGCGTTGTTGCTCAACTATTTTCTGGTTGAATTCTGGAAGCTGAGGTGAAATACTCAACATTGTTGCATTTTGCTCTTCTAATTGCGAGTTGTAACGCTTTAGGTTTCCTAAATCTAGATTACAATAAGGACACCAAACACCTCTGTAAAACGTAACCACTAATGGACCATTGCTTAATAATTCTGAACTAGATACAAGGTTACCATCTTGATTTGGTAATGAAAATTCTGGTGCTTTATCACCAACTTTTAAAATGCCTTCACCAATACCAGAAGCTTCTAAATCTCTGGTTGCTTGGTGCATAATTGCAACATTTTCAGCAGGCATACTACTTTCAATCTTTGCTTTTAATTTATTTAAACTATCTTGTAATGTCATTGTATTATGCTTTTGCGATTAATTCTTCTTTTATGTGCTTATCAAAACGAATAAAATCATTTTCTATATCTGGATTCTTCATCACGTCGTATGCAAAAAATGTTTTTAATGGTTCTAAACCAAACCACTTAAAGTTAAGATGCATCGGTAATAATAAATCGTCTTCACTTTTGCCATCAAAGAACTTCTCTTCAGGATTATTGAATGCTTCTTTTGGTGCATTTGCAGTTACAGAAATCATATATTTTCCTTTTAGTAAACCTGCTAAACCATAGTTTTTCTTTGGTTCTTCTTTACTACGACCATCACCTTGAGATAAGGTTCCCATCATACCAGCCGTGAGTACTTCGTCAATATATTTTTTGAAGCTCCAAGTCACACCCATCCAGTTTAATGGTGTTTGAAATAATACAACATCAGCCCAAAGGAATTTCTCTAATTCTTCTTCTACGTTATAGTCTTCTTGCGTTGCAGTAGTTTTAATTTCAAAGTCAGCACCTTCAAGTAAATTTGAAGCTTTATCTACTAAAGCTTTGTTTAATTTTCCTTCTGCAAACGGATAATATTGGTGACCGTTTATAATGAATACTTTTTTCATATCTGTAATATTTTTAGTGTTTTGTTTTAAAAGTTTAGCAAATATACTATTATTGGTTTCTATTTTAAACTATTAAGAAATTTTTACCTAAATTTGTGGTTACAAAAAGGTAACTATGGCAAGAAAAGTAATTGATAATCCAAATCATTGTTCGTTGGTGTATGCAATGAATGTAATAGGTGGAAAGTGGAAACCAATCATTATATACTTACTGGCAAACGGAAGTTTGCGATTCGGAAAACTGCTGCTATTTATACCTAGTATTTCTAAAAAAGTACTCACAGACCAATTAAAAGAATTGGCTGAAGATGGTTTAATTATAAGAGAGCGTTTTGCCGAAACACCACCAAGGGTTGAATATTCATTGTCTGAAAAAGGTGAAGCTTTATTACCAATTTTAAAGGCGTTAAGTACATGGACTGCCGAAAGTTTTACTGATACAGAATTTGAAGCTTGTAAGATTGTAAGTCTTTAGAACCAATATGTTAAAAAAGCCCATATTTCGCTTTAATAAGCTAAACCTTTAAGTTATATTTGCCGTACTAAAAATCAAAACAATATATGTCAATTTCAGATTTATTCGAGAGTGGATTTAAGAAGCGAAATGAAGATCATTTTGCTGCAATTGTAAGAGTTGCAATGAGCGATGGTGTTATTAATGATGCAGAAAAAGAATTTTTAGATCGATTAGCTACAAGATTAGACATCACTGAGTCAGATTATAAAGCTATACTTAAAGATTACAACTCACATCCTATTAATCCACCAGTATCTTATGATATGCGATTAGAACGTTTATATGATTTAGCGCGTATGGTATGGGCTGATCATATTGAAGGGCCAAACCAATTTGGTTTATTAGAAAAGCTTTGTGTTGGTTTAGGTTTTAATCAAGATAATGTAAAGTATATTGCAGATAAGGCATTAACATTAGTGCATTACGAAGTAGACTTAGATGAGTTTACAGATAGAATGAAGAAAATGAATCAGTAGTATTATCTGATTTAATAACATAAAAAAAGCGACTAGACTTTAAAGTTTAGTCGCTTTTGATTTTATTTAGGAATCTGCATTCTTCATAAATTCTTCAGCTTTATCTACCATATTTTTACTTCCACAAATAAAAGGTACGCGTTGGTGGAGTTCGGTTGGTTGAATTTCCATAATTCTTGTAAAGCCATCACTTGCTTTTCCGTTGGCTTGCTCTGCTAAAAAGGCCATAGGATTACATTCATAAAGCAAACGAAGTTTTCCATTACTAGATTTTGAACTTTTAGGATACATGTATATGCCACCTTTAATCATATTTCTATGAAAGTCCGAAACCAGCGAACCAATATAGCGTGACGTGTATGGTCTATCTCCTTCTTCTTTTTGACAATATTTAATGTAATCTTTTATACCTCTTGGAAAATGCGTATAGTTACCTTCGTTTACAGAATATATGCGACCGTCTTCTGGAAATTGCATATTAGGATGCGATAAATAGTAAGAGCCTATTGCTGGGTTAAGTGTAAAACCATTCACGCCATCACCGGTAGTATACACAAGCATTGTAGAGGTTCCGTAAATGATATATCCAGCAGCAACCTGATTCACACCTTTTTGAAGAAAATCTTCAATTTGAACTGGTGTTCCAACTGGTGTAACTCTTCTGTAAACTGAAAAAATTGTCCCAACAGACACATTTACGTCGATATTTGAAGAACCATCTAATGGATCAATCAATACAACATATTTATTCTGATGGTTTTCATCTTGGCTATTAATGGTAATAAAGTCATCTTCTTCTTCACTCGCAATACCACAAACAATATTTCTATTGGTCATAGTCTGAATAAATTTATCATTAGCATATACGTCTAACTTCTGTTGGTCTTCACCTTGTATATTGGTGTCACCAGCATTACCAATAATATCAACAAGTCCAGCTTTATTAACTTCGTGGTTAACCACCTTTGCTGCAAGTCTAATGGAATTGATAAGTCTAGATAATTCACCAGAAGAATATTTAAAAGACGTTTGATTTTCAATGATAAACTCTCCTAGAGTTTGATTGGTTTGAGACATGGAGTGAGATATTGATTATTACACAAATATCGCATTTTTTAACAAACTACAACGTTTTCGTAAGTGAAATTAATTGTTAAGTAATCCTACTTTTAAAGTATATTTGATGTCCTTATTTATTTGATAATGAATCAGCCAAGATTAGCCACTAAAAATGATATGCCAAGAGTTCTTGAACTTATAAAAGAACTCGCTGTTTTTGAGAAAGAACCTGACGCTGTAGAGGTAACGATTTCTGATTTGCAAAATGATGGTTTTGGGGATAATCCAAAATTCACATGTTTTGTATTGGAAGTTGATAATGTGGTCGAAGGTATAGCTTTAGTGTATTCCAGATATTCCACATGGAAAGGTGAAGCTATTCATCTCGAAGACTTAATAGTAAGTCATAAACACAGAGGAAAAGGATTAGGTTCTCTGTTATTAGATGAGGTTGTAAAATATGCATACCAAAAAAAAGTAAGACGTGTGTGTTGGGAAGTTTTAGATTGGAACACACCAGCGATAGACTTTTACGAAAGTAAAGGTGCCAACGTAATGAGAGATTGGGATGTGGTACAGTTAGATGAAAAGGGGATTAATAACTATGTAAAAAAAATAACGTCTTAAGTTTTTTAGACAAGAAAGAAGTAATGAGAGTTTACAAATTTGGTGGAGCATCAGTTAAAGATGCAGAAGGTGTAAAAAACGTGGCTGAAGTTTTAAAAACAACAGGATACGCCAATACTTTAGTCGTTATTTCCGCAATGGGAAAGACAACTAATGCCATGGAGCTTGTGATAAAGAACTATTTTGAAAACAAAGACGAGTTACAGAGTTCTATTCATGAGGTTATAAAGTTTCATAATGAAATTCTATTAGATTTATTTGAAAATGAACAGCACGAGGTTTTTAAATCTGTTAAAGTGCTGTTTGATGAATTAAAGACTTTTTTTAAGACTAATAAGTCGCCAGATTACAATTATGTCTATGACCAAACTATTGGTTATGGAGAATTAGTTTCCACAACTATTGTAAGCCATTACTTAAATCAAATAGGATTAAAGAATCAATGGTTAGATGTTAGGGAATTTATAAAAACAGATAATTATTACAGAAGAGCAAATATAAATTGGGAACAAACCCAAGATATTATTTCATCTAATTTTGATACAACACAACTTAATATTACACAAGGGTTTTTAGGAAGTGATGCCAATAATTTTACTACGACCTTAGGAAGAGAAGGTAGTGACTATACAGCTGCAATTTTTGCTTATTGCTTAAATGCTCTTGATGTTACTATTTGGAAAGATGTACCAGGTGTATTAAATGCAGATCCAAGATATTTTGAAAATGCCCAACTACTCAATCAAATTTCATATAGAGAAGCTATAGAGTTGGCGTTTTACGGAGCTTCTGTTATTCACCCTAAAACACTGCAACCCCTTCAGCAAAAAGAAATATCACTATATGTAAAGTCTTTTTTAAATCCTAAAGCTAGTGGAACTTGTGTAAGCAAAGGTAAAACGTTAGAGCCTGAGATTCCGTGCTTTATTGTAAAGAAAAATCTAATTCTTATTTCATTGTCCTCATTAGATTTTTCATATATCGTTGAAGAAAATATTAGTGAGATATTTAGCCTGCTACATCTCTATAAGATGAAGGTAGACCTTATTCAAAATTCTGCAATTAGTTTCTCGGTTTGTATAGATAACCTTTATGATAATAAGGATAAGTTAATTCAGCATCTAAAGGCTAAGTTTAATGTAACATCGCACGATAATGTGAGTCTCTACACTATAAGACACTATAATGATAGCGCGATTAAAGAATTAGAAAAAGAAAAAACCGTATTATTGAAGCAATTAACACAAGAAACAGTTCAGATTGTTACTAAGTAATTTTTTTTAGATTTGTTATATGGGGAAAATAACTAATTCTGGTTTAGTTACCGCAAAGGAGGTCGCCAAGGCTATTAATGCAGACAAGTATGGCTTTTTGGGTACTTTTTTTGGTTGGGTTCTCATGAAGGTTTTAAAGATTTCTTCGATTAACAAAATCTACAGACGAAATAAGCATCTTTCTAACTTAGATTTTTTGAATGCGCTCTTAGATGATTTTCAAATAAAATTTGAAATACCCGAAGAGGATCTTAAGCGTTTACCAAAGGATGGTGCATATATAACTATTTCTAATCATCCGCTTGGAGGCATTGATGGTATTTTACTCTTAAAGTTAATGCTAGAACAACGTGAAGATTTTAAAATCATCGCTAACTTTTTATTGCATCGCATTGAGCCACTAAAGCCATATATAATGCCTGTAAATCCTTTTGAAGACAGAAAGGATGTTAAAAGTAGTATCACTGGTTTTAAAAATGCCATATTACATTTAAGAGAAGGTCATCCGTTAGGAGTGTTTCCGGCTGGTGAAGTTTCTACTTACAGAGATGGCAAACTCGTTGTGGATAAACCATGGGAAGAAGCTGCTATGAAACTTATTCAAAAGGCAGAAGTTCCTGTTGTTCCAATTTATTTTCATGCAAAAAATAGTCGCTTATTTTACAGGCTTTCTAAGATTAGTGATACACTAAGAACAGCAAAATTACCTTCAGAATTGTTAACACAAAAACGTCGTGTAATTAAGGTAAGAATTGGTAAGCCAATTTCTGTAAAAGATCAAAAAGAACATGGAGAGTTAGCAGATTTTTCAGATTTCTTAAGACGAAAAACCTATATGCTGTCCAATTCCTTTGAAACAAAATCAAAGATATTAGATAACATAAAATCTAGTGTAAAAGTACCAAAGGCACCTAAAAGTATTGTAACACCGGTTGATACTGATGTAATGGTTGCTGAGGTAGAAAAATTAAGAGCAAATGAGTGCAGACTTCTAGAAAGCAAAAATTACGAGGTCTTCTTGGCTGAAGCTAGAGAGATGCCAAACATTTTAAGAGAATTAGGACGACTGCGCGAGATTACGTTTAGAGAGGTTGGGGAAGGCACAAATGAAGCCATTGATTTAGATACTTTTGATACGTATTATCACCACATGTTTTTATGGGATAATCAGGCTAAGGTTGTGGCAGGAGCTTATAGGATGGGATTAGGTTCACAAATTTTTGAGCGCTATGGTATTGACGGCTTCTATATGCAAGATTTATTTCGTTTTGAGCCTGAGCTTTATAAGATGATGAGCGAATCTATTGAAATGGGTAGAGCTTTTATAGTAAAGTCTTATCAGCAAAAACCAATGCCGTTATTTTTACTCTGGAAAGGAATAGTACACACAACATTGCGTCATCCCGAACATAAGTATTTAATTGGTGGTGTAAGCATAAGCAATCAGTTCTCAAACTTCTCTAAAAGTTTGATGATTGAGTTTATGAAATCTCATTATTATGATCCGTATTTAGCCCAATATGTGCATCCTAAAAAGGAATTTAAAGTAAAGTTGAAAGATGCCGATAAAGAATTTGTATTCGATGAGGCAGAAGCTGATCTTAATAAACTAGACAAACTTATCGATGAGGTAGAACCTGGTTCTCTAAGATTACCAGTGTTACTTAAAAAGTACATCAAACAAAATGCAAAAATTGTGGCCTTTAATGTAGATCCGCTATTTAATAATGCCGTTGATGGTCTTATGTATATAAAGATTGCCGACTTACCAGAAAGTACAGTAAGACCTGTAATGGAAGAATTTCAAGCTGAACTAGAACGTAAATTCACTGAGAATAATGATAAGTAGAATATTACTGATTCTACTTTTTCCAATGTTGTCTTTTTCTCAGACAATAACTGGTACTGTGCTTGATGCTTCTTCTAACAAACCTCTCGAAACTGTAGCAGTTTATTTTGATAATACTACCATAGGCACAACAACAGATGCCGAAGGTAAATTTTCTATAACCTATACAGATGCCATTCAGTCTAATTTGGTTTTTTCGTATTTGGGTTTTGAAAAAGTACTAATAACTGATTATAGGGTTAAAAAAGACGTTATTATTAAAATGAAACCGTCTGCGGTTGGTTTGGATGAGGTCCTTATAGACTTTGATGATGGCTTAACTCGAAGACAGAAGCTAAGGCTTTTTAAAAAGGAATTTTTAGGATTGTCCAAGTATGGTAAATCATGTAAGATTTTAAATGAAAACGACATTTTTTTGCGCTATGATAAGCGAAGTCAGACCTTAACTGCTAGTAGTGATCGACCTATTATTATTCTAAATAAGGCTTTGAAATATGAGATATCTTTTGAACTTATAGATTTTGAAGTAAATTTTAGATATGCCAATTTAAAAGACCAAGAATTTGTTACAAGGCAAGTTGCTTATGCCGGAACATCTTTTTATAAAGATTTAGTAGAGACAAATAAAAGGAGTACTAAAAAACGACGAGAAAAAGTATATAAAGGTTCCGTGCAACATTTTATGCGCGCTTTGTATAATCAAAATTTAAAAGCTGAAGGCTATCAAATTTTCTATGGGAGCTTTCCTGTTAATGAATGGTCTTATTTTAAGGTGGAAGAAGCTGAGAATCCTGCTTTTAAGAGAGTAAGCTTAGACAAAAGAGTTTCTATTTTATTTGAGAAAAAAGAACAATCTGCAATTGAAATTTATGTCGACACTATTCTGCTAGATGCTTATGGTAATTATTCTGAAATTAAAGGTGTGTATTTTAGTGGAGCCATGGGAAGCCAACGCATAGGCGATACCTTACCTTTAGATTTTGGTTTAAATAATACTAAAAAAGAAACCCAGAAGTAATACCTTCTGGGTTAATTATTTTAAAGTCCTTTAAACCATTCTTGAAACTGATTTCCTAGTAACCAAGAAGGTTTCATTTCACCACTGAAAGAGCTTATTAAACTCATAATCCAAGCAATTAGAATAGGTAACCAAGCGATTAAATTTACGACTGGAATTAATGAACTAATCACACTGAGGATGATGAAGCCTAACATTTGTCTTATATAAAAAGAGCCTAATTCTGTCTTGTTGCTACCATTCATGATTAAGGCAATTACCCAACCAATTATTGTTATATGTGCTATTATCGCAACATTTTTCCCATCGCTTAAGACCTCTTTAGCTTCACCAGCAAATTCGGTAGCTTTTTCTTTGGCTTCACTAGCAAATTCTTTGGCATCCTCCGCAAATTCACTTGTTTTTTGACTTATTTTTTCGCCTGCACGTTTTGCAGATTCTTTGGCATCGCCAATCATATCATTTAGTTCTTCTCCTAAATCTTTATTTTCTTCTGACATAGTTTTTAGTATTTATTAATTAATAGTGTTTTAAAGTTATAAAAAAAGTAATGTTATTCCTTAAAAGCTGCGTCAATGGGTTCCCACAATTCAATCTTATTGTCTTCATTATCAAGTATCCAAGCAAACTTTCCGTAACTATATGTCTCCATATTACCTACAATTGTTACACCTTCGTCTTCTAAAACCTTCAGAAGTGCTTCTAAGTTTTCAACCCGATAGTTAAACATGAAGTCTTTTTTTGAAGGTTCATAATACTTGGTGTCTTCAGGGAATGCACTCCATTGCGTAGAACAATCTTTTCCCTCATTATCTTTCCACCAGAACGTAGAGCCATACTCATCTGTATTAAATCCAAGGTGTTTTTTATACCAATCTCTTGATGCTTTTGGGTCTTTGCTCTTAAAGAAAAGTCCACCAATGCCTGTTACTCTTTTTTTCATCAAAATTATTTTGTCTCCACGAAAGTGGAAAAACTATTACTTCTTCTTTATTGTGGCTTCATAAATGTCTATCCATTCTTCAACAGACATTTTACCCATTAATTCCTTAATTAAATCGTAAGGTATATCATCTATTTTCTTAAAACGGATACAGCTTTTGCCCATATCTAATTTATACTTACAATGTTTTGCGTATTCTGAGACAAACCAATCGTAAAGTTCTTGTTTAGCATAAATACCTGAATGATATAAGGCTATAAAATTCTTTTGTGATGCTAAATTTATAAATGGTAATGGCGGAAATGGTTTGCAGTGATATCCATCTGGATAGATAGATTTTGGTACATAATAACCCAGCATGCCATAACTTATGCCAGATTCTAAACCTTCTGGCATATTGTCCTTAATAAGTTGATGAAGTTTAGATATTGGTGCTTTTCTGTCTTCCGGAAGTTGTGATATGTAATCTTCTGGAGATTCAGCTTTATATTGCATGATTTAGATGAAATTAGTTGCCATCTAAGTTAGCAAAATTTTGCTTTAATTTTGTCTACAATGGTCTGCGCTAGTTTTTCTTTACTTTCAATGGTCCACCCAGCGACATGTGGTGATAGTATGACATTTTCCGATTTGATAAGATATTGAAAAGCTTCTGGCATGTTTGAAGAAAATAAGTTCTCAAAAGAAGACTTTTCATATTCTAAAACATCTAAGCCTGCACCAAGAATTTTGCGAGATTTTAATGCTATAACCAAATCTTTTGTAACGACACTTTTGCCTCTAGCTGTATTAATGAGCCAAAATGGTTTTTTAAAACCATTTATAAACTCACTATTTACCATATCAATAGTGAGTTCAGTTTGAGGTGTATGAAGACTTAGTACATCAGCTTTTTCTTGTAGTTCTTCAAGAGCAACTTGCTTGCAGTTTTCGTCTCCAACATGAGGTTTTATATCATAACACAATACTTCAACATCAAAACCACGAAGCTTTTTTGCAAAGGCTTTACCCATATTTCCGTAACCAACAAGTCCAACAGTTTTACCATCAAGCTCTAATCCACGATTATCTTCTCTTAGCCATTTGCCTTGCCTCACTTCTTTATCTGCTTTGTTAAGCTTATTAAATAACGACAATAACATGGCTAAACTATGCTCACCAACAGCGTTTCTATTGCCTTCAGGTGCTGATATAAGGTATATGCCTTTCTGTTCGGCATAATCACAATCTATATTTTCTAGTCCTGCACCGACGCGACCAATGAATTTTAGATTAGTTGCTTTATCTAAAAAGCCCTTGTCAATCCTAAATCGACTTCTAATGATAAAACCATCATATTCCGAAATTTTAGCTTCAATAGTTTCTTTTGAAGAGGTATAATCTTCGTGATTAGTAAAGCCGAAATCGTTGAGCTGATTTATGAGTAATGGATGATTGGTGTCTAGGTGTAGTATTTTCATAAGCCCATCTTAATCTTCCCAAAGGGAAGAAACTAGTTTTGTTTCTATATATAGCTCCTTTTTCCCTTTTGGGGAAATGTCCACAGGACAATGGGGCTTTTTTATATCTTAGGATATTCAGTTTGTGTTTTTTCGTGGATTACATTTCCAGTATGTGCTATCTTTTGCTTTTCAAACAAAAGGACATGAACTTCTTCATCATTTTTTGTACATGGATTATGTTCAACTCCTTTAGGTACAACAATACATTCGCCTTCATTTACAACTTCAGTTCTGATGCCGCCTTCGCTTCCAGCTTCGTCGGGCGAAGCTCTAAACTGCATATAAAGCGTGCCTTTAATGACTTTAAATAATTCGTCTTCATCCTCATGACTGTGCCAGACAAATTCACCTTTCAATTTTGCTAGAAGCACCTGCATGTCATCAACCACAGCTATTTGATGTGGATGCCAGTTCTTATTAAATTTTGAAAGTTTGTCTTTAATGTTTATTGCCTTCATGTTTTTGTCATTCCTGCGAAAGCAGGAATCTTTTTCAAATTTAGATTACTACTTCAAATATACGATGTTCATAGAAAAACATTTCTATTGTTGGTAGTGGTGTTAAACTAGCATGATTTATTTAAATTGAGATTCCTGCCCTCGCAGGAATGACAGGTTAAATGCTTAAATACCAAGTATCAACTTTGCAATCCAAAAGTAAATTAGGATACCGAAGATGTCGTTGCTTGTAGTTATAAAAGGACCTGTAGCTATTGCAGGATCTATGCCTCTTTTGTCTAAAAATAATGGAACAAAGGTGCCAATTAATCCAGCTACAATGATTACTGCTATTAAGGATATTGATATGGCTAATGCTGTATTGACATCACTTTTTGTTATCCAAACAAATACAAACAAGAATAGCGCTAGAATAGTACCATTTAAGGCGGCAAGAAGCATTTCTTTTATTAACCTGCTATTAATACTTCCTTTGACATCATCATTAGCCAAACCTTGTACAATAATTGCACTTGATTGTACACCAACATTTCCGGCCATTGCGGCAATTAATGGTGTGAAAAAGAAGAGTAACGCATACTTATTAAAAGCCTCTTGAAAACCTTCCATGATTAAGAATGCACCTATACCACCAACAAGTCCTAAAAATAACCATGGCAGCCGTGCACGTGTTAACTCTAAAATACTATCGTCAGAATCTACGTCTTGTGTAATACCTGCGGCTAATTGATAATCTTTGTCAGCTTCTTCTTTTAAGACGTCAACAATATCATCAATAGTAATTCTTCCCAATAAAGTTTGGGAATCATCAACAACAGGAATAGCTTCTAAATCATATTTAGCCATTACCTTAGCAACATCTTCTGGGTCGTCAGCCACATTGACAAAATCAACATTTTCTTTTGCGATTTCTGCAATTTTTTGGTCACTTTTGGCAACTATGAGGTCTTTAAGAGATAAACGACCAATTAGTTTTTCTTCTTTATCTACAACATAGATAGAGTGTACACGCTTCACTTCTTTTGCTTGTCCGCGAATACGACGTAAACAACCCGCAACAGTCCATGTTTCGTATACTTTTACAAGTTCTTTGGCCATGAGTCCACCAGCGGTGTCTTCATCATAGTTTAAGAGTTCTTGTATTTCAGCTTTGTGCTCTTCATCTTCAATTTGAGAAATTACCGCTTCTTGGCGTTCTTCAGGAAGTTCACCAATCATATCTGCCGCATCATCAGTATCTAACTCCTCAACTTCTTCTGCTATTTCCTTAACCGAAAGATTTTTTAGAATTTTTTCTCTGATATCTTCATCGAGTTCCATGAGGATATCTGAAGTGGTTTCAGAATCTAAAAGTTTAATAACATAAACGGAGTCATCAAGGTCTATTTCATCAATAATTTCCGCAATATCAGCATAGTGAAACTCATTTAGTAAGGCTTTTAACTCTTTGTCTTTCTGGTCTTCGACAAGGATTTCTACCTTTTCTATGAGCTCATTGGTGAGTTGAAATTGTATGTTATCTTGAAGTTCTTCCACGCTATATGGTAGTCATTACGAGGACGAAGGACGAAGTAATCTTTAAGTTTGTTTTATAAAACAGATTGCTTCACCACGTTCGCAATGACAATAACTTAATTATTATCATTCTCTATCAGCGATGTCAGCTCAATAAATTGGGAAACATTCAATTGTTCTGGTCGCTGCCCAAAGATAGTGTTTGCTTTTAAATTATCTGAAAGATTGAATGTTTTTAAACTATTACGTAATGTTTTTCTTCGTTGTTGAAAAGCGGTTTTTACCACTTTAAAGAATAACTTCTCATCACATGGGAGTGAGAAGTTCGTTTTTCGTTTTAGTAAAAGTACACCCGAATCTACTTTTGGTGGTGGATTGAAAACACTTGGTGGCACTGTAAACAGATATTCAGCATCATAAAAAGCTTGCGTTAAAACCGATAATATACCATAGACTTTACTGCCTTCTTTAGAACATATACGTTGCGCTACTTCTTTTTGAAACATTCCTGAAAATTCAGGAATTTGTTGACGCATTTCTAAAGTTTTAAATACAATTTGAGAAGAAATATTGTATGGGTAATTCCCAATAATAGCAAAAGGCTTATCACCAAAGACTTCAGTTAGGTCGTACTTTAAAAAGTCTTTTTCATAGATGCGACTTGCCAAGTTGAGGTAATTGTTTTTCAGATAGTTAACAGATTCTGTATCTATTTCAATAACATGAGTGGTAGTGTCTTTTTTAAGCAAATACTTAGTAAGAACACCCATTCCTGGACCAATTTCTAAAACATCCTTATAACCTTCTAACGATAAAGTGTGAGCTATTTTCTTGGCAATTTTTTCATCGTTAAGAAAATGTTGTCCTAAATGCTTTTTGGCTCTAACTTGGTTTTGATTTGACACTATTGAGAATGATTAGTTAGGTTGTTTTAATGAAATGAAAATAATCAGCATTCCGAAGAATAAACCGCAAATAAAACCACCGATGGTTTCCCATGGTTCAGTACCATAATTGAAATAACTGATTAAAGCACCAACAATGATTGCCAATATGCTTACCAAAATAAGATTCTTTTTATTGTTGTATAAGATTTGATGTATTGGCATACAGCTTATTTAAAATTAACTGAGTACTCATCAATAACTTCGAGTTCTGTTCTGAAGGCTAGCATTTTATCAGCAAAACGTTTCATACCGTCTTGTCTTAATTTTGGTGCATCTTCTTTATAGTATGCATCTAGTGCTTGTCTATTATGTGCTTTATATTGAATGGAGTATGTCGTGCCACCCATTTCTTCTTCCACCAATACTTTAGTGAGTTTAGCTTCAATGAATTTGCCTGTGGCTAAGACTTGTGGTATATGTTCTTTAATCCATATTAACCATTCATCGTGGACACTATCATCAATATTTATAGTGACATTATAGATAATCTTCATAAGACTTTTGTTCGGAATAAAATATTCTCTATTTCCTGCAAAAATAGGAATAAGAAATAGACCACCAATTAATTAATAGCATCACCACGCAACATTCTATACTTTTTACGTGCGTCAATAAAGTAGATACTGTCTTCGTATTCAAAAATGATTTTTTCAAATAGTGCTTTAGCTTCCTCAGGCTTTAACAAATAGCTATTATATAACTCTGCCAAATAATAATGTGCATCATCGGCAAGAATATCTTGACTATAATCTTTAATAATTTGAAGATAGTTTGCTTCAGCTTTAGTGTATTGTTGTTTTTTTTCAAATAGTTTTGCTTGCTGATATAGCGTTTGGTCAATTATACTTTCTCCTTTATGTTCTTCGAGAATCTTATCTAATAAACGTATAGCATCATCAGTTTTATTTTGAAACGCAAATAAATCTGCTTTGGCAAAATGTTTTAGTGCGGTTTGCGTACTGTCTTCGTACTTGTTGTCCGAAATGAGCAATTTTAAATCTAAAGCGTCATTAGCGATTAATTGGGATGTAGAAGACTTGAGTATTTTTAATTGCGATTCAGCCCATTCAAAATCACCTTTATAATAACTTGTTTTAGCTACTTTATATCTTGCTTCTTGAGAAATGGTGCTATTTTTTAGGCTCAGTTGAATTTGAGAATAAAAGATTAATGCTTCGTTAAAGCGTTCTTCTAGAACTAAAATATCAGCCAATAACAACTTTACTTTGGCTTCTTGAAATTCTGATATGCTTAGCTTTAAGCTTTTACGTAGAAAGGATGTAGCGTTTTTAGTGTCTTTTTTGTGGAATGCTAGAAATTCTCCATAAGCTAATTGTAACGGTAAGGTAAGGTCAGATTTACCAAAATCCTTAAAGAGTTGATTATATTTTTGATCAATTATTTCGAGCTCTTCGGTATTAGCATTTTTTGTTTCAATTTCAAGAATATATTGATGAGCAAGCAACGCAGTGTAAGCATCTTGGGTAGTTTCTATAACATATTTAAAAATTGTTTTGGCTGTATCCTTATCATTATCATCGTTAGCTGTGACAGCTAATTCTATGATGCGCTCTAGACTTTCAGGGTTACGTTTATAGAGTGCTTTCTCTTGAATAAATGCTTTGTTGTACGCACCTTCTTGTATATACAGCCAACTCAACATTTCATACCAATAGGCCATAGGGTTTTGTTGAATTTTTTTTAAAAGTTGTCGTCTTAAAAACGTATTGGCTTCATTGGTTTTATCTTCAACAATAAATTCACTAATTGCTCTCTTAATGTTGTTGAGATATTGAGGCCTAAATTCTATGTAATCCATATAATTTTCGAACATAGCTTCAATATCACCTTTATCTCCATAGATTTTAGCCAGTTGAATACTATAATTTTGTTCTGGTGCCAGATCCTTTGCTCTACTGTAAACCTCAATTGCTTCATCTAAGAGCGAATGATCTTCAAATCTTTTTGCAATGGTATAAATGTAGTTTGGCTTTTCATCTATGTAGTTTATCGCTTCACGATAGAGTTCTTGAGCTTTTTCTAAACTATCTTTTAATTGATAATTATAACCTAACTCTACAACAAAATTAGGTGCTCTTCTTTTTTCAAGCCTGTTTAAAAGTATTTGTTCAGCTTCGTCAAACTGCTCAAGTTGTTGATGGGTATCAACAAGTTTATCTACATATTTACTATTATAAGGTTTTTCTTTAACGAGGTTTTGATAAATGAGAAGGGCTTTTTGAAAATCTCCTTTCTTGTAATAGCTATCTGCTAGAACCATACTATTTTGGGAGAAGCCAAAACTAAATGAGATAAGGATTGATATGGTTAAAACAAACTTTTTCATATTACTATCGGTGTAAATATAACAAATGCTCAAAGGAGATATTGTAAATGTTATGATAAAAAAAAGTCTAAACGCAACCGTTTAGACTTTCTTTTACCAGCAAAATAAATGTGCTATTAACCAATATTTATCATAATGATTCAATTATTCTGACTCGGCAGCATTTTTTTGTTTCTCTATTTTAATGTTAAAATAGAACCTTAACTACCATAACAGATAGGGTAACTATTAAAACAATACGTTTTAAGTTTTTCATAAAGCAGGTTGTTTAATTTGGTTAGTATGGGGATGTGTCATTTAAACACACTTTAAATTTACTTCATTAAACGAAGAAATGCAAAATAAATGGATGAATGGAAATAAATATTAACTAAAAAAAGAAAATACTTACAAATTTAAGAAATCAAGTCGAAACCTGTGTAAGGAATTAGAACTTCTGGAATCTTAATACCATCTTCAGTTTGATAATTTTCAAGAATACCTGCTAATACTCTTGGTAATGCTAATGAACTTCCATTTAAAGTATGGCACAATTCATTTTTACCTTCACTGTTTTTAAAACGAAGCTTTAATCGGTTTGCCTGGAAAGTTTCAAAATTAGACACAGAAGAAATTTCTAACCAACGGTCTTGTGCGGTTGAGAATACTTCAAAATCATATGTTAACGCAGAGGTAAATCCTAAGTCACCACCACAAAGACGTAAAATTCTGTATGGTAATTTTAATTCTTTAAGAATATCCTTTACATGCTCAACCATAGCATCTAAAGCATTATAAGAGTTATTAGGATGTTCTACACGAAGAATTTCTACTTTATCGAACTGATGTAATCTATTAAGACCTCTAACATGAGCACCATAGCTGCCAGCTTCTCTTCTAAAACAAGGTGTATAGCCTGTTATGCCAATTGGTAAATCACTTTCAGCTAAAAGTGTATCTCTAAATATATTGGTACCAGGTACTTCTGCCGTTGGTATTAAATACAAATTATCAGCAGTTACATGATACATTTGTCCTTCTTTATCTGGTAATTGACCAGTTCCAAAACCAGAAGCTTCGTTTACTAAATGTGGTAATTGAAACTCAGTATAACCTGCTTCAGTATTTTTATCTAAGAAATAAGTGATAAGTGCGCGTTGTAACTTAGCACCTTTTCCTTTATATACAGGAAAACCAGCACCAGTTATTTTATTTCCTAACTCAAAATCTATGATATCATATTTTTTAGCGAGTTCCCAATGTGGTAATGCATCATCGTACAGTACAGGAATATCACCTTCTCTAAATACTTCTTCATTGTCTTCATCAGTATTACCTGCTGGAACTATGGTATTTGGTACGTTAGGAATTTTATACAACAGCGCTTTAAGCTCATCTGCCTTATCATTGAGCTCTTGCTCTAAAGTTTTGGTAGTTTCTTTTAATTGAGTTGTCTTTTCCTTTAACAAATTGGCCTTTTGTGCTTCACCAGATTTAAATAAGTTTCCGATTTCTTTAGATAAGCTATTAGATTCTGCTTTAGTGCTATCTAGTTTTGTCTGGAGACTTCTTCGCGCTTCATCCAAGGAGATGACTTCATTAATCATTTGAGTAGCATCGATATTTCGTTTTGCTAGCCTTTTTACAATGTCTTCTTTGTTATCTCTAATGTAAGCTACCTGTAACATGTTTCAAATTTTGAAGTTAACGCCAATTGGGCTAAGAAAAATAAGGGACAAAAGTAATAAGTTTTTAGGCAGATAAAAACAAAACAGACCCTATTTTGATGGCATTATCCAAGAATGGTGTTTAAAGTGATGCCATTCTTCATTAGCAAGATCTACATTAGGATCAATTAGTCGTTTGCGCGGTTTGCCATTCACACTAACATAAATGCTTGCATAGACCTTTACTGATTTCCCTTTTTTCTTAAAATCTTGTTTTAGTCGTTGCGCAAATTGCCATATGATATCTGGTTTAGTACTAACATTGCGCTGTTGTTTTTTTGATAGATAGTCGTTTAAATTAATTGGTATGGCATTGTTTGTTTCGGTATCAACAACTCTAAATCGTGCCCTACCATCTTTTGCCCTTAGCATCATTCGCCACGCTAGTCTGTGACCTTCTTCAGTCCACAGCACATCGTCTTCGAAATAATGATGCCTTAAAGGAAGTCCAATATGTATTACGAAATATGTTACAAATACAAAAGCAAATAGCTTATTGAGTTTTGGGATCTTTATTTCAGCGGCAGTGTAGTAGGTTTTAGATTTGAGAAAAATATTTTTAATTGTTCTAGGGTCAAAAAAGAATAAGCTAAACGCTAAAGAGAGATAAGGAAATATTCCTATTTGAAATACTATAGAATTAAATAAATGGAAGAATATAGAAGCAAAAAAGGCAAATTTACGTGTTGGTTTAAATAATAGTGCTGGTATGATTAATCCATCAAATAAAATACCTCCATAAGCGATGAAGTAATGCACTGTCTTTTGTTGTAGAAATTCACCAATTAAAGGATAATTAGCTTTGCTTTTCATTAATAATGCCACAACTGAAGTGTCTAACCAATCTGGATATAGTTTTGCAATTGATGCGTAGGTGTATAAAATAAAAAGCTGAATGATAAAGAACCAACGACACCAATTTGGCATTGAAATTTTCTTTATTGATGGATTAATTCTCGCGTCTAAAGAGGCATAAGTATTCGCAGGTAAGAATACCATTAAATAGCTTAAAAAGAATAAAAGATAGTAATGATTGTTATATGAAGATTTTTGCATGAGGTAAGTTGCTGTCCACATTGTGGCGAACATAAACATGCTGAATCGGTATTTATAACCAACCATAATGAGTAGCCCAAAAACACCCATCACAATATAATAAACATACATCCAATTACCAGGTAGTGGTTGTAACCATTCAAAACCAATAAATGAAAAAGTGAACTCTGGTTCCACAAGTGTTTTTCTCACCCAACCAGTAAATACGGCGCCAACGGACTCTAAAAAGCATAACAACCCAAAAAATACTCTAAATACAATAAGGCCAGAGTTGTCAATATGCTTAAATAGAAACTTATTCATTTAATTCTTTTATGATACGCAACGAATGTGTTTTGTCTTTAACTAATTGATTTTTTAGAGCTTCAATATCTTTAAACTTTTGTTCGTCCCTAAGTCTTTGTAAAAACTCAATTTTTAGACTTTTGCCATAAAGATTTTCTGAGACATCAAAAAAGTGTACTTCAATGGATTGATTTTTACCGTTAACTGTAGGATTGGTGCCAATGTTCATCATTCCATAAACAATCTTGTCATTAATTCTAGATTTTACAACATACACACCATTGTGAGGTATGAGTTTATAAGTTTCTTCAACAAGAATGTTAGCAGTAGGAAAGTTTAATGTTCTTCCTATGCCTTTTCCTTTATTTACAGTACCCGTCAAAAAATAATAGTAACCTAGATAACGGTTAGCTGTAGCTACATCTCCATCATACAACGCATTGCGTATTTTTGTTGAACTCACTGTTACATCTTCAATATCTTGGGCGGAGATTTCTTCAACTTTAAAGTGATACGTTTTAGCAAACTTTTTTAAATCATCGATGTTTGCACTTCTATTCTTCCCGAAGTGATGGTCATAACCAATGACAATTTGATGTGTTTTGAGTTCATCAACAAGAATATTTTTGATGTATGCTTCAGCACTGAGATTGGCAAATTCCATATTAAACTCTTTCACTATGACATTTTCTATACCATTTGACTTTAAAATGGCAATACGTTCGTCAATGGTATTAAGCAGTTTTATATCATCATCTTTTCTCAGTACCATTCTTGGGTGCGGAAATAATGTTAATACAGCAGGAGTTTTATGTTCTTTTTTGGCGAGCTCAATGACTCTTTTTAATATTTTTTGATGCCCAATATGTACGCCATCAAACGTGCCAATTGTGATAACAGATCTTAAAAATTCTTTATTATTTCTGGGTTCTTGGGTGCTCAATTTCAGCTTTGCAATCTTTTTGTAAAAATAAAAAAGAGGATTGATAAGCCAACATTTTCAAGCGGAATATTATCGTTAATATGACAAAAAATTCGGATAAAAGGCAAATTTTATTAAATTTACAGCAAAACCAAAGTACTATGAAAAGAAAACTACCCTTATTAGTTATGTCATTGTTATGCTTTTCAATAACCTTAAATGCACAAAAAGGTTATTGGAAACAGGCAAGTGTTAATGCTAAATCCAATACCAAACTTGTTGGTTTCGATGTTTCACATTATCAACTTCACGAATTAAATATTGATGCCCTTAAACAGCAATTGGCAAATGCTCCAATGAGAAATGTAGCTAGAGTTAAGTCTAACACCATAATAAGTTTACCAACACCTTATGCTGAAAAAAGCTACCAAAATTTTAGAGTAGTTGAAGTAAAAACATTATCAGATGAGTTAGCAGCTCAATTTCCTAATATTAAAACGTATTTAGGATTTAGTACTGACGGCAAGGGAACACGAGTAAGGTTTAGTGTTACACCTCAAGGTTTGCAAACTATGTCTTCTTATACAGATAAATCTAATGTGTTTACTGTTCCTTTAAGTCGCAGTACAAATCAATATATCACATATACAAGAAACGCTAGAATGAGCTCCGTTAAAGAGTTCGAATGTTTAACTACCGATGAATTGTTAAACGTTGAATTAGATGATCTCGGAATGGATTTTCTACCTAAAGACGCTAATGATCAGACCTTAAGAACGTTTAGGATAGCGATCTCAACTACTGGTGAGTATACTAACTTTTGGGATGATGGTAATGCCGCTAATGGTGATGCCGTAGCCGATGCTTTAGCCCAAATGGTAGCTACTTTAAATAGATCTAATGAGGTGTTTGAAGTAGATATGGCCATAAACTTTAACCTCATTAGTGGTACAAATATTATTTATTCCGACGCAAGTTCAGATCCTTACACAGGAAGTTTTAATTCTCAATTACAGTCTACTTTGACGGCACAAGTCGGCGAAGCAAATTATGATATTGGACATTTGTTTCATTATGGATCTAATTCAGGAAATGCCGGTTGTATAGGATGCGTGTGCGAAAATAATCAGAAAGGAAGTGGTTGGTCATCTCATTCATTTTTGGATAATGATGGTGGTCCTTATATGAATGATTTTTTTGATATTGATTATGTACCACACGAAATTGGTCATCAAATGGGCGCTAATCATACGTTTTCACATAATATTGAAGGAACTGGAGTGAATGCTGAACCTGGAAGTGGTACGACTATAATGGGTTATGCTGGCATTACGTCTAGTAACGTACAAAATCATAGTGACCCTTATTTTCACTACTACAGTATTTTACAAGTGTTAAATAATGTGGCAGCGTTTCCTAATAATTGTTTTGTCGGGACACCAATTACTAATAATCCACCTGTAGCTAATGCTGGACCAAATTATACCATACCAAACGGAACTGCCTTTATATTAAAAGGTTCTGCTACTGATGCGGACTCTGGTGATATACTAACATATACCTGGGAGCAAATTGACAACGGTAGAACAACAAGAACCAATTTTGGCCCAACTAAAACAACTGGTGGTATTTGGAGAAGTAGACCACCAAGCACTTCACCAAATAGATATATGCCAATATTTAGTCGAGTTTTAAATGGGCAATTAACTGAAACCACACCAAATGTATCAGCAGATAATTCTACTTGGGAAACAGTCTCAACTGTTGGAAGAGATTTAAATTTTGCGTTGACGGTAAGAGATCGCTCAGAAACTAATGGAGTAGGTCAAATGCCGCAGACAGATTTTGATACGATGACTGTAACTGTCAGTAATACAGCAGGTCCATTTCAGGTCACATCTCAAATAACAGAAAACGAAACATTAAATAGTGGTAGTACCGAGACAATAACATGGGACGTCGCTGGTACCACAGGAAATGGTATTAATACATCTAATGTTAATATCTTACTATCCACAGATGGTGGTCAAACTTTTAATACTGTTCTTGCTGCGAATACACCAAATGACGGTACCGAAGATGTCGTAATACCAAGTATACCTGCACCATATTGTAGAATTATGATTGAAGCTGTAGACAACATATTTTATGCAGTTAACTCAGCAAGTTTTTCTATTGATTTTGTGGTGGCTACAACATGTTTTCAGTATACCTCTGCTCAAAACCTTAATTTGGCAATTCCAGATGGTTCGGGAGCAAACTCAGCAGGTACACCTTTAGTTACTACACTAAATATTCCGGATTCTAATGTTATAGGTGAAGTAAAAGTTAATGTAGATGTTGCACATACATATATTAATGATTTGGTCGTAGAATTACAACATCCTAATGGGTCTACAGAAACAACAGTTTGGGATAGAGAATGTGGTAGCGAAAACAATTTTGATGTTACTTTTGAAGATGGTGCTGCCTCAATTGCCTGTGCATCACCAACAACAGGAACATATTCACCATCATCACCACTAAATGTGTTAAATGGATTGGATAGTCAAGGTGATTGGACATTGACCTTAACGGATTTTTATAATCAAGATCCAGGAACTTTAAATGATTGGTATATTGAAATCTGTACTACAACAGAAACCTTACAAGTAGATGATGTAGAAATGAATACACTTGCTATTTACCCTAATCCTAATAATGGATCATTTAATGTTCAGTTTAGTAATGCTATTGAAGCTACTGAAATAGGTGTTTTTGATGTTAGAGGAAGATTAATATTTAATAAAACCTACAATATTTCTGGTGATTTTAACCAAAACATCGATTTAGGTCAAGTACAATCTGGTGTGTATTTGGTAAAGGTGAATAATGGAAAAAATACAGTTACAAAAAGATTCATTGTAGAATAATAATCACAGATTAAATCATAAAGAAAAGTCGGTTATACTAAAAACCGACTTTTTTATTTTCCATTAAAGGTGTTCATGGTATTGCTAACGCCAGCGGTACCAAACGATTTAATCACTTCGATAGATTTGTCTAATCGTTCAGAAAGCGCTGCATTTTCTTCTTCGCTCCATTCACCTAAGACATAGTTAACTTGTTTTCCTTTGCTAAAGCTATTGCTTATGCCAAATCTAAAACGATTGTATTTTGTTGTATTTAATTTGTCTTGAATGTCTTTAAGGCCATTATGACCACCATCACTTCCTTTTGTCTTAACTCTAATGGTTCCAAAAGGAATATTAAGGTCGTCTGTAATTACCAAAATATTTTCGAGTGGTACTTTTTCTTTGGTCATCCAATATTTTAGAGCTTTACCACTTAAATTCATATAGGTGCTTGGTTTTAATAGTATAAAAGTCCTGCCTTTAAATTTGTAGGTCGCAATATCACCTAATTTTTGAGTTTCAAATTTTAAATCCTCACTCTCAACCAAATGATCTAACACTTTAAACCCAATATTGTGGCGTGTATTTTTATACTCTAAACCTATGTTACCTAAGCCAACAATCAAGAATTTTTTCATAAGATCTTCTTCCGTTTCTTTTGAGTTAAAGCTAAAACCAAGCCATTTTAATAAAAACCTCAACATAATTAGATTTTGGTGTAAAAATAAAAAAGCATTCTGTTAAAGAATGCTTTTTTATTATTTCAAAAACTAAAAATTGTTTTATGCTTCAGCTGTCTCTTCAGTTTCTTCTTCTTCCTCTTCATCAGCTACAACAGAGTTTCTACTACGTTTTACTTGACATACAACTGTGTTGTCTGGATGTAAAAATTTGTAATCTTCATTTTCTAAAGCAGTAATGTAAAGCTTATTACCAATTCCTAATGGAGTGATATCTGCTTCAATAAAATCTGGAAGTTTTGAAGGTACCGCCTTCACTTTTAATTTTCTGTATGGTCTTTTAAGTACACCACCATTTAAAACACCTTTAGACGTACCAACAAGTTGTACAGGAATTTCCATAGTGATTTCTTTATCTTCAAATGTCTGATAGAAATCTACGTGTAGAATTCTGTCAGTTACAGGGTGAAATTGAATGTCTTGCATAATAGCGTCGATTTTTTCACCGTTATCTAAGGCAATCACAACTGTATGCGCGTTTGGAGTGTATACAAGTTTAGAAAATGCCAATTCAGGTGCTGAGAAATGCATTGGCTTGTCTCCTCCGTATACTACGCAAGGAACCTGACCAGCATTACGTAGGGCTTTAGTAGAAGACTTACCCACGCTTTCTCTTTGAGATCCGTTGATTGTAATTGATTTCATTTCAAATATTTATTTAATAATTAATTTCCTCATTTTGAGGGCTGCAAATGTATAAATAATATATAGAAATACGATTGTTTAGAGGCGATTTTTTCATACTAACGCTAAAAACCTCTATTGAACAAAGCTTAATCTTAATTCAACCTAATAAGAAATGCGCCCTAAATAGGGTAATTACATTACAAATTTGTTACTTATAGATTCGTTGTGATGCACATTATACATCACTTTAGCGAATAAATCAGCACAAGATAAAACTCTCAATTTTTTATGATTTTGTTGTGCAGGAATTGAGTCTGTAACGATTAACTCTTCAAGTTTAGAATTTTCAAGTTTCTCGTAGGCGCTTCCAGATAAAATAGGATGTGTACAAATAGCTCTAACACTTTTTGCACCACGTTCCATCATTAAATCTGCAGCTTTTGTTAATGTACCAGCAGTATCAACCATGTCATCTACAAGTACCACATTTTTACCTGTTACATCACCAATAAGTTCCATATGCGAAATAACGTTGGCTTTTGCACGTTGCTTATAACAAATTACTACGTCACTTTTTAAAGCTTTAGAGTAAGCGTAGGCACGTTTTGATCCACCCATATCTGGGGAAGCGATGGTAAGGTTATCTAAATTAAGGCTTTGTAAGTATGGTAAAAATATAGTTGATGCGAATAAGTGATCAACAGGTTTCTCAAAGAATCCTTGGATTTGATCTGCATGCAAATCCATAGTAATAATACGAGTTGCACCAGCAGCTTCTAACATTTTAGCAACTAATTTAGCAGCAATAGGTACTCTAGGTTTGTCTTTTCTGTCTTGTCTTGCCCATCCAAAATATGGCATTACAGCAGTGATATGTCTAGCTGAAGCACGTTTGGCTGCATCAATCATCAGAAGCATTTCCATCAGATTTTTAGGACCTGGATTTGTAGAACCAATTATGAAAATTCGAGTACCTCTAATAGATTCTTCATAAGAAGGCTGAAATTCACCATCACTATAAGTTGAAGTGATTACATTTCCTAATTCTACGCCGTATGCTTTTGCAATTTTTTCTGCCAAATCTCTACTTTGAGAGCAAGTAAAAATCTTAGCTTCAGTAATATTTTTAGACATTTTGAGATAAGTTTTTAGAGTTGTTGAGTCCTAATTGAGTTGCTGCAAATTTAGGGAAATTATTAACTTATAAAGTGGCATAATGTCGCTAATTTTAATTGTTTGGCTTAAATTATTTCTTACTTTTGCTGTCCAATAAAGCTCAAGTGGTGGAATTGGTAGACACGTTGGATTCAAAATCCAATGCTTTCGAGCGTGTGGGTTCGAGTCCCACCTTGAGTACTTAAAGCTTCAAGATATTCTTGAGGCTTTTTTTGTAGAGATAATATTGTAAATTTGAATAGTTCCAAACAAGAATAATTATGTTAGAAAATTTCTGGTTTAATGTAAAGTATGGTATCAATCATGTATTAGATCCAAATGGCTATGATCATGTACTTTTCTTAATGGTTCTGGCCGTGCCTTACATATTTAAAGATTGGAAACGTGTGCTGATTTTAGTTTCAATGTTCACTTTAGGTCATACATTGTCGTTAGTATTAGCAGCCTATGGAGTAGTAACAATTAACGGGAAATTGGTAGAGTTTTTAATTCCAATAACCATACTAATCGCAGCAGTTTATAACATTTTCACAGCAGGAAAAAAGGAGCGAAAGGGTTTAGGTGTTTTGTTTGCAACTACTTTGTTTTTTGGTTTGGTTCATGGATTTGGATTTGCAAGAGAGTTTAAAATGTTTGCTGGACAATCTGAAAATAAATTAGAACTTCTCATAGAGTTTGCCCTAGGCATTGAAATAGCGCAAGTCATCATTGTTTTTGTAGTGTTGTTTTTAGGTTTCTTAATGCAAACGGTATTCAGATTTTCGCGTCGAGATTGGGTGATGGTATTGTCTTCAATAGTGGTTGGTTTGGTTATTCCGATGATACTAGAAAGTGACTTGTTAAAGCACTAACGAAAAGTTTGGTAAAACTTTAACTATGGCTGCAATGTCAATGCAATTCAATCAGATTATCTTCGTTAAACACATACATATATAATTATTAATGTCTAAGAAAAAACAACTACGATATGATAAAGCCTATTTAAGAATAGCTCACGAATGGGGAAAATTATCACATTGCGAAAGAAAGAAAGTTGGTGCATTAATAGTTAAAGATCGTATGATTATTTCCGACGGATATAATGGTACACCAACAGGTTTTGAAAATTATTGTGAGGATGAAGAAGGTTACACAAAGTGGTATGTTCTGCATGCAGAGGCAAATGCTATTTTAAAAGTGGCAGCGTCAACACAGTCATGTAAAGGCGCTACATTGTATATTACATTATCACCTTGTAAAGAATGTAGTAAATTAATTCATCAGGCAGGAATCATTAGAGTGGTATACACTACAAAATATAAAGATGAC
>CAZFEV010000004.1:0-30173 GCA_964517835.1 uncultured Flavobacteriaceae bacterium | reverse complement strand
AAATTAATTCATCAAGCTGGCATAGTTCGTGTATTTTATAAATAATGTTATAAAGACGACTCTGGTTTGCAATTTTTAGAAAAAGCAGGTATTGAAATAGAACAGATAGAAGACCTAAAAGCCTAATGGCAAAAACGAAAAATAAATATTTACCTCTAATTATAGGAACAGCAATTGCTGCTGGGGTTATGCTTGGAGGAAAACTAAATTTTAGGGACACTTCAGATAACCTCTTCACTACAAATAGTAAAAAAGACAAACTCAATAGACTCATAGATTATATTGACTATGAATATGTTGAAGATGTCAATACAGATAGCATAGTAGATGTTACAGTAAATGGCATTCTTAATAACCTTGACCCACATTCTACTTATATACCGAAAGAAGATTTAGAACGTGTCACTGAAAACATGAAAGGTGATTTCGTTGGTATAGGAGTTAATTTTTATACTTACAAAGACACTTTGGTTGTAATTAAACCGACTGAAGGTGGGCCAAGCGAAAAAGCTGGAATAATGAGTGGTGACCGCATATTGTTAGCAGATGGCGATACCATTTATGGGCCAAATATTTCAACTGATTATATTTCTACTAAGCTTAAAGGTGATAAAAATACTTGGGTGAAGCTTACAGTATTTAGGAAAGGAGAAGATGAATTGTTAGAGTTTGATATAAAGCGCAAAAGTATTCCCATTAAAAGTGTTGAGTCCGCATATATGTTGACTGATGAATTGGGTTTTATAAAAATGAACCGTTTTGCCGAGTCTAGTTATAAAGAATTTAAAAATGCTTTAGACGATTTAAAAGCTCAGGGAGCTAAAAAGTTAGCTCTAGACCTAAGAGATAATCCTGGTGGATTTTTAGGTATTGCGGAGCAAATTGTGGATGAGTTTTTGGAAAAAGATAAGCTTATACTTTTTACAAGAGATAAAAAAGGACAAGAAGAACGCACTTATGCAACACGAAGAGGTGATTTTGAAGATGGCGAGGTTTATATTCTAGTCAATGAGAACTCTGCTTCAGCAAGTGAAGTTATTGCCGGAGCTTTACAGGATAATGATAAAGGTGTAATTGTTGGGCGACGTTCTTATGGCAAAGGACTGGTACAAAGAGAAATGGCATTAGGTGATGGTAGTGCTGTAAGATTAACTGTGTCTAGATATTACACACCAACCGGAAGATCTATTCAAAGACCGTATACCAATGGAGATAACAGTTCTTATTTCAATGACTATTATAAACGTCGTAGAACAGGAGAGTTGTCAGATGAAGAAAATATTGAGGTCGACGATTCTTTAAAGTTTGTGACACCTAAAGGAAAAATAGTTTATGGTGGTGGTGGTATTATTCCGGATATATTTGTGCCATTAGATAGGTCATTTGATAATGAGACACTTAATTATTTAAGAAGAAGAGGTCACTTTGGGTATTTTGTTTTTGAAGAACTCGATAAAAACAGAGAGGTTTATAAGCATGTAAGTAAGTATGATTTTATAAACAACTTTGAAGTTAGTGATGACATCTTTGTAAGATTTCAGTCTTTTGTGAATCAACGAGAAAGGACAAATATATCCTTTGTTGCATATCATAATGAGATAAAGCAACTTATAAAAGCAACCTTGGCAAGACAATTATTTGACGATAATGCGTTTTTTGAGATCCTCAATAAGGACGATATTATGGTACAAGAGATTATCTTTCTAAGCACTGAGCAGCCAACCTTTAAACAATAGAGTTATCTATTGGCGCTTCTTACTCAGTGTTTCAATCTTTTTAGAAAGTCTTAAAATTTGCAACAATAAAATAGCGCACAATCCTGCAACAATTGTAATTACAGCAGTTAGACTTTCACCCTCAAAAAGAGCTTCCATATTTAACTTTGTGGCGTTAAAAATAATGAGTGCAGCGGCTATTATACTTAGTATCCAAATAAATATTTTCATAACATCAGTTTAAAAAGAGTGCTTTAATATTACTCGCAAATAACTTTACAGCGATTGCTAGCAAAATTACACCAAAAACTTTTCTAATAATGTTAATTCCGTTTGGGCCGATAATGCGTTCAATCTTTGAGGATGTTTTTAAGACAATGTAAATAAATACAACATTTAGAATTACCGCTACAATTATGTTTTCCGTATGCTCAAATTCTGCACGTAATGATAGTAAAGTAGTTAAACTACCTGGACCTGCAATTAAGGGAAATGCTAAAGGAAATACAGAAGCTGTTATTGCGTTACTTTCTTCTTGTTTGTATAGCGTAATTCCTAAAATCATTTCTAATGCTATAAAAAATAAAATAAAAGCACCTGCAACCGCAAATGAATTGACGTCAATTCCGATTAGATTCAGTAAACTTTTACCAACAAATAAGAAAACAATCATAATAACTCCAGCAATAATAGATGCTTTCTCACTTTGAATATGTCCTACCTTTTTACGTAAATCAATAATGATAGGAATATTACCAATAATGTCAATTACGGCAAATAGTACCATAAAAGCGGTGATGATTTCTTTAATATTAAATTGCATTTTCAAATACATTTAAAAATTCGCCGCAAAGGTCTGATATAATTGCGAATATTCAATATTAATTTACAGTAAACTTTATTTATTTTTGTCTCATGTTTCAGTTAGGAAAAACAATAGTTTCAGAGGATATTATTGAAAAGGACTTTGTATGCAATTTATCTGCGTGCAAAGGTGCGTGTTGTGTTGATGGTGATGCAGGTGCGCCTTTAGATGAAGAAGAAGTTAAAATATTAGATGATATTTATCCTAAAGTAAAACCATTCTTAAGAAAAGAAGGCATTGAAGTGATTGAAGCGCAAGGCACTTCTGTAAAAACAGTATTTGGTGATTTAGAGACACCATTGGTTAACGGTGCTGAATGTGCCTATGTGATTTTTGATGAAAAAAATACTGCACTTTGCGCCATTGAAGAAGCTTATAATCAGGGTGAAATTGATTGGAAAAAGCCTGTGTCATGTCATCTATACCCAATTAGAGTAAAAGATTATTCAGAATTTTCAGGTGTCAGTTATGATCGATGGGAAATCTGTGATGACGCCTGTACCTTGGGGAAAGAACTTCAAGTTCCAATTTACAAATTTGTAAAGGAAGCGCTTATTCGTAAGTTTGGCATAGACTGGTATACAGAGTTAGAAAAAGTAGCACAACAAAACTTCAATAAATAGTCTAAATAGGAATACTTAAGGTCACCTTTGTTCCAGTAGGTGAATTACTTTCATACAGATCGTCAATTTTTAAGATATACGAATTAGCAAATGCTTTAGAAAAATTTGCTAACCTAGCCTTTGTAATATCAATACCAACAGATTTTCGATTTAGTTTTTTATTTCTATTAATTATTTTAGATGCAATTCTGCCAATTCCATTATCAATAATTTCTACATTGATGTAGTCTTCTGAGTTTTTTGATACGTTGAGGTTGATTTTTTTATCATTTGGTTTGGAAGATAAACCATGCCATAAGGCATTTTCTAAGAATGGCTGAAGTATTAAAGAAGGCACTTTTGTAGTTCCAATATTAATGTCTTTCTCTACATGTATATTAAAATCAATTTCATTGTCAAAACGAATATTTTCAATATTCATGTAAAGTTTCATCGTTTCTAGTTCATCTTCTAATGTTGTTTCTTTTTCTTTTGAAGCAATTAAGATTTTCCTAATTAATTTAGAGAACTTATTGAGATAATAAACCGCATGTTCCTTTTCATTATTTATGATATATAACTTAATTGAGTTTAGTGAGTTAAAAATAAAATGCGGATTCATTTGACTTCTTAACATCGCTTGTTCTAAAGTTAAAATTTTCTTTTCTTGGTTTAGGGTTCTATTTCTATTAAAAATTAATAGACTAATACCTATAACGAAAAGTATAAATAATGAAAACCAAAAAAGTTTTTTGTTTAGAGCAAGTCTATTTTTTAGCGTTTCATTCAATTCTTTTTCAGCCTTTATCTGATCTGATTTATATTGATTTTCATATTCTAAAACAATATCGTTAACATACTGAAGATTCTTCTCAGTTAGGATGGTGTTTTCAATATCTACAGAAGCTTTATAATGATTTAAAGCTGCCTCAAAATTACCGTTGTCTTGATATATTTGAGATAGGAGTTTATTTGAAGAAGCTATAGAAGCATTTAACTTATAATCAGAAGCGACTTTGAGTGCTTTTTTTAAGTTTTTTTCAGCACTTTTTAACTGGTTTAATCCTATTTCTAATTGGCCTAGGTTAACATAAGAGGAAGCTAGGTGAAATTTATCATTAAGTTTAATTGCTTTATTTAAAGCATCCTTAATAATTGGTTCGGCCAAATCATAACGTTGCTGTTTTAAATATACGGATCCTATACTGTTATAACATATCATGCGACCCATATCAGAATCCATTGTATTGTTATACTCAAGGGATTTGTTGTAGTTTTCTAGTGCAGCTTCGTAGTTGCCCTTACCTTCGTGCGCGTAACCAATATTATTGTAATTTATCGCTAAGCCCAAAATATTCTCAATACCCTTTTCTATTTCTAGGGACTTTTTAAAATGTTCAATAGCTAAGTCATACTGCTTAAGAGCCATGTAAATATTGCCTATACTATTTTGTGAAACAGCAATGGAAACAGAAATATTAGATTTTGAGTCTTTAGGTAGGGTTTCCTTAAGTTTATAAGCGATTGATAATGCTTGGCTATGATAATCTAGAGCAGGTTTTATGATATCCATACGTCGGTAGGCTACACCTAACATATTTAAACATATGACCTTCTGTTCTGCATTTTCAGCTTCGTCAGCATATGTAATAGCTTCTTTATGTAGTTTAATTGCCTCATCATAATTAGAAATATTACGGTTGATAACACCTAAGGTATTTAGCGCATAACTAGTTAATAGAGGATAATCATTTTCTTTAGATGCTTCAACAACACTTTTAAATTTTAGACTATCGCGTTTAAAATATTTAAGCAGAGAATCAATGCCAATATAATTGTCGCGTTTATCCTCAATAATAGTATTTAAAGCTGTGTCAAAATCAATCCTTTTTTTCTGGGCATTTAAGAAATTATTGGTCAATAAAAAACCCAATAAAATGATTAAAAATGATTTGTTTATTATCTTTTTGTTTAACATGCCTTACTATTATAGTTTTTCGAGAAAATCAGATTTTCTTTGACGTGCTACAGGAATTTTATGATTGCTATCCATTACCACATAACCTTCATTTTTAATAAATTCTTTGATCTTATTGAGATTTATGATGAAAGAATTATGAATTCTAAAGAAATAATGGTCTGGTAAGATACTATTAACTTCTTTCAGTTTTTTGGTTAATACTATTTTACGTTGATCTTGTAAATGCAAAGTGCTATAATTACCATCAGATTCTACATAAATTATTTCATCAACATCAAGAAATAGTAATTTACCATCAGTATTTACAGTGATTCGTTTTTTATCAAATTTGGTATTAAAGTCGGCAAGTATGCGCTCAAACTTGTCCGCATTAATAAAACGTTCATTGTGCTTTTTTACTTTTTCTATGGTGTGTTTTAAATCATCAGAATCTATAGGTTTTAATAAGTAGTCTATAGCTTCGTGTTTTAAAGCCTTTATGGCGTATTCATCGTAGGCTGTGGTGATTACAATTGCGAAATCTATATGATCTAATTGTTCTAAAAATTGAAAACCACCAATTGTAGGCATCTGAACATCAAGAAATAAGCAGTCTGGTGTGTTGTTTTTAAGATACTTTAAAGCTTTACTGGGTTCGGTAAAAGTTTCTGTAACTTCAATATCATTATTAAAGTTACCTAATTCCCAAACAAGACTTTGTATTGACTTTGGTTCGTCGTCTAAAATTATCGCTTTAAGCATATCAAAACTAGTTGTATTTAGCGTAAATATATAGATTAAGTTTGATAAAAAGCAAGGTGATTAGGTACATTTATAAATCGTAATATGTTTAAAATCAGCAGAGTATTTTATGCACTCCAACTATACACTTTTTTTAACCATTTATACATCGAAAGAGTGGTTAAGATGAGATATTCTTGATATTTATGGTAATGAAAGCGAACCTAAGAATTCTAGGGTGAAAATAAGGGTTTACTCATTAGGTTTAGTCCATACTAATTTCATAAAGCTAAGATTACGGTTAGATCTAGTTTTTGAGTATGAATACAATATAGAAAAACGGTTTCCTAATAATAGTTTTTCGACGCTTTTGTTAGTTATTAGAATAAAAGAGTGCCTGAAGAGGCACTCTTTTTTTATGTATTATTGTAAGTAAAGTCGAGGAATAAACTATCAATAAAAATCGCTGTTAATTGATTATTTAACACGACAAAACTTACACGAAATTCTTTCTACATAACCTTTCTAAGGTGCTGATAAGCAGCTGTTAGCATCGTTTGTTTCAAAACAACACCACTGTTTTATTTTATTGACATTTGTTAAAAACTTGTTGACAATGTTTGTAAAATAGCCTTTCATTTTTTGAGACATTTTTAAATCTTTGTCAGTCCCGGAACATATCAAAAATGTGTTTTTAAGTAACTATAAAAAAGAAAGAAGATGTCTCAAGCAGTTGAACCAATTTTAGCCGAAAATAAAGATCGATTTGTAATTTTTCCAATTCAACATCATGATATATGGGAATGGTACAAAAAATCTGAAGCTAGTTTTTGGACTGCTGAAGAAATAGATTTGCATCAGGATCTTACAGATTGGACACAAAAGTTAACTGATGACGAGCGTTACTTTATAAAACATATTTTAGCCTTTTTTGCCGCAAGTGATGGAATCGTAAATGAAAATTTAGCTGAGAATTTTGTAAATGAAGTACAATATAGCGAGGCTAAGTTTTTCTACGGATTCCAGATTATGATGGAGAATATCCATAGTGAAACCTACTCATTACTTATTGACACTTATGTTAAGGATGAAGTTGAAAAGGATAAGTTGTTTAAGGCAATTGAAAACTTTCCAGCAATTAAGAGAAAAGCAGATTGGGCACTCAAGTGGATTGAGTCCCCAAGTTTTGCTGAACGTCTAATTGCCTTTGCAGCGGTTGAAGGTATCTTTTTCTCTGGTGCTTTTTGTTCTATTTTTTGGTTAAAGAAAAGAGGATTAATGCCAGGATTAACATTTTCAAATGAGCTTATTTCTAGAGATGAAGGAGTGCATTGTGATTTTGCAGTGCATTTACACAATCATCATTTAATTAATAAAGTTCCTAAAGAGCGTATTCGTGAGATTATTGTGGACGCCCTTAATATTGAAAGAGAATTTGTGACAGAATCATTACCTGTGAGCCTTATAGGTATGAATTCTAAACTAATGACTCAATATTTAGAGTTTGTAACAGACAGACTTCTTGGTGAGCTTGGTTGTGAAAAAGAGTATGGAGTATCGAATCCATTCGATTTCATGGATATGATATCACTTCAAGGAAAAACTAACTTCTTTGAAAAACGTGTATCAGAATACCAAAAGGCAGGTGTCCTTAATAAAGAGGAGGAAAAAGATAAATTTTCTTTTGACGCAGATTTCTAGTCAATAGAATATTTGAGCATTCAAATTAATGCTTAGTAAGTTCTACTAAGCAAAGTAGTAAAGACATATTCTGTTTCCGCTTATAGCAGAAATAGTCCATTAAAATTAATTAATCAAGATAAGTAAGTGTTGTATTTACAATACTTGCCATTAACTAACTTTTTCTGAATTGGTGTATTCAGAATACTAAAAACTAATTGACATATGTATGTAGTAAAAAGAGACGGGCATAAGGAGCCTATGATGTTCGATAAGATTACAGCTCGTGTAAGAAAGCTGTGTTATGGATTAAACGAACTTGTAGATCCGGTAAAAGTTGCCATGCGAGTTATTGAAGGACTTTATGATGGCGTAACAACTAGCGAACTAGATAATTTAGCTGCTGAGATTGCGGCTACGATGACCACAACACATCCTGATTATGCCAAACTTGCCGCTCGAATATCTGTGTCTAACCTACATAAAAACACCAAGAAATCTTTCAGTGAAGTGATGGAAGATTTATATACATATGTCAATCCTAGAACAGGAAAAAAAGCACCGTTATTATCTGATGAGGTTTATAATGTTATTCAAGAAAATAAAGAGCGTTTAGATTCGACGATTATTTATAATCGCGATTTTGGTTATGATTATTTTGGTTTTAAAACGCTTGAGCGTTCTTATCTTTTAAAGTTAAATGGCAAGATAGCTGAACGTCCACAACATATGTTAATGCGTGTGTCAGTTGGTATTCATTTAAATGATTTAGATGCGGCTATTGAGACGTACGAGTTAATGTCTAAAAAATATTTTACACACGCTACACCAACACTTTTTAATTCTGGTACACCAAAACCACAAATGTCTTCTTGTTTCTTGTTAACAATGAAAGACGATAGTATAGATGGTATTTATGACACTTTAAAGCAGACTGCAAAAATTTCGCAATCTGCTGGTGGTATAGGATTATCTATTCATAACATTAGAGCAACAGGCAGCTATATTGCTGGTACTAATGGAACGTCTAATGGTATTGTTCCTATGCTTAGAGTATTTAATGATACAGCGCGTTATGTAGATCAAGGAGGTGGAAAGCGTAAAGGGAGTTTTGCCATTTATCTTGAAACCTGGCATGCTGATATTTTCGATTTCTTGGATTTAAAGAAAAACCATGGAAAAGAAGAGATGCGTGCAAGAGATTTATTCTATGCAATGTGGATTTCAGACTTGTTCATGAAACGTGTGCAAGAAGATGGTGAGTGGACATTGATGTGTCCTAACGAATGTCCTGGATTGGCTGATACACACAGTGAAGAATTTGAGGCTTTATATACAAAGTACGAGGCTGAGGGCAAAGGGCGCAAGACGATTAAGGCAAGAGAGCTATGGGAGAAAATTTTAGAATCTCAAATAGAAACAGGTACGCCTTACATGTTATATAAAGATGCAGCTAATCGCAAGTCTAATCAGAAGAATTTAGGAACGATTAAGTCCTCTAATTTATGTACTGAAATCTTAGAGTATACATCACCAGATGAAGTAGCTGTTTGTAATTTAGCATCTATCGCTTTACCAATGTTTGTAAAAAATGGGGAATTTGATCATAAAGAATTATTCCGCATCACAAAACGTGTTACAAAGAATTTAAATAGAGTAATAGATAGAAATTACTATCCAGTAATTGAGGCTGAAAATTCTAATATGCGCCACAGACCAATTGGTTTAGGTGTGCAAGGTTTGGCTGATACGTTTATTAAATTACGTATGCCGTTTACAAGTGATGAAGCAAAAGCGTTAAACCAAGAGATTTTTGAAACCCTTTATTTTGCTGCAGTAACAGCTTCAATGGAAGAAGCGAAGGTTGACGGACCATACCAGAGCTATGAAGGTTCACCAATGAGCCAAGGTGAATTCCAACACAATCTTTGGAATATTAATGATGCGGATTTAAGTGGACGATGGGATTGGGCAAAACTTCGTAAGCAAGTAGAAAAACATGGTGTACGTAACTCATTGTTAGTGGCGCCAATGCCAACAGCATCTACATCTCAAATTTTAGGTAATAATGAGTGTTTTGAGCCTTATACATCTAATATTTATACAAGACGTGTACTTTCAGGTGAGTTTATTGTAGTTAATAAGCACTTACTTGAAGATTTGGTAGAACTCGGACTTTGGAATGAATCGGTTAAGCAAGATATTATGAGAGCTAATGGTTCTATTCAGAATATAGATGTTATTCCACAAGACATAAAAGAGCTCTACAAAACGGTTTGGGAGTTAAGTATGAAAGATATTATAGATATGTCTCGCCAAAGAGGCTACTTTATAGATCAGTCGCAATCGCTTAATTTATTTATGGAAGGCGCAACAATGGCTAAGTTAACATCAATGCACTTTTATGCATGGAAGAGTGGCTTAAAAACAGGTATGTATTATTTACGTACTAAGAGTGCAGTTGATGCTATTAAGTTTACATTAACTAACAAGAAGAAAGAAGAGCCTGTTGCAGAAGCTGTTCAAGTAACTCAAGATACTACAATCGCTGATCAACAAGCAAAGGCAGCAAAGACAGCAGCCAAGTTTACTCAAGAAACTGCGGAAGTAGAACCTATGTCACCAGAAGAAATGAAGGCTTTAATTGCTCAAGCAAAAGCATCTGAAGGTGATGACTGTTTAATGTGTGGGTCTTAATGTCTGGACACTGAGGCTCTCGAAGTGATAAATGACATTCAGTTTAAGTGTTATCAAAGCATCTCATTATTGAGATGCTTTTTTTGATTTAAAAAGTTCGTCATAAGATGTCGGTATTTATGAAGGAAGTTTATATTTGAGATTTAAATGTTATAATTTATGAATAGAAATAAGCATGTGTCTCAAGATGTTTTGGCTACAAAAGGGTTGCGTTTTGCAAATTATATAATTGACCAAATCGTTATGGTTGTGTTAGGTGGAGCGATTGGAGTTTTGATAGCTTTGTATACCGAATTTACAGGTGACTATGGTTTGTATGATGTCTTCGTAGAGTCAGATAATACATTGTTAGATTATTTAATAGGATACATTATCTCTCTTATTTATTATACCACAATAGAGACCTTAACAGGAAGGTCGCTCGGTAAGTACATTACTAAAACAAAAGTTGTTACGCATGAAGGTGAGAAACCTACATTCGATACTATTTTGATACGAACACTTTGTCGTTTTATTCCATTTAATCATTTCTCATTTTTGGGTGAAGATGGAAAAGGATGGCACGATTCTATATCCAAAACTTATGTTGTTGAAGTCAAGAAATTTGAAGAAAAGATTGAAACAGAATTTGAATTAGATCAAATCGGAAAATTACCAGAATAGACTGAATTCTGATACAATAAAAAAAGCCTTAGACATATTACTAAGGCTTTTTTATGAGATAAAATTAAAATATCTTACTTGTCGCCATTTGGCTGAGCAGGTTCAACTGAACTGTCATGAGAATGGTAGTATTCTTCAAGCAAATTCATCATTGCAGTCAATAAATCTTTAGTCTCTAGTAATAAACTGAAATATAAGGTCGTGTTTTTTGGACTAGACTCTTCATTTCTAGTACGCTCAACCTGCTTCTGAATTTTAGCTTTCACCAATTCAAAAGTTTGAGGTTTATTTTCAATGACTGCTCCTATTTTTTCAAAAGAATGAGATTCAAAAGCTTCTTGAGTACTCATAAAAAGTGTTTCAAGATGATTGTCTAAATCTTTAAGCTCTTTAATCTGACTGAATTTTAACTTCTTATGATTGTTATTAACGTGTTTATGACTGGCTTTAGAGATATATTCTAAAGATTGGGTCATGTCTTGTAAATGACTTAATATATTAATGTAGAAAGTACTTGCAGACTCACTTGCACCATCCAGATTTCTGATAAAATAAAAGAGGTTGTCCTTAAGTCCATCAATTTCGTCAGATAACTTATCAACTTGGGTTCTATTCTTTTTAAGCAATTTTAAATCTTGAACGGCTAATCCATTTATAGCTGAAGAATATATTTTATTTCCGCGTTTTACTACGGTAGCAATATTAAGAGCACTTTCATAGATTACACCTTGAGTAGAGCTACTCTCAGCGCGTTCTAAACGATCTTCTTCTTTCATAATTTTAGAACTCTTTCTGTGCGAAAGATAGTTTCTTGCAATAAGGAGTATTGCTACAATAAAAAGTCCAACTAATGCATATCCTTTGCCATAAAACAGAATATAAGCCATGATTGCTGCAGCGACAAATGCACTAAATGCTGTAAAAAACCATCCACCAATGACATTAAGTACACCAGCAACTCTGTAAACAGCACTTTCGCTTCCCCAAGCTCTATCTGCTAAAGATGTACCCATAGCAACCATAAACGTAACATAGGTTGTAGATAATGGTAGCTTCATTGAGGTCGCTATAGAAATAAGTACACTTGCAACCATAAGATTAACAGATGCTCTTACTAAATCAAACGCTGGTTTGTCCTTAGCTTTAACCACAGACATTGGTTGTACAAATCTAAAATTTGACCAAGCTATAAAAGATTCAGGTAAAATACGAACCATGCTGTCATTAAGACCAATGGTTAGTCTTACGATGTTACGAGACAAATAATTAGGTTCAAAACGCTCTTTTACTTCATCTTGACGAGATAAGTCCACAGAGGTTTTAACCACGGCTTTAGCTTTGCTAGAAAACCAAAGCGTAAGTACCATGATAAGGCCTGCAATTAGGAGTAATAAAGGTTCTGTTTGTACTGGTTCACCAAGAGCGGTCATGACATAATTAGAGGGTTGTATACCACTAACTGACCAAGCTTCATAAGAGTTGTATGCGGCTATAGGAACACCTATAAAATTTACTAAGTCATTACCTGCAAAAGCAACAGCTAAAGCAAACGTTCCGATGATAATTATAATAGTATAAATTTTCGCATTAAACAGTTTGATAGCTAGCATTGAAAGTAATGTAAATGCAATAAAACTGAGAGCAATGAAAGTCATTGGACTTGAACTCAAAAAATCCTTTACGGATGCCGGAACAAATGTTGCATTCTTTAAACCCTTTACAATGATAAAATACATAATCGATGTTACTGCGAAACCGCTAAATATAGCACTGTACCAAACTGGTTTTTCTTCAAATTTAAAGGATAGCAGTAAACGAGATATATACTGTATGATAGCACCAATAGTAAAGGCCACAACAACTGAAAGTAATATACCAAGTATAATCTCAATAGCTTTCTCATTATTGATATAGTTACCCAAGTCTATAATAGACTGAGAATCGTCCGCATATATCTTAATAAGTGCTACAGCGACGGATGCACCAAGTAATTCAAAAACGATAGAAACTGTGGTGGAAGTTGGTAGACCTAGTGTATTAAAAAAATCTAGGAGTAGTATGTCTGTAAGCATTACTGCCATAAAAATGACCATAATTTCATCAAACATAAACTCTCCAGGATTAAAAATACCTTTACGAGCAACTTCCATCATTCCGCTAGATGTTAGTGCACCAACGGCCACACCTATACTAGCAACAATCATAATGGTTTTAAAAGAAACGGCCTTTGAGCCAATAGCCGAATTCAAGAAATTTACGGCATCATTACTTACTCCAACTACTAAATCTGCTATTGCAAGAAACGCTAATGCAGCTAGCATATAGATATAAATGTTCTCCATTTAAAGCATTATAAAATTGGTCACAAATTTCATCTTTTAATTTGAACGTAATGTTACTAAAATGTTATGTTCTAAATGTAAATAGAAAATTGAGTAAAAGTCAAAAGTGCACTTTTGTTACTATTTAGGTATAAGAGCTTTAATGTTAACTAAATAAAATTATGTAATAAGCTGAAAAACAACTAGTAAGAACCTCAATGTTAACATAATGTTACGTAAAAGTTGCGAGAAAGTAAAATAAACGTTATGTTTGTAATGTAATTATTAATTAAAGTAGGAATAAAATGAAAAAGATATTAGTATTTTTAATGGTATTAAGTGTAAGTTTTACTTATGCACAAGATAAACAACAACCAAAATTAGAGAAGAAAGGTAAATTGACTTATGCTACTTATTATCATGACAACGGTGAAATAAGTCAAACAGGAACTTTTAATGCAGATGGTAAGGTTCACGGTGAATGGAAAAGTTACGACCTTAATGGAAACAAGACAGCCTTAGGAAATTATGACAATGGTGTTAAGGTAGGTAAATGGTTCTTTTGGCAAGGTGAGTCCTTAAAAGAAGTGGATTATATCGATTCTAGAATTGTGAGTGTTAATCTTTGGGAAGGAAAAACGAAGTTAGCTATTTCTAACTAAAGACATTCTACATGTAAAAAATAAAAAAGGCTTTCTGATTTCAGAAAGCCTTTTACTATTTATAATAGTGGGTATTATTAAAATTTGAATGTGTATCCTAAAGAGAACTCTCTAAAAGGTTGTCTTAATGAGAAAATCTGGTTACTAGTTCCAAATGAAGTAAATTCACTTAAACGCTCAGCAGCTAGAATGTTACTAACTTTAATGTCAATTGAAGAGCGCTTATCTTCTCCGAAAGATTTATTAAGTGTAAAGTTTAAACTATTAAACGGTTGCGTATATACATCTGGTACCTCACGAATACCTACAACTTCTAAAGTTTCACCTTGTACATTAAAGAATAAGCCTGTTCTTAATCCTATATCTGTATTATCATAGTTTAATCCAAGGTTAATTAGGTAAGGAGCTTGTCCTTGTAAATCTCTTTTTCTATCAATGGTTTCCCCATCTCTAGCAGAAGCAACTCTACCTGCAAATTCATCGTCAGACATTGTCAATTCAGACTTAATCACAGAGAAGTTAGCTGTAAGTTTAAGATTATTTAATCCTTCAGAGATAAATCCTAATCGTTGTCTTGCTTCAAACTCAGCTCCATAAACCACAGCATTACCTAGATTACCAACAGTTAGCTGTGTTGGTGCTGACACAAAGAACGTCTGTTCTATAGGATCTGTAAAGTCTTTGTAAAAACCACTTATTGCAAACATCTGTCCACCTTCTTCTCCGAAAAATTCATATCTAACATCAAAGTTGTTTACATATGTAGGAACTAAATCTAAGTTACCAATGAATAGTCGACTTGTAATTGGGTCAAAAATCTGTGCAACAGAAGCTTCTTTAAATGAAGGTCTTGCTGTTGTACGAGAATACGAAGCTCTAACATTCGAATTATCATTAAGTGCATAAATGATATTCGCAGATGGGAAGAAATCAAACTCATCTAAGATTAACTCTCTATCAAAAACGTTTTCTGCATCCTGTCCTGTATAAAAAGAACTGAACATTTCAGTTCTAAGACCAACTACAGTTTTTAACTTTTCCGTAATATTAAACTCAGTAGAAAAATATGTAGCTGCTATATGTTGCTCACCTTCATATGCATCATTAGGGTTGAAATTATCTGTAAACACAACAAATGTTCCTGCATCAGTTTCTGGTGTCCATATATTGCTAGAAGCAAGAAGATTATTTGCATTACCATCAGCAATAAAAGACTGATCACCTCTAATATTGAATGTAAAATCATCAATACTAAAGTCCCTAAATTTATAGGTAAATGCACCACCGAATTTAATTTTAGCCGAACGACCAAAAATATCTACACCTTTGTCAAAATCCGCTTTCCCAGCCCATGACTCTTCAATTAAGTGTCTCCATAATTGAATCGGTAACGTAGAAGCAGATGGACTTAAGAATGAAGCTCCATCATCAGCTTGCTGAAATGGTGTAATTCTATGTCCTTTATCCATTACTTTTGAGAACGTTGGTGATAATTTCCATTCAAAATTAAATGGCATATCATCATCGGTGCTATTTAATCTGTGTTTACCAGAAATTAACAAGTTCGTAATAGAACGCTCAGTATATGTGATAGAATTCTTAGTTAGTGGTTCTATTCCACCACCAGTACCGTCTTGTGAAATCGTTTGGTTAAAGAAACCTGCCGTAGATTCACCATTTTGAATGTGCAATAAATTAACTCTAAACTTTGAGGTATCAGTTTTATAAGCTAAACCCAACATACCGTTTAAAATCACATTATTAATGCCTTCAGAACCTCTTGAGTCTAAAGTGGCAATCAAGTCGTTTTGTGAAGTGTCTTGAGGATTCTTAATAAAAGCCCCATCTAATCTATTTTCATAAAAAGTTGTGTTATTTTTATAAGAGAAAGATGCTTGATATCCTAACTTATCATCACCAACATTATATTGATTTCCTAAAGTAAAACCAAAGTCGAAATTCATTCCACTGGTTTGTTGTTTAGCCGCAAGTTCTTTTTCAAATCTATCAGTAAGGTTTGTTAAAGTTATTGTGTTTACACCATTACCCAAAACGCCTTCTTCAAACTGATATCTGTTCACAGGTACATTACGTGTACCATCATCAAAGCCTAAGAAATCTGTATCGCTACCTTCAGATGTTAAATAGTTGTCCTTGAAGTGCATATCAGGATTGTAACCTGTACCTAATGAAATAGAATATTCTCCCTTTGAAGGAAAATCTTTAGTCACAATATCAACAATACCACCAGTAAAATCTGCTGGATATTCTGCTGAAGCTGATTTTAATACAATAACATTTTCTAAAATATTAGTTGGAAATAAATCCATCTGAATTGTATTTCGATCTGGATCTAATCCTGGGATGTCAATCCCGTTTAAAATAGACTTGGTATAACGATCTCCTAGACCACGTACATACACATACTTACCACCTTGAATAGAAACACCCGGGACAGACTTTACCGCAGATGCAACATTACTTGCACCAGTACTTTTTATAGCCTGGGAAGACAATCCGTCTAATACAACAGTTGATTTTTTCTGTAAGTTTAATACAGCACTTTCTGTATTTTTTCTTGAAGACGTTGTAATGATTACTTCATCTAATGAGTTTGATGCCATTACAACATCTAAAGTAAAAACTTCACCATCTTTAATAACAACATCAGATATTTCTTGCGTAGTATAGCCTACGAAAGAAAATACGATTGTATAGGTGCCAGGATCTAACTCAAGTTCATATTTCCCGTCAAAATCCGATGTTACACCAGTTGTTGTTCCTTTAACAAGAACATTAGCAAAAGCAAGAGGTTCGTTAAATTCTCCATCAATAACAGTACCTGCTACTTTACCTTGAGAAAAGGAAAACAATACTGACAGAAAGAAAACACAAGTTAATACTGATTGTAAATTTTTCATATAAAATTTTATATAACCCACCACTTACCTAGTAAGATGGTGGGTTTAATTATTTGTAAGTAGTATTTATTCTTAGAATCCTAAACCACCCTCAACATTAGAGTATGTCCAGCTTAGGTCAGAAGTAGTTGCTCCAACAGTTTGAGCACCTTCCGTTACAGCAGTTGCAGTAGAACCGAAACCAGTTACCATTACATTTTCAGCTTTGTTAACAAAGATACTTGTAACATCAGTAACACCAGTTGGTAAAGCGATTTCCCAAGCACCAAAAGTTAATAAACCGTTATTGTAGTTTGTAGCAACACCATCGTTGTCTAACTCAACATCTGAAGAATCTTTAAAACCAAAAGCATATACGTTTTCAGTAAAACCTTGAGCATTACTTCTGTAATCAGCGTACTCACCATTTGCAGTAACAGTGTTTCCTATGATAGTTGCATTACGTAAAGTAAATTCACCAGCACCTGTACCTTCAGGACCGTCAATTTCGAATGCGTGGTCAGAAATATCACCTAATACTACAACAGCATTATCGATAATTCCTGAGTATGCTTGGTCAATGTCTATAGCGTCGTCACCTTGAGCCCATACTAATAAGTTAGAAGCATTACAAGTACCACCAAAGAATTCGATTCCGTCATCAACATTTGCAACAACTTCTATGTTATCAATAATTGTTCCTTCGCCAACACCACCTAAAGTAAGACCGTTGATTTCGTTACCTTCACCGATTAAAGCGCCTCCATGACGAATTGAGATATATCTCATACTACCTGAGCTATCCATAGTATCTGTACCACCATAAAGACCAAAAGTATCATCCGCAGGAATTCCTTCAATTTGAGCCTCTACGATATCACCTGAAAAAGAACAAGGAGCATTTCCTAATACGATTAATCCACCCCAAAGACCTCTATCATCTTGGTCTAAGTTTGTACCAGCACTTTGTCCACAAGAAATATTATCTTGAGTAGATGTAAAGATAATTGGCTCATCAGCAGTACCATTAGCGTTTAATGTACCACCTCTTGCTACAATAAGAGCAGAAGCTAAAGAACCTGTACCAGCAGCACCTTTTATAATTGTTCCAGGATTAATAGTTAAAGTTGCACCAGAAGGAACAACAACTTTTTGGTTTAATTGGTAGATGTTATCATTTGTCCAAACAGTACCGTCAGCAATTTCGCCAGTTACAGCTACAGTAGGGCAATCTTCACCGCCACCGCCAGGGTTTTCGTTAATTATAGTAGTAGATGTCTCAATAATTAGTGGAGCATCATCATCTTTAAAACATCCAGTAAATACTAGGGAAGAAGCTACCAATGCGATTAAAAGTAATTTTTTCATTTTTAGTTTAATTTTAATAATACAATTTTTAGTTTTTATTGTGCTGCAAAGAAACTGCGATTCTCGGTTGATGAGGTTAATCAATAATTAAAGATTTGTAATCAAAAAGTTAGTGTAGCGTTAGCTGAGTGTTAATTGAAATAAGATTAACGAAACAATTAATTAACATTAGGAAATGGGATTTCTTACTAAGATTTTTCTAATCAATTAATTGCCAAATTATCTATCTTGCATTGCATAAAGTATTACTATGACCTGGGAACAATTATTATCCTTAAAGCGCTTCGGCGATACCAATAAAAGACTAAGAAAAGAGCAAGATGAAACCCGTTTAGGCTTTGATGCAGATTATGACCGTATCATTTTTTCATCAGAATTTAGAAGCTTACAAGATAAAACTCAGGTGGTGCCTTTGTCTAAAACAGATTTTGTGCATACAAGACTTACGCATAGTTTAGAAGTAAGTGTTGTCGGAAGATCTTTAGGGCGACAAGTAGGTAAGTTAGTTTTAGAGAAGCATCCACACTTGGCAAATATGCATGGTTACAAAATGAACGACTTCGGTACCATTGTTGCAGCCGCTGCTCTAGCTCATGATATTGGGAATCCACCTTTTGGGCATTCGGGTGAAAAAGCTATAGGTGCCTATTTTAAAAACGGAAAAGGACAACAATTTAAAAGTCAACTTACTGATAAAGAATATCAAGATTTATGTGATTTTGAAGGTAATGCTAATGGTTTTAAAATCCTCACAGAAAGTAGAGAAGGACGTTCTGGTGGATTACGGTTAAGTTATGCCACACTTGGTGCCTTCATGAAGTATCCGAAAGAATCTCTACCCAAAAAGCCAACCTCGCATATTGCAGATAAGAAGTATGGCTTTTTTCAAAGTGAAAAGGAAATATTTGTTGATGTTGCTAATGAACTTGGTTTGGAAAGAAGACATAAAGATCATTTAAGTTTTCAAAGGCATCCATTAACTTATTTGGTTGAAGCTGCAGATGATATCTGTTACACAATTATAGATTTTGAAGATGGTATTAATCTTGGACTTATAGATGAAGAATATGCGTTGGAATATCTAATTAATTTGGTAAGAGATAAGATTATAACTAAAAATTATAACACTTTACAAACCAAGCAAGATCGTGTAAGTTATTTAAGGGCTTTAGCGATCGGCACCTTAATTGATGAAGCCGCAACCATTTTTATGACACATGAAGAAGCAATTTTGGCTGGTGAGTTTAAAACAGCCTTATTGGATGTGAGTCAGTACAAAGCTCAAATCGCTGACATTATAAACCTCAGTATAAAAAATGTGTATCGTTCGGATGAGGTTATTAATAAGGAGATAGCAGGTTACGAAATTTTAAATCAATTATTGACTTCGTATTGTGAAGTGGTAAAACATCATTTTGAAGATAATTTAACGAGTTATGATAAACTTCTTCTAAGCCAACTACCAAAAACTGTAGAATTATCAAAAGATTCTATATACAAGAGCCTTTTAAATATTTGTCTATTCATTTCTAAGTTGTCAGATACTAATGCCATGATGATGCATCAAAAGTTAAAAGGACATATCCTATGATGCATTTCGTCGAATAAATTTGCGTTTTATCTGAAATTGTAATAGCTTTACCAATAGCCCCAAAAACCTACTTATGAAACGTAATTCTCTCGGAGGACTTGTAGCCTTTATGGTGATCCTCACAGGCCTATTAGTTATTGATGATTTAACTAACTCTCAACAAAAGCCAATAATCTCAGATAATATTGAGTTGAATAATAATGAAAAGTCAACCGATTTAGCAACACTAGATGTCGAGGAAGAGGAGTAATTCTTCAATTTTTTGTTGAATTGACTGAGCGTCAATTTTTTGATTTTTCCTTAATTCAGAAACTTGTCCATGCTCAATGAATGCATCGTCTATACCTAAGATTTCAATCTTTTGTGTATAATTGTTTTTATTCGCAAAGGCTAATACCGAGCTACCTAAACCACCATTAATGGTTCCATCTTCTATGGTTATTATTGCTTTATGCTTGCTGAATGCCTCGTGAAGTAAATCGGTATCTAGTGGCTTTAGAAATCTCATATCATAATGTGATACATTATGTTCGCTAATCGCTTCACTCACAACATTAGCTGTTGTGCCAATAGATAGAATTGCGATATCTTCACCACTTTTTAAGATGTCTCCTTTTCCGATCTCAGTGCTTTTATAGGGCACTTTCCAATTAATGAGATGACCTCTACCTCTTGGATAACGAATAGCTATGGGGAAATCGATACATAATTGTACAGTATACATCATATGTCTCAGCTCAATGGCATCTCTTGGCGCAAAAATGACCAAATTTGGGATACAATTAAGGTAAGCCAAGTCGAAAACACCATGATGGGTTGCACCATCTTCACCAACTAAACCAGCTCTATCTAAACAAAATATAACGGGTAAGTTTTGTAAAGCTACATCATGAATAACTTGATCATACGCACGCTGTAAAAAAGTTGAATAAATATTACAAAAAGGTATATAACCTTGTGTTGCCATACCAGCAGCTAAAGTCACAGCATGTTGTTCTGCTATACCAACATCAAAGGCACGTTCTGGAATTTCTTCCATCATATATTTTAAGGAACTACCAGTTGGCATTGCAGGCGTAATACCAATAATTTTCTTATTTTCTCTAGCGAGTTCTACAATGGTTTCACCAAATACGTCTTGATATTTAGGTGGCTCGCTAAAGCGAGATTTGGCAATTAACTCTCCTGTTTTTGCATTGAACTTACCAGGTGCATGGTACTTGACTTGGTTTTCTTCAGCTTGCTTTAAGCCTTTCCCTTTAGTAGTAATGACATGTAAAAACTTAGGTCCTTTTACTGTTTTGAGACGCTCTAATTCTGAGATTAAAGCCTCAAAATCGTGACCATCAATTGGGCCTGAATAATTGAAATTTAAGGCTTCAAAAATATTATCTTGTTTTTGAGTACCTTTTTTTACATTAGTAAGGTATTGCTTTAAAGCACCAACGCTTGGGTCAATGCCAATGGCGTTATCGTTTAGAATAACTAATAGGTTAGCATCAGTAACGCCAGCGTGGTTTAAACCTTCAAAAGCCATACCGCTAGCAATAGACGCGTCGCCAATTACAGCAATATGATGTTTGTCTTCACCACTAAGTTGAGAAGCAATAGCCATTCCTAATGCAGCAGATATTGAGGTTGAAGAATGACCTACTCCAAACGTATCATAAATACTTTCATCTCTTTTAGGAAACCCACTAATACCATTAAGTTGTCTATTGGTGTGAAAATTTTCTTTTCTCCCTGTTAGTATTTTGTGACCATAAGCTTGGTGACCAACATCCCAAATCAGTAAATCTTCTGGAGTATTAAACACATAATGCAGCGCAATAGTCAATTCTATAACACCTAGGCTTGCCCCCAAATGACCTTCTTTAGTCGCAACTATATTTATGATAAATTCACGCAGTTCTTTGGCAAGTTGTGGTAACTCATCAGTTTTTAATTGACGTAAGTCTGTGGGAATATTTATGTCTTTCAGAAGGTTCTTCATTTACATTGCAAAGGTACCAATTTGCGATTTGATTTTTAATTCAAATAGAATTGTATTTTTACAACTATGATAAATCCATATGATGATACTTATTTTATGCGCAAAGCACTTGAAGAAGCAGAAATTGCATATGAAAAAGGGGAAATTCCTGTAGGTGCTGTAATTGTTGTTGAAGATAGAATTATTGCAAGAGCTCACAACCTAACTGAGTTACTTAATGATGTTACTGCGCATGCAGAAATGCAAGCCATCACTGCTGCAGCAAATTTTTTAGGCGGAAAGTATCTTAACAAGTGCACCATGTATGTCACTTTAGAGCCTTGTCAAATGTGTGCAGGTGCATTGTATTGGACACAAATCGCTAAACTTGTTTATGGTGCTTCAGATGAAAAGCGTGGGTTTATTAATATGGGTACAGCACTTCACCCTAAAACAAAAGTTATCGGTGGGATTTTAGCTGATGAATCATCTCAACTAATGAAGCGTTTTTTTATTGAAAAGCGTAATCTGAATTAAACCTATCAAAATGAATAAACTAATCGCCTTATCAGTTCTATTATTTGTTCTTAATTGTAAATCAACATCTAATACAAGTCAAATGAAGAGTATAAATGATGAGATGCTTATAGCCAAAGGAAATTTATATGGTGCAGGTGCTGAAGGAATTATTAAGCAAAATCTTATTATTGCTAATGCCAATGATTGGAAAACATTGATTCAAAAATTAGATCAATTAAATAAGGTGTCTGATGGTTTTTCTGAAACAGAAATTGATTTCGAAAAGTATAACGTCCTTGCTGTGTTTGACGAAGTAAAAAGCACTGGTGGACATAGCATTGATCTAAAAATTTCTAAAAATACAGAGCATACAATTGTAAATGTGAGCTTTAATTCGCCTCAAGATATGGCTACAACAGTAATGACACAGCCATATATTATTGTTAAGATTGATAAAAGTGAATTGCCAATAAAGTTTATTGAATAAGATTTTTAACCTTAAAGAAATTGAAATTTTTGTCAGACTGAGCGCAGTCGAAGTCTTCTGATTTATTAAGAAAGTTCTATTTTTTGTTGTTGTTTACGGTAAATTATTTGTTATTCGTAATAAATGAGATTCCTGTTTTCACAGGAATAAAAAACGCCCAACCATCGGTTGAGCGTTGAAACTGTAACATAATGTATATCTTAAAGGATGCTTATGTTTGTTGCAACCATCCCTTTTCTTCCTTCTGCTTCTGTGTACTCTACATTATCTCCTTCACGAAGTTCTAAACCATTAAGGTTAGATACGTGTACGAAGATGTCCTTTCCTGTTTCTTCGTTTGTAATGAATCCAAATCCTTTTGAATCATTAAAAAATTTAACTGTTCCAGTCATTATAAATAAATAAAAATTAAAGTGCAAAGGTAGTGTATTAACTAACGCCAAGTGTTAATAAATCGTTTAATTTTAAAATGCTGAAAATTAAGGGATTATTAGTATTTCTTTTCCTTTTGGTTTTGGCGCATTTTATCTAGGTTTTCCTTTGTGAGCATGTAATCATTGACATCCTTATCTTTCCAGCGATAGTAAGAAAATAAAGGGAAAACGACCAAGAACAGGCCAAGAACACCAAATCCAACTAGTTTTTTTGAATATTCAACCTCTAAAATAAATCCAGAAGCGATACTTGCTAAGGACGCTATAAAGGCAATAAATGTTATAGTTTGAATAGTTTTCATTTAGGATGAACTGTCTGGTCGAGCGTAGTCGAGACCTTATTTTTTAAAATAATTATCGTTAAGACCTCTCGACTACGCTCGAGGTGATAGTCTTTTCGATTAACTTTTAAGATGTAAAATTAATCAATTCTCTACGATAAGCTGTTAAGAGTTTAGATTTTGAAACGAATCCGAAATATTTCTTGTTTCTGATTACCGGGAGATTCCAAGCGCCTGACTGCTGAAATTTTGCCATTACCTTTTCCATAGAATCTTCTTCATAATAAATAACTTCGGGTGGTTTTTGCATAAACGTTTCAACAGTAGTTGAATTATACAAGCTTTGGTCAAACATCACTGAACGGATATTGTCTAAAAGTATAATGCCCATAAAGTTGTTGTCTTTATCAGTAACCGGAAATAGGTTTCTATTGGATTTTGCAACACCATTTTTTAGCATGTCACCAAGTGACATTTCGGGATGCAGTTGCACAAAGTTCTGTTCAATTACTGAATCTAACTTCATTAAAGTCAAGACATTTTTATCTTTATTTTGTGTGAGTATGGTACCTTTTTCAAGAAGTTCTTTGGTGTAGATGGTGTGATCTAATCCGTTTTTGTTAATAATAAAAGACATAGATGCCGTAATCATTAATGGTACAAATAGTTGGTAGCCACCTGTAATTTCTGCAATTAAGAAAATAGCAGTCAACGGAGCGTGAAGCACACCAGCGATTAGACCTGCCATACCAACAAGTGTAAAGTTGGCTTCTGACACATTAAAGCCTAAGCCACAATTATTAATAACTTTAGCAACAACATTGCCAAGTGCACTTCCCATAACTAATGACGGAATAATGATTCCACCAGTTCCGCCAGCAGCAAAAGTTGTGGTCATGGCAATGGCTTTAAATATGGTAATGCCAAAAAGGAGCGCTATGACAATCCATATATTATCGAGATGTTCGTTTAATGGAGTATTGCCTAGTGCGTCAATATCATTGCCAAGCATGAGGTTATTTATAAACCCAAAACCTTCACCGTAAAGCGGTGGAATAAAAAAGAGCATAACACCTATGGCAATTCCTCCAACGATTAGTTTTTTTCGCGCAGACTTAAACCTGTTGAAAAAGGATGTAATAGCGAAGTAGATCTTGGTAAAATAGATGGAAGCGAAACCTGTTCCTATACCTAAGGTGATATAAAATAAGGTGTCTTTAATGGCAAACTTATCTGTAACATGAAAATCAAAAAGTACACTATCACCTAAGAAAAAATAAGAGGTGATTACGGAAGATACCGAAGCAATTAGTAATGGAAGTAAAGATGCAAAAGTAAGGTCTAAACTGAATACCTCTACTGCAAAAATGATTGCCGCAATTGGTGATTTAAAAATAGATGCAATTGCACCAGAAGCCGCACATGCAATGAGTAGACTTCTTGTTTTTCTGTCTATATGGAGTAATCTTCCAAGATTGGAGCTGGCAGCTGATGCCGATAATATTGCAGGTCCTAAAAGCCCCACAGAACCACCAAAACCAACGGTTAGTGGTGCGGTGATAAGCGGAAAGTAAATGGATTTTTTATTTAATATTCCGTCTTTTTTAGATAAAGAATATAATATGGTTGGTATAGCATGATCCCCATATTTTTTGGAGATATACTTTACAAATAGATACACCAAGAAAAGACCAATAATCGGAAGAATAAAGTAGATGCTATTTTCTGATAAAATAATACCTTTTTCAAAAACGGCCTCTAAAGCAAAAGTGATGTTCTTTACAAAAACAGAAATTAAGCCGGCGAGCAACCCAACAATCAAGCTTAATAAAAATAGAAAGTTCTTTTCTGAGATATGTTTGTACCTCCAAATGAGAATTCGTCTAAAAAAGTTTGCTTTAGTTGGCATTGTTTAAAACTAACAAAAAATCCTGCATTAAGCAGGATTTAATAGTTATGATTGAATATTCAATTTTAAATTAAGCTCTGTGAGTTGTTCTTCATCAATTGGTGCTGGAGCATCTATCATGACATCTCTACCAGAATTATTTTTCGGGAATGCTATAAAATCTCTAATGGTTTCTTGTCCACCTAAAATCGCCACCAATCTATCTAGACCAAATGCTAAACCTCCATGTGGTGGAGCTCCATATTGAAATGCATCCATTAAGAATCCAAATTGCGCTTTTGCTTCTTCTTCAGTAAATCCTAAGTAATCAAACATTAATGCTTGAGTAGCTTTATCATGTATTCTTATAGAACCACCACCAATTTCATTACCGTTAAGTACTAGGTCGTACGCGTTTGCCTTTACAGCACCTGGATCTGTTTTTAATAATTCAATTTGACCTGGTTTTGGTGAGGTAAATGGATGATGCATTGCGTGATAGCGCTCTGTATCTTCATCCCATTCTAATAATGGAAAATCTAAAACCCAAAGAGGTGCGAATTCATCTGGCTTACGTAAACCTAAACGTTCTGCTAATTCCATACGTAAAGCACTTAATTGTGCTCTAACTTTATTGGTATCTCCTGAAAGTACACAGATTAAATCTCCTGCTTTTGCTCCTGTAACTTCAGCCCATTTTGCTAAATCCTCTTGGTCGTAGAATTTATCTACTGAAGACTTGAAGCTTCCATCTTCGTTACATCTACAATACACCATTCCTAAAGCACCAATTTGTGGACGCTTTACCCAATCAATTAATTTATCAATCTCTTTTCTTGTGTAACTGTTTCCACCAGGAACAGCAATACCAACAACTAATTCTGCTGAATTAAATACCTTGAAATCTTTATGCTGTGCAACTTCGTTAAGCTCACCAAATTCCATCCCAAATCTGATGTCCGGTTTATCGTTTCCATATAAACGCATGGCATCGTCATAAAGCATTCTTGGGAATTTGTCAACTTCAACTCCATTAATCTCTTTTAATAAGTGACGTGTTAACCCTTCAAAAGCATTTAAAATGTCTTCTTGCTCAATAAACGCCATTTCGCAGTCTATTTGCGTAAACTCTGGCTGTCTGTCTGCACGTAAATCTTCGTCTCTAAAACACTTCACAATTTGGAAGTATTTATCCATGCCACCAACCATCAATAATTGCTTAAAGGTTTGAGGCGATTGTGGTAATGCGTAAAATTGACCTTCGTTCATTCTTGAAGGCACAACGAAGTCACGCGCACCTTCAGGTGTTGACTTAATCAAATATGGTGTTTCAACTTCAACAAAACCATCTTCAGATAAGTAGTTTCTAACCTCTTGAGTGACTTTATGTCTAAAAATTAAGCTGTCTTTTACAGGATTACGTCTAATATCTAAGTAACGATATTTCATTCGTAATTCTTCTCCGCCATCAGTTTCGTCTTCAATTGTAAATGGTGGTAATAGGGCTTCGTTTAAAACTGTTAATTCCGATACTAAAATTTCAATATCACCAGTTGGAATATTCGGATTTTTAGAAGCACGTTCTTGTACTTTTCCTGTAACCTGAATCACAAACTCACGTCCTAACTTTTGAGCTTGTTCCATCATGTCCTTAGAAGTCTGCTCTTCATCAAAATAAAGTTGTGTAATACCATAGCGATCTCTAAGATCTAAGTATATCATAAACCCTTTATCTCTTACTCCTTGCACCCAACCTGCAAGTGTTACTTCTGTGTTGGTATGTGATGCTCTTAATTCACCACAATTATGACTTCTATACATGTTGTGTTTTGTTTAAACTGTCATTTCGAGCGTAGTCGAGAAATCTCTTTTTGAGATTCTTATTTATCCTTCGACAGGCTCAGGATGACAAGTATTTGTGTCAAATAAATGAAGGTGCAAATTTAATGAAGTTAATGGATAAAAAAATAAAAAGCCTCAACAATTGTTGAGGCTCATCGCTATTAATCACTCTATATAAGTATATAAAGTTTACTATTTATCTAATGCTAATCTTACGTTTTCGTCAATGGCAATATTTTCCTCTACATCTTCAGCAACTAAAGCTACTCTTTGACTGTACAAACGCATTTTTAATCTTGTTGTAAGATAAAATAAAATTGGTACAACTATAAGGGTTAAGAACGTTGCAATGAAAAGCCCATAAATTACTGTCCATGCTAAAGGTCCCCAGAAAATAACATTATCTCCACCGACGTATATATTAGGGTCAAACTCACTAAATAGTGTAAAGAAGTTAATATTTAAACCAGTGGCCAAAGGAATTAATCCTAAAATGGTTGTAATCGCTGTTAATAATACAGGTCTTAGACGTGCTTTTCCACCTTTTATAATGGCTTCTAGTAAGTCTTCCTTTAGAAGGTAAGCAGAATCATCGAGATTTTGTTCAACCTTTTTCCTGTCAATTAGTAATTGCGTGTAGTCTAATAACACTACACCATTATTTACCACAATACCAGCAAGTGAAATAATTCCCATCATGGTCATCATAATTACGAATGCAGAACCCGTAATAATTAATCCGCCAAATACCCCAATAAGACTTAAGAATATCGCAAGCATAATGATTGCTGGTTTTGACACCGAGTTGAATTGGAAAATAAGTAAAAAGAAGATTAATCCAAGACCTGCAAGGAATGCCAAAGACAAGAAATTCATCTGTTTGTTTTGTTCCTCAATTTGACCAGTGTAATCTACTGAAACGCTAGTTGGTTGCTCTTCAAAATCTTTCATTACATCTTGTACTTGAGATACAATAGCGCCAGCATCTGTATAACCTGGTGCTAATGCAGAGTAAAGTGTAACAATACGTTTGGTATTTCTGTGCTTTATAGCGCTAAACCCAGAGGTATTAGTTTGTGATGCCACTGCAGATACAGGAATTTCCTTTACCTGACCAGAAGCCATATCTCTAAAGGTTATTTTCTGATTAAAAATGGCATTTTTATCATATCTGTTTTCTGCATTGAATCTTACATAAATATCATAATCATCACCACCTTCTTTATAGATACCTGCTTTTGCTCCAAATACAGCATTTCTTAATTGTTGTCCTACCTGACCAGCCGTAACTCCTAACTCACCAGCTTTTTCTCTATCAACAATGACTTGCATTGAAGGTTTTGATCTGTTAACATCAATTTTTAATTCGTCAATTCCTGCAATATTTTTTGTGTTGATAAAATCTCGCATTTTTTCAGCGGTTGCAATAAGCTCTGCATAATCATCACCTGATAATTCTAGGTTAATTGGGTGACCAGCAGGTGGGCCAACTGGATCTTTTTCTACAGAAATGGTAACACCTGGATAAATATCCTTAAGTCCTTCTTGTACTTTTTTATAGAGCTCTTTACTATCTACTCCTTCTCTAAACTTAAATTCTCGCATGGTAGCCGTGATCTTACCGCGATGTGGCATTTCTGCCTGTGAACCACCATCAGTCATTGGGTTACCAGCACCTTCACCAACTTGAGACACCGCACTTTCTGTTAAGAAATTGTAATTACCATGCTTATAAGAATCTTCATCAATAATCGTATAAACGCGCTCTTCAATCTCTTTTGTTATTGCATTGGTTTTTTTGATATCGGTACCTTCAGGATATTCAATGTAAACTACAATTTGATTTGGAGTATTATCCGGGAAGAACTCTACCTTTGTTCTTTGACTTCCAACTGAAGCACCAAAGCCACCAAAGGCAACAAAGAGTAATACAAATGTTACTACGGAAATGACAATTGGTCTCCATCCTCTTAAAGCAGCTCGTAATGTTTTTTCGTAAAAACGTTCCCACCTCGGTAATATCTTATTTTGAAATCCATTTGCCCAACTTCTTAGGAATAATCGGTAAATCCATAATAGAATGATAGATAATATCATTAATGTTCCTAGACCTCTGTAAGCACCACCTACAAGTAGAATTAGTCCGCCGATTATAGATACAATAACTGTTATTGAAATGATTTGCTTCAAAGTCATTTCTTTGTCTTCTGTTGACATGTATCTAGACACTAATACCGAATTAAAGAATATAGCAACAAATAATGATGAACCTAGTACAACTGATAAAGTGATTGGGAAGTACTTCATAAATTGCCCCATTACGCCAGGCCATAATCCCAATGGTATAAAAGCTGCTACAGTTGTGGCTGTAGAAATAATAATAGGGAAAGCAATTTCACCGATTCCTTTCTTGGCAGCTTCCATGCGACTCATGCCTTCCTTATCCATCAATCGATATACATTTTCTACCACAACAATACCGTTGTCTACAAGCATACCGAGTCCCATAATGAGACCAAATAGTATCATTGTATTCATAGTATATCCTAATAGGTTAAGAATCATCAATGACATAAACATTGACATAGGAATTGCAAAACCTACAAACAGGGCATTTTTAAAACCTAAGAAGAACATTAATACTGTAACTACTAATATAATTCCGAAGATGATGTTGTTTACCAAATCGTCTACCTGACCAATAGTCTTTGAAGATTGATCATTAGATATGGTAACTTGTAAGTCTTGAGGAAATTCATCTCTAATGGCATCTTCAACAATGACTTTAATTTGATCAGCAGCTGCAACCATGTTTTGCCCATTACGCTTTTTTACATCGAGCATTACTACAGGTGCGCCAAATTCTCTTGCATAAGTCGTTTTATCTTCATCCTTGAAAGTTATAGATGCTATATCTTTTAGATAAATAGCATTGCCTCTTTCAGACTTTACAACAAAAGATTCAAGTTGTTCAGGATTATCAAT
>CAZFEV010000003.1:0-106413 GCA_964517835.1 uncultured Flavobacteriaceae bacterium | reverse complement strand
ACTTTAGAATAGGCTATCTATGAAATGTATCATTATAGATGATGAAGCTACCGCAAGAGCAATTATATCTCAGTTATGTGCTGAAGAGCCTAATATTACTGTGGTGGAAGAGTTTCCTAATGCAATTCAGGCCATTAAGTTTCTTAATCAGAATGAAGTTGATCTAATTTTCTTAGATATTCATATGCCAGATTTTACTGGTTTTGACTTTATTGAAACCATAAAAAATCCACCAAAAACCATACTTACAACTTCAGATCCAAATTTTGCTATTCAAGCTTTTGAGTATGATTGTATTGTGGATTATTTAGTAAAACCTATAACACAAGAACGATTTAAAAAGGCCATAGCTAAAGCTGAATCGTCTTCTGTAACCGTTACCAAAACTACAGAAACTAAAAAGTCGTCTGAAAAGGTTGAAGGTTCATCAGGTAATGATTTGTATGTAAACATTGATAGGCGATTAATAAAAATAGATATACCAAGTGTGTATCTGGTTGAAGCTAAAGGTGATTACATCTTAATTAAAACCGAAAACAAGAACTACACGGTACATTCAACCTTAAAAAAGATAGAAGAAAAACTACCAGATAGTTTATTCCTTAAAGTACATCGTTCTTATGTTATCAATATTAAAAAGATTATTGATATAGAGGACAATAGCGTTTTAATTAAAAAGGATGTTATTCCCGTAAGTCGTTCTAATAGACCAGAGTTGATGAAACGATTAAATTTACTTTAGTTTTTAAGTTTTAGGGTTATTTTTCTTCTACATATACTGGCGTTATAAACTCTTGTAATACATGGGTTTAATCGAGGAAATCCACCGTTTATCTAGGGTTGACAAAGACCTTGATTTTCATATTGGTGAACAGCATATTCATTCATCGTTCAATAATTACATTCTAACTTTTGAGTATAATCAATCAATCGAAAAAAACGCAGTTCTGGTATTTTTGTCAATAATTTTGTGGTAAATAATTGTTTTAATAATAATTCAATTTTTATACCGCACTTATGTTTATTTACAGTACGCAGACAACCGAGGTTGTGACTGCTATTAAAGAGCATGTAAAATCTAATACAGCTTTAATATCAATAGCAGAACATACAGACATTGATACCAAGGAGCTCATCTATCAGCTTAATAGAGAAGGTGTCACTTTTATGGGTGGAATTTTCCCAAAAGTTATACATGGCAATAAAATATTTGAAAAAGGAATTGTTGTAAATACTTTACACAACATTGAAAAGCTTTTTGTAATAAGAGGTATTAGTGATAAAAACTATAGTATTCCATCCATAACTTTTAAGGATAAAGACTACAGTTTGTTCACTTATGTAGACGGTCTTACCTCCAATATTTCACACTTTCTGAATAGATTATATCTCAATTATGGTATGGAAACTACCTATTTTGGTGGTGGTGCTGGTAGTTTAAGTTTAGAGCAAACACCTTGTGTTTTTAACAATGAAGGTTTGTTTGAAGATGCCGCTGTTGTAGCAGTTATGCGAATGACCTCAAGAATTGGTGTAAAGCATGGTTGGAAGAAAGTAGATGGACCTTTTATTGTAACCAAAGCAGACGGTAATATTATTAAAGAAATAAATTGGAAGAATCCGTTTGAGGTATATAGGTCTGTAGTTGAAAAACACTCAAAACGAAAATTTAATGAGCATAACTTTTTTGATTTGGCTAAAGGCTATCCTTTTGGTTTAGTAAAAAAAGAAGGTGAGTGTATTGTACGAGACCCGTTGATGGTTAACGAAAGTGGTGAACTTATTTGTGTTGGCGAAGTAGAAAATAATGCTGTTGTTGATATTTTAAACGGTAACAAAGAGTCACTCATCAATGCCGCAAAATCAGCAGCTGCAGAGTGTATTTATCAGTCAGAAAATCCGAGAAAAGCTATTATCATAGACTGTATATCTAGAATTTTATTCTTAGAAGAGCACTTTGATGAAGAACTAAACGCAATTACCAAACTCATAAAAGATCAATATCCTGATGTTTCTATTGGTGGGGCATTAACCATTGGTGAAATTTCATCTTATGGTGAAGGATTTCTAGAATTATATAATAAAACTACAGTAGTAGGCATGTTTGAATTATGAAAATAGAAAATCACATATTAACAATATTACAACTTTACGAATATGCCATGGCAATAGGAAAGTCTCTAGACTATAACGAAAGTTGTAATAGTTTTATAAGACTTATTCTTAAACGTAAAAATCTTAATGCTGCTTGGATACTTTCAAACGAAAATGATAAATATGTTTGTAGGTATTCCATTCCTTTTGGAAAAAAATTAAATGTTCAAACGCAGCCAGATTTACATAATTTATTAAGCGGCATAGAATCATTTAAACTAATGAATAATAATCCACTTGCTTTAGGTACAGCGCCAATGAGAATAAAAGAGGGTTATTTGGCAGTTTTTAATCTTCAAGATGAAGGATTCCTTTTCTTATACTCTAAGAAGAACAATATTGATGCTGAAGATTTATCTAAATTACAACCAGTTATTACAAAGTTCATTAATGCATTAAAGGCATGCAGAGCGTTCTCAGATCAACAACACTTACTTAAAAGTTTAGAAAAACAAAATCAAGAGTTGAGTGATTATGCTCATATGGTTTCTCACGATTTAAAATCGCCTCTTCGCAGTATTGACGCACTTACCTCTTGGATAACAGAAGATTATTATGATCAGTTTGATGTTGAAGGCAGAAATCAACTTAGTGAAATAAGATTTAGTGTTAGTAAAATGGATGCCATGATAAAGGGTATTCTAGATTATTCAACCATTGATAAGCACGAAACTGAAGTCTATGACGTGGATTTATACACACTTGTAAAAGAAACTGTAGAATGCATGTCAGTACCAGATAATATCTCAATTATGATAGATGAGCTTCCTAAGGTAAAAGGTGATAAGTTTAGATTACAACAACTTTTTCAAAACTTAGTAGATAATGCCATTAAATACAATGATAAGACACAAGGTTTAATAAATATTAGTGTTATTGATGAAAACGAGTACTGGAAGTTTTATGTTTCTGATAATGGTAAAGGAATAGAGTCTAAATATTTCAAAAAAATATTCCAAACCTTCGGAAAACTCGAAAATAGAAAAGACTCAACTGGTATTGGACTGGCAGTAGTAAAGAAAATAGTGCAGATGTATAATGGTAACATTTGGGTAGAGTCTACACCTGGTTTAGGAACTACTTTTCATTTTACACTGAGAAAATAATTGTAGTTAAACCTTTTTTATTAAGTATTAAATCTATTTCATTATTGTGTGCAGTTTATCGGCGATTATGGTTGGTTGTCTTTGTATTTAATCCTTGAAAACGCACTGTTTATCAGGGGTTTGAGATGGAGCTAATTTTTAAGGTTAATGATTGGAATCCATTCATCGTTCGATAATAGCTTCCCAACGTTAAACAAAATGAGATCAATCGAAAATCTTAATGAAGCAGATAAGATAGTTTCTAACTTTGAACCAACACAAAATAAAACATGCACTAAATGGAAAAGCAAGATCAAATATTTTTTACAAGCATTCATATCTATGATAACATTTGGTTAGAAGCAATACCAAGTGCAGAAAACACCTTCTTTCTGTATCACGAAAAAGAGATTGAAACAAATTATATGGCATAAGTAGATTTATGTAAGATTTACTATAATCCCTTACTCAATTAGTTTTCATAATAGAAAACAACAAACGTGTAATAACATAGTAACCCTGAAAGAGCACAACAAAGGTTGTGCTCTTTCTATTTGGTGATTTATTATCTTCAGGTGTTATCGTAACTATCACTAAAGTAGTGGTTTATGTTAAAATATTCGTTAGATTTTATTTAAACACTATAACAATCGATACCGTTCATTCGTCTACACTTATCGTTTATCCGTCGAAATTAACCGATGAAATCACCCTTTCGAAGTTAAGTTTGTGTAAACCAAACCCCAAATCTTTTAATTATGAAAATAGCAATAGTAGGAAGTGGATATGTAGGCTTAGTAACAGGCGCATGCTTTTCTGAAGTAGGTATCGAAGTTGTATGTGTAGACATCGATGATAAAAAAATTGAAAATTTAAAGAATGGTATCATTCCAATCTATGAACCAGGTTTAGAGGACATGATAAAACGTAACATGTCTAAAGAACGTTTAGATTTTTCTACAAGTCTTGCAAGTACAATAGGAGATTCTGATGCTGTATTTATTAGTGTAGGTACTCCACCAGATGAAGATGGTAGTGCTGATCTTAAACATGTACTTGCAGTAGCTAGAGAATGTGGTCGTCATATGAACGATTACAAATTAATTGTAACCAAGAGTACAGTTCCTGTAGGTACATCTCAAAAAGTTAAAAATGCTGTTCAAGAAGAGCTAGATAAGAGAATGGTCGATATTCCTTTTGATGTAGCTTCAAATCCAGAATTTTTAAAAGAAGGTGCGGCTATAGACGACTTTATGAAACCAGACAGAATTGTAGTTGGTACAGAAAGTGAAAGAGCAGAAAAGTTACTTAACAAATTATACAAACCATTTACATTAAACGGACACCCAATAATCTTTATGGATATTGTTTCAGCAGAAATGACTAAATATGCTGCAAACTCTATGCTGGCGACAAAAATTAGTTTCATCAATGATATTGCAAACCTTTGTGAGGTAGTTGGTGCTGATATAAATAATGTAAGAAGAGGTATCGGTTCTGATTCTCGTATTGGTAAAAAGTTTATTTATCCAGGTATCGGATATGGAGGCTCATGTTTTCCAAAAGATGTGCAGGCTTTAATAAAAACTGCAGCTGAAAACGATTATCAACTTCAGGTACTTAAGGCAGTAGAATCTGTAAATAAAACCCAAAAGTTGGTGTTGTTCAATAAGATCAATTCATTTTACAATGGTAACTTAAAAGATAAAACTATTGCCATTTGGGGATTATCATTTAAACCTCAAACAGATGATATGAGAGAAGCACCGTCTCTTTATATTATTAAAGAACTTTTAGATGCTGGTGCTAAGGTAAAAGCTTACGATCCGGTTGCAACAGAGGAAGCAAGACATCATTTTGGTGACTCAATAGAATATTGTGACGATCAGAACGAGGCATTAATAGATGCTGACTGTTTAGCTGTATTAACCGAGTGGTCTGAGTTTAGAATACCTAATTTTAAGGTAATGAAGAGATTATTAAAAGAACCTGTTGTGTTCGATGGTAGAAATATTTACGACAAAGAAGAAATGCATGCTTTAGATTTCAAGTACTCTTGTATAGGTATTGATACTAGTGTAAACAAAGGAGCACAGGTAAAGCAAACTCAAACGGTATAAGCTCTCAATAACTTAAAATTTACAGCCCCAAATCATGAAAAAACGAATTTTAGTTACTGGTGGTGCCGGTTTTGTAGGCTCACACCTTTGTGAGAGACTTTTGTCTGAAGGTAATGAAGTGTATTGTTTGGATAATTATTTTACCGGACAAAAGCAAAATGTAATCCATTTAACAAACAACCCATATTTTGAGATTATTCGACACGATGTTATTAATCCGTTTCTAATTGAGGTCGATGAAATTTATAATCTAGCCTGTCCTGCATCTCCTGTACATTATCAATATAATCCAATAAAGACGATTAAGACGTCTGTAATGGGTGCTATTAATATGTTAGGATTGGCAAAACGTGTTAATGCTAAAATCTTACAGGCATCAACGAGCGAAGTGTATGGTAATCCTATGGTACATCCACAGCCAGAATCATATTGGGGAAATGTAAACCCAATTGGTGAGAGATCTTGTTACGATGAAGGTAAAAGAGCTGCTGAAACTTTATTTAGAGATTACCACGCTCAAAACGATGTTAAGATTAAAATCGTAAGAATATTTAATACTTATGGGCCAAGAATGCACCCTAATGATGGTAGAGTGGTTTCTAATTTTATCGTTCAAGCATTGCAAAATCATGATATTACTGTTTATGGAAAAGGTGATCAAACTAGAAGCTTCCAGTATGTAGATGACCTTGTAGATGGTATGATAAAAACAATGAATACAGACGATTCTTTTACAGGACCTGTCAATATTGGTAACCCAGGTGAGTTTACAATTTTAGAATTAGCTGAGAAAGTAATAGAACTTACGGGTTCTAAATCAAAGATAGTTTATCAACCCTTACCATCAGATGATCCTTTAATGAGAAAACCAGATATATCTCTTGCTAAGAAAGCATTAGACTGGGAACCAACCATAAAGTTAGAAGATGGTTTAACAAAGACAATTGCCTTTTTTAAGGAAGCTATTAAGCAATAATTAATTCAAAAATTCAAGTCATGAAGAAAAAAATATTAGTAGTAGATGATGAGCTGACAATGACAACTTTACTAGAATTTTTCTTATCAAATAAGTATGAAGTAAAGGCAGTTAACTCAGGTACAGAAGCAGAAGAGTGGTTAGATGGTAATTTACCAGATTTAATAATCAGCGACATCCAAATGAATGAAATGGATGGCTTTACACTGCTTCAAAATATAAGACAAAGAGGTTACACCAAGCATACACCAATTATTATGTTATCTGGTAACGCAGAAAGCAAGGAGCGCATAAAGTCATATAAATTAGGCGCACAAGATTATTTAACGAAGCCATTCAATCCTGAAGAGCTCGATGAGGTTGTAAAAAAGAATCTATTCCCAATTCACTATACAAATGTTTGGTAGTTGATTGCTGTTAAAAACTAAAACCTGTTAACAATGAAACTATTATATATTGGAAAACATATTGAAGATGTAGAGTGGAGTATTGAAGATACCGAGATTACAGCAGTTTTCTGTAATAACGGATTAGAAGCCATAAGTGCTTTAAAAAATAATAAGGACATAGATGCGATTTTATGCGAATACAGTTTGCCAGGCAACAATGGTCTTTATTTTTATGACAATTTAAAAGCTGATAAAGATATTGCACCAATTCCATTTGTTTTGTTAATGGAAGAGCATAGCGATAAAATTTTTCAAGAAGCCTTTTCTAAAGGTATTAGCGATTACTTTGTGATTGGTTCAACTGACACTGAGCAGATTATTCTTAGAACACAGCGATTGAGTAAACAAAAGACTTTAACGTTAAATAGTGAACCTAAGAAAAAAGCAACAGGAACTTATAAATTTCCTTTATCTAAAAGAATTTTTGATATTGTGGTAGCGTCTTCAATTTTATTAGTGTTATCACCATTATTAATTATCGTAATACTTGCCATAAGATTAGAATCTAAAGGTAAAGTGTACTACATCGCAAAACGTGTAGGTCGAAAGACATTCGATTTTTATAAACTTCGTTCTATGCGAACAGGTTCTGATAAGCTTTTAAAGCAACTCGCAAAAGAGAAAAACCAATACAATAATTCTCAAGAAGAAACTAAAGTCGATAAAGAGGAAGATTGCCCGAGATGTGCGAAATTAAATGCAGGTGAATATTGTTCGCCGGTGAAGTATACCGAGAAAGGGAAAATCTGTGATTATTGGTACAATGAACAAAAACAAAAAGCTTTAGATAGTAATTCTAGCTTTATAAAAATTGTCGATGATCCTCGTATTACGAGAGTCGGTAAAATTATCAGAAATACAAGTATAGATGAATTACCACAACTTATCAATGTGATAAAAGGCGATATGTCTTTAGTTGGTAATAGACCATTGCCAGTTTATGAAGCAGAGTTGTTAACTCAAGATCAAAAGTCAAAAAGATTTTTAGCACCAGCCGGAATTACAGGTTTATGGCAAGTGGAATTAAGAGGAAAAGGAGGCGATATGTCAGAAGAAGAGCGTATTGCTCTAGATAATAAATATGCAGAATACTTTATTGGAAATAATTATTCATTATGGTTCGATTTAAAGATTCTTATGAGAACTGTACCAGCATTATTCCAAAAAAGTACAGTATAAAAATTCAGGTTTAGTTTTTTTGAAAGGCTGCTAGTTCTAGTTAATTGAATTGGCGGCCTTTTGTATTTATAATCAAGGTGTTATAAACAGAAATACTTTAACATTATATACTATCTGTTCGTCTACACTTAATGGTCATCCGTCGAAATATAAGCGAATTCGCACTAATGAAATTGTAATTTAGTAATAAGATAAGTTATTCAATTAGCCCCAAATCATGAAAAACTCTCTAAGAACGGTAGCAACGCTACTTGTTGTTTTATTCATACACACTTTTGTTGCAAATGCACAAGACTCCATAGTGGATGTTAAAGAGCCAGAATCTTTCAAATTACTGATTCCTAAGCTTGAAGTTTTAATAGATTCAGCTTGGGCTAATAATGGTTTACTTGGTTACAGAGAAGATCAGATTGAAGTTAAAAAGTCAAATCTAAAGGCTAAGAAAAGAAACTGGACAAGAAACTTTGGTATTTATGCTGACTCGCGTTATGGTACTTTTGATAATGTTTCTACAAATGTTACAGGAGGCAATGCAATAAATCTGTCTACTACAGCTACTCAAATGAATTTTGGTGTTGGATTCTTTCTAAAGATTCCAGTGTTCGATATTTTACATCGTAAGGCCGATGTTAAGCAAGCTAAAGCTGAAATTTCACAAGCTGAGAATTATCTAAAATTTCAAAGAGATGAGATAAGAGAAACTGTCATCATTTACTATGAAGACTTACTTCTTAAACAAAACTTGTTAGAACTCAAGGCAAAGAATTTGGGTAATGCCAAGGTAAGTATGGAAATGGCAGAAAAAGAATATAAAAATGGATTAATACCAGTATATGAATATGTGAGAATTTTTGATATCACGGCAAGGATAGAGTCAGAATATGAAACAGCAAAATCTGAGTTTATGTTATCAAAAAAATTACTAGAAAACTTAACTGGTTTAACCTTTAAATAAGCGATAGAGAACGATGAAATTAATAGACTTTATAAGAGTTTTATTAAAGCATAAGATACTTCTTATGGTTGCGCCAATTGTTATGGCGTCATTGGCTATTGTATTAACCATGAATCCTAAGTATGATTATGCTTCCCAGGCAGTTTTATATACTGGAATAGCTTCTGGTACGTCCATAGAAATGGAAAAACGATCAGACTATTTTGCGTCAAATACAGCTTTTGATAACCTTATAAATATCATAAAATCAAGAGAAACTCAAGAAGAGGTTGCAGTGCGACTTTTAAGTCAGCATTTAATGTTAGATAAACCTCATGAGAAGTATATTTCACCAGAAAATTTTGCAGAGCTCAAGCTATTAGTACCTGAAGAGATTTATGATTATGTGGTTAAGTCTTCTGTTGCATCAAACAAAGATAAAGATGTGCAAGAAGATTATTTAGCGCAAATTGTTCCTGAAGGATATAGTAGAGAAGACTATGAGCAAACAGTGGCCAATTTAATGGAGCTCATGCAAAGCAGCAATCATAATTTTATCTATGAATTACTAAATTTTGAGGAGCCTTTTTATTCTTTAGAGGAGCTTTCAAAAATTTCAGCGGTTCGCGTTGGTTCCAGTGATTTATTAAAATTGAGTTATGAAGTTGGTGATGCTGGTATTTGCCAGCAAACTTTAGCAATTTTAAGTGAGGTATGTATTAGAAAATATAAAAGCATTAAAGAAAATGGTTCTGATGCTGTCGTAAAATATTTTACAGGTCAACTTAAAGAGGCTGAAGCTAAACTCAAGGTAGTCGAAGATAGACTTTTAAAGTTTCAACAAGATAACAATATCATTAACCTTTATGAGCAAAGTAAGGCTGTAGCTAACGTTAAAGAGAATATGCAAATTGCATATAAACAAAAGCAAGCAGAGCTTGCAGGTTCTTTAGCGTCACGTAAGAAGCTGGAGCAAAAATTAGAGGTACAAGAACGAATTCAGAAAAAGAATGACGAAGTTTTAGCTGATAAGGATCAGTTAGGTAAACTTAACTATAGAATTGTTTTAGAAGAGGCCAAGTCAGATGGTTCTGATGCTAGCTTAAAAAATATCGAAGCTCTTAAAAAACAAACGGAAAAGCTTAAGAAACAGATAGAAGATAAAGTTGGTCAGTTATATGTGATGAATAACTCTACTGAAGGCGTGCCAATGAATAAAATGATGCCACAATGGTTAGATAAGGTGGTTGAAAGTGAAGACTTAGAGGCGGAAGTAGGATTAATGACAAAACAGAGTCAAGAGTTTGAAAAAGAAGTTGAGAAATACGCTCCAGCAGGTGCAAATATCAAAAGAATTGAAAGACAAATTAGTGTTATTGAAGAAGAGTACTTAGAAATACTTAGAGGATTAAACTTAGCTAAACTTAAGTTTCAAGACACACAATTATCGAGTAATCTTAAGATGGTAGATCCACCATTTTTTCCTTTAAAGCCTATTCCTTCTAAGCGTAAGATTATAATAATTGTCGCTGGTTTATTCAGCTTCATTATGTTGTTAGCTAGTATTTTACTTATGGATTTCTTTGATAACACATTAAAGAATATAAAACATACAGAAGAAATTTTAGGGATACCAGCTATTGGTATTATGCCAAAAATATTTAAAAATAAAGGACGTATTAATTTACTTAGAATTCAAGAACGTTTGATGGAATTCTTGATGCAAAATTTAGGTTTTGCTGTAGATGAAGGAAATAATACCAAAAAGCCAAAAATAATAACGGTCATTAGTACTAAAACTAATGAAGGTAAAACCACCATTTGTGGTAATATAGCCCAACAGTTAAAGACTGAAGGTTATTCTGTTGCAGTAATGAGTCATTCTTTCGAAAAGAAAGAATTAGGTAAATCAACCAAATTCCATTGGTTATATAGGTTCTTAGGATACCAAGATCCTAGAAACGATTATGAGCAACCATTTTTAAAGCATCTTACTGATAAAGTTGAAGATTCTGAACTTTTTACTTACAAAGTAGATAATGCGTTTATTCATGTAAAAGACTATACAGAACTTAATGTTTTAGATGACAGAATGGTTGATAGATCAGTCGACTTTATCATCATTGAGTTACCAAATATTTTAGATGTAACCTATCCTAATAAACTTATTGAGAATTCAGATTTAGTACTTCTAGTTTGTCGTTCTAACAGATTATGGTCTGCGGCTGATCAAAACGTATTTGATAAGGTAAAAACACTTGCAGATAATAAGATTCAATTCTTTATAAATGGTGTTGAGGTTAAAGAGGTAGAATCTCTTTTAGGCGAATTACCAAGACAACGCTCAAGTTCAAGAAGAAAAATTAAGAATATACTACAGTTCCAGTTCTATTCTAAAAATAATATATAATCATGATACAGTTAATTAAAAAAATAATGAGAGAAGATAACTTCCTGTCCTTAGGAGGTAATCTTACCATTGCTGTATTTGGATTTGCTGGTTTTGCACTTTTAGCACGTAGTTTAGATACAGATTCTTTTGCACAATGGGTACTATTTATTTCAGGTGGCTCATTTGTTGAAATGCTTAGATTCGGAATCACCAATAATGGTCTTGTTAGATTTTTGTCTGGTGCTTCAGAAAACGAAAGCAAAGCGCTGATTGGCTCTAATACTGTAATTAGTTTAATCGTTACAGCAATTATTGCATTTATTTTAGTTGCAGTTAGATTTCTATTTAGCGATACGATAGATAATTCAGGATACGTACTATTCTTTGCTTGGTATCCAATTATGGCTTTTGTAAATCTGCCATGGAATAATGCTTTAGTTGTTTTACAAGCTAAGATGAACTACAGCAAAATGTTACTGATTAAAGCAATAAATAGTGGTGTGTTTTTCATCATTTTAGTAATAAATACAATAGCTCTTAATTTAACGATTAGTGAATTGGTGATGTTGTTACTTATTGTAAATGGTTTAACATCACTAATGTGCGTTGTTTCAGGTTGGGATGGATTAAAGTTAATTTCTAAAGCTGAGAAACGCACCAATAAGAAGCTATTGAACTTTGGTAAATACAGTGTTTTCACATTAATTGGATCCAATTTATTGAAGAACGCTGATATTTTGATTATTAGTATTAGTCCATTAGGTAATGCAGCTGTCGCATTATATAGTATACCATTAAAATTACTAGAAATAATTCTTATTCCGTTAAGAAGCTTTTCGGCAACAGCTTTTCCAAAAATGTCTAAGGCTAGTCTTATGAATAATAGTAAAGAATTACACTTACTATTCAATACATATTCTGGAGCTTTATCATACCTGTTTGTTGCAATTTCATTAGCATTTTTTGTGTTTGCTGAACCGTTTGTAATACTTATTTCTGGTGAGCAATATCTAGACGCAAATGCTATAGGTTATGACATAGTAAATATCGTTAAAATCTTAGCTGTTTATGGTTTATTGTTGCCATTAGATAGAATGACCGGTATTGGGTTAGATAGTATAAACAAACCTAATGTCAATGCACTTAAAGTTGCCGTAATGTTAACAACTAACATCGTCGGAGATTTAATAGCAGTATTTGTATTTAAATCTTTAGAAATGGTGGCATTATTTACATTGGTATTTACAGCAATAGGAATTGTCTTAGGAATATTCTTCTTAAATAAAGAAATAAAAATTTCAGGTAAAGATTTAATAAAACATGCAAATATGTTCTACCTAGAACTGTGGCAAAAGATGAGAAGTAAGAAAGGAAGCTTATTTACAAAGTAGTATAAATTAAAGTGAATTCAACCAACGAACATATCAACCCATTTGAAGTAAGCACAGGTTCAGCAAAACTTGGTCAATTAAAAGTTTTGGCACCAGTTCTTTTAGGATTGTTGATTATTACATTAATGATTGCAAAGAGTGGTTTATTGCCAGCAATTGGTTGTTTGGGACTTTTATTTGTGTCTATTTTACTTTATAAATTATTCACAATACCAAGACTAGGAATAATACTTCTTGTTATTCAAGGATTCCTTGTTATTGGATTATCACGCTACGTGCCAGCACCACTTGGTCTAAGTATAGATGGTGTATTACTTATTTTATATCTCGCATTATTCTTTAAAGCTTTTGCAGAGAAAATAAAATGGAGTAAAGCAAAGTCGCATTTAACACTTTTAGTAGCGATGTGGTTCGGTTATATTATGTTGCAAATAGCCAATCCTGAAGCTCAAAGTGTAGCGGCATGGTTCTATGCAATGAGAGGATTAGGTTTGTACCAATTTTTGGTGATTCCTTTAGCATTTGTACTGTTTAACAAACCAAAAGACTTACAACTGTTTTTTATAGTATGGGGAGTTATGTCCTTATTAGGAACTATGAAAGGTCTTATGCAATTTACAATGGGTGTTGACCCATATGAGCAAGCCTGGTTAAACGCAGGGTCGTACAAAACACACATCTTATTTGGTAAGTTGAGAGTATTCTCTTTTTACTCTGATGCAGGTCAATTTGGCGCAGCGCAAGGACATGCTGGTATCGTTTTCCTAATGCTAGCAGTATTTAGAAAAGCAGCCAGTATGAAGCTTAGAGCTTTTTATTTAACTGTTGGTGTATTGGGACTTTTCGGAATGCTTATTTCAGGAACAAGAGGTGCGATTTCTGTACCTGGAATGGCAGGTATCATGTACTTAATTTTAAGTAAAAATGTAAAGATGCTAACACTTGGTGCCATTTTTGGGTTGAGTGTCTATGTCTTTTTTGCACATACAACATTAATGCATTCTAATCCGGAAATTAGAAGAATGCGAACAGCCTTCGATCCAAATGATGCATCATTACAAGTTAGATTAGCCAATCAACGTAAGCTAAAATCCTATCTAGCCTCACGGCCAATTGGTGGTGGAGTTGGAGCTACAGGTAATTGGGGACAACGTTTTACACCACATACATTTCTGGCGAATACTGCAACAGACAGTTGGTATGTGATGATATGGGCAGATACCGGTGTGGTGGGCTTATGGTACTATCTGTTTATGATGTTTTTTATACTCATCACAGGTGCCTACAATGTCATGTTCCGGATAAAGAATCAAGATCAAAAAATTATGGTTACCGCCATTACCTGTGGTTTTGCAGGTATTATGATGGCATCCTACGGTAATGGTGTCTTAGGGCAAATGCCAACAGGAATAGTCATGTATTTATCTATGGTATTTATGTTTTCATCAAGACGATGGAAAGATGATTCAGAAATAGAAAATGAAAAAGAATTAACAGAACCTATCAAATCTATACAATAATTAAAACCTACAATTATGAATTTTAGAAATTTAAGTGATTTAAACCAAACCATCCTAAGAGGAATCCATATGATTCCTAGGGATTTTGACCTAATAGTAGGTGTGCCTCGAAGTGGAATGTTACCAGCTAATTTATTAGCACTGTATTTAAACCTACCATATACAGATTTACATTCTTTTATAAATGGTCATATTTATAAAGCTGGTGAGCGTGGACAATATTTCGATATTAAACAGTTTAAAAAAGTTTTAGTTGTAGATGACAGTGTGTCGTCAGGATCAGCAATGAAAAAATGTAAAGCAAGTTTAGCAGATTTAGAATCACAGTTCGATTTAAAGTATGCTGCTATTTATGTATTACCAGGAAAACAAAATACTGTTGATTATTCTTTTGAAACTGTTGGTATTCCAAGATACTTCCAATGGAATATTTTTAATCATTCAACTTTAGATAAAGCCTGTTTTGATATTGATGGTGTATTATGTGTAGATCCAACACCAGAGCAAAATGATGATGGGCCAAAGTATAGAGAGTTTTTACTTAATGCGACACCATTGTATATTCCAAAAGCAAAAATTGGTGCTTTAGTAACTTCTAGACTAGAAAAGTATAGAGAAGAAACAGAGATATGGTTAAAAAATCATGGTGTAAAATATGATAAATTAATCATGTTAGATCTACCTAATGCAAAAGCACGTCAAAAGGCTAATAATCATGGTGGTCATAAGGCAAATACCTACAAAGATTCTTATTACAATTTATTTTTTGAGAGTGAATTACACCAGGCGATTGAAATAAATAGAATTACTCAGAAGCCAGTATTCTGTACTCAAAATTTCCAAATGATTTTCAATTCACAATCATTAGCATATAACATCAAATCAGGAAAATACTTCCCGTTTTTAAGAAAAGCCGCGCTTAAAGTACGAGATACTATTCGTGGTTAATAAACTATTTAAAAACATTTAAAAGCAACATTATGGAAGCCCTAAACATTATCCTACTTATTATAGAATACGTCATATTTATATATTTCGGTTTTGCTAGCTTGTATGTATTCATATTTGCATTGGCAGGACAATTCTACAAAGATCCATCATTTAAGAACTCAGGTGAGTTCAAAAAAATCGCAGTATTAATTCCAGGATATAAAGAAGATCAGGTAATCGTAAATGTTGCTAAATCTGCTTTACAGCAAGATTATCCTTCAGATAGATATGATGTTGTAGTTATTGCGGATTCGTTTCAAGAATCAACTTTAGACCAATTAAAGGCTTTACCGATAAAGCTAATTGAGGTGAGTTTTGAAAAGAGTACCAAATCCAAAGCATTAAATAAAGCAATGGCGCAATTGGGTGATGACTATGATGTGGCTTTAATCTTAGATGCGGATAATATTATGGAGTCAGATTTTGTCTCTAAAATGGATGAAGCATTTGCAAATGGTTGCACCGTAGTTCAAGGACACAGAGTAGCAAAAAATGTAAATACATCGTTCGCAATTTTAGATGCTATAAGTGAAGAAGTAAACAATCATATTTTCAGAAAAGGACATCGTAAATTAGGCTTGTCCGCAAGTTTAATTGGATCAGCAATGGCATTTGATTACGCCTTTTTTAAAGATGTAATGGCAAACGTAAATGCTGTAGGAGGATTTGATAAAGAGCTAGAGTTTAAATTGATAAAAGATAAAATTATTCTTGAGTACATCAATGATGCTTATGTTTACGACGAAAAGATTCAACGCTCTAAAGATTTTCAAAATCAGAGAAGAAGATGGTTGTCTGCGCAGTTTGTATACTTACGACGATACTTTTTACCTGGTCTGAAGGGTTTCTTACTACAGGGCAATGTAGACTTTATTGATAAGGTGTATCAAATGGTAACGCCACCAAGAATTCTACTATTAGGTGTTGTTACAATCTTAACAGGTCTTTACGCTTTACTGCAATTCGTATTCCCTGAATTTGTTACAAACATTGATCCAACTTATTGGTACGTCGCCTTTGGTTTAACAGTATTGGCATTTTTCCTTTCAATACCTCGAAAGTTTTACAATGCTGATACTCTAAAAGCTGCTATAACGTTACCAAAGGCTTTTTTCCTAATGTTCTTAATGCTCTTTAAGTTAAAAGGTGCTAATAAGAAATTTATTCACACGCAACACGGAACTTTAAACGATCAGAAATCATGAGAATAGGAATAGAAGGCCAACGATTATTTAGAGTAAAAAAGCACGGTATGGATATGGTAGCTTTAGAACTCATAAAGAACTTACAAAAAATTGATAAGGAGAACGAATATATTGTTTTTGTTAAGCCAGATGAAGATGCGTCTGTATTAGAAGAAACAGGCAATTTTAAAATCGTAGAACTAGAAGGTGGCATTTATCCAATATGGGAACAGTTTGCCTTACCTAAAGCTGCCAAGGCGCACGGTTGTGATATTTTACATTGTACAAGTAATACTGCGCCAATATTTAGTGATATTCCAATTATTACTACACTGCATGATATCATTTATTTGGAAAAATCTTATCTGCAGATACTTAAAAGTAGTGCAACATCATATCAAAAATTTGGAAACGTTTATCGCAAGTTAATTGTACCAAGAGTTGTAAATAAGAGTAAGGAAGTCATTACAGTATCTAACTTTGAAAGAAAACGTATTTCTGAGTTCTTCGGCATGTCTGATAATAAATTGTCTGCTGTTTATAATGGTGTAGGTAGCCATTTTAAACCAGTTACAGACCAAGCAGAACTTGATAGAGTAAAATCAAAATATAAACTACCTGATTACTATTTCTTTTTCCTAGGAAATACAGATCCTAAAAAGAATACAAAAGGAACATTAAAAGCATATTCAGACTTTCTAAAAAATTCTGAAAAAGATTATAAACTAGTCATGTTAGATTATGATTTGGATGAATTAAAAAAGATGACCACTGAAATTGGTGATCCTGATTTAATAAACAATATCATCTTAACAGGATATGTAAAAAATACAGATTTACCGGCCATTTATACCATGTGTGAAGTATTCTTATATCCTTCTCTCAGAGAAAGCTTTGGAATTCCAATCTTAGAAGCTATGTCATGTGGTGTTCCGGTAATTACTTCAAATACATCTTCAATGCCTGAGATTTCTGGTAATGCAGGCTACTTGGTTAATCCATTTAATCCGAGTGAAATTACAGAAGGTATTGAGAAAATTTTATCTGACGAAAAGTTTAAAAACACTTTAATTGAGAAAGGTCTTGCAAGAAGTAAAAAATTCTCTTGGTATGCAATGGCTGAGCAAGTACTTGAGCTTTACAAGCAAATGGAATATCAACTTAAAGAGAAAGTCGTATGTTAAAAAATAAAAACATCATATGTATTTCTTATACCACTTGGGAAGGTGAGTATACCAAATCTACAGTACAGTTACTGTCGTTGTTGGCATTTCATAATAATGTATTGTTTATAGAGTATCCTAGGACTGTTAAGGATCTGATTAATGGAATTAGAGGTAAAATCAAAATTCCGGTTAAACGAATGCTTGGCTTAGAAAAAAGAGTACAGACTATTGAAGCAGATACTGGCGCTATGGTAAAGCATATGGTAATGCCGCCTGTTTTACCAACAGCTTCCATAAAAAACGAAGGACTTTTAAATCTGTTTTACCGTTGGAATACAAAGATGTATAGAAGACAGATTAGAAAAGTACAGAAGAAGTATAATATGAAGGATTCTATCATTTTAACAGCCTTTAATCCTGTATACGGATTAGCAATGATTGGTGAATTAGATGAACATAAAAATATTTACTACTGCTACGATGGAATGGATTTAGATAGAAATAATGCTAGAACTATTGAACTAGAAAAAGAGTTTTGCGAAAAGGTTGATGGTATTATCACAACTTCAGAGTATCTCAATAATGAAAAGAAGCAGTATAACAGTAACTCTGTAGTGGTTAAAAATGGCGTGGATTACGACTTATTTGTGCCTTTTGCCAAGACAAAAGTGAATGATACAACTAAAAAGAAAGTTGGTTATACCGGATCAATCGACTACAGATTTGATGTTGACTTAGTAGAATATGCAGTACAGGAATTGCCAGATGTAATTTTTGAATTTACTGGTGGTATTATGAATCAACCAGTTGTGGATCGATTATCAAAATACGACAATGTTGTATTTAATCCAGCAGTACATGCTTCTGAAGTACCTGATATTGTATCCAAATTTGATGTTGGAATTATACCTTATGTAAAATCAGAAATAAATAAAAATATCTATCCACTTAAGATTAATGAATACTTAGCAATTGGTGTTCCAGTAATTATGACAGAGTTTGCGGTCCTTAAAGACTTTTATGGTATCGCTAATGTCATTGACACTAAGGAAGAATTTGTAAAACAGATTAAAGATCAGATTCAAAATGATTCTGAAGCATTGATAAAAGAAAGAATTGAATTTGCAAAGTCCAATTCTTGGGACAAACGAGCCGAATTATTTGGTTCTTATCTCAATCAGTTCACCCAATAATATAGAAAAATAACAGCCCCAAAACCTACAACTTATGACAACTTTAGAATTAACCTTTTGGATCCTACTTTTCATAATATTTTACACCTATATAGGATATGGTATTGTCTTATTCTTAATGGTAAAAATTAAACGCCTTTTTAAGAAAACCAATTTAGACTTAAGAGATAACGCAGAACTACCTGAAGTTACTCTATTAATTCCAGCTTATAACGAAAAGGATTTTGTAAAACAAAAGATAGAAAACTCATTGAGTTTAAATTACCCTAAAGATAAGTTGAAAATTGCGTGGGTAACCGATGGTTCTAATGATGGCACAAATAAGCTCATTGAGCAGTACGAAGGTGTTGGTGTTTATCATAAAGATGAACGAAAAGGAAAAATCAATGCCATGAATAGAGTTATGCCTTTTGTAGATACACCTATTGTTGTCTTTAGCGATGCTAATACAAACCTAGGTGAAGACTCTATAATGCATATTGTCAATTGTTTTAAAGACCCTAAGGTAGGTTGTGTTTCTGGTGAAAAACGAATTATTAGTAAAGAAGCAGATGCCGCTGCAGGTGCTGGTGAAGGGTTGTATTGGCGTTATGAATCTACGCTTAAAAAGTGGGATGCAGAATTATATTCTGCTGTAGGAGCTGCAGGTGAATTATTTGCTATTAGAACAGAGCTATATAACGAAGTAGAACCAGATACTTTATTAGACGATTTCATTATTTCATTAAGAGTTGCTAAAAAAGGATATACCATTCAGTATAATCCAGAAGCTTATGCTATAGAAACTGCTTCAGCTGATGTTGGTGAAGAATTGAAGCGTAAAATTAGAATATCTGCTGGTGGTATTCAATCTGTGATACGAATGAGATCCTTAATGAACATTTTTAAATATGGTGTATTGTCATTTCAGTACATTTCTCATCGTGTTCTAAGATGGACACTTACACCATTGTGTTTAATTCTATTAATCCCGGTGTCCACCGCACTAGCAGTAAATGAAGGAATCTTTGATTTCGGATTCTATGCGACTTTGTTCTGGTTGCAAGTACTATTTTATGTAGCTGCTGGTTTAGGTTGGATACTAGAAAATAAATCCCTTAAAGTCAAGGTGCTATTTGTACCATACTACTTTTTTATAATGAACTTATCTGTGGTTCTTGGTTTTTTCAGGTTTATTAATAATAATCAATCTGTAAACTGGGAACGTGCAAAGAGAGCTGTATAATTAAAAATGGTAAAGGATATATGATGAAGACAGGATTAATAATAGTGTTTAACTCATTTGAGAATTTCAATCTCAAAACCCACTTCATTGATAGCATTAATAAAGTTAAAGATGCTAAAGTTTGCTTGGTTTGTGCAAACCCAAGTGAGGAAACATTTGAGGTGATATCTGAAATTGCAGATCAATGTGAGCACGCTTATGTGATAAACATTAAGAGGAACAAATCAAAAACATCTTCGGTAAGAGCTGGTGCAAGATTTCTATCAAACAAATATAATTTAAAGCACCTAGGTTTTATTGCAGAGTTATCTGATTCTGAGATTTTAGAAGTTTTAAAGACCTATCTCAAAAGACAAGATAAAATTGTTGCTCTAAATAAGAAAGAACAAAATAATAAGGCAGTTAAACAAACATTTTTTCAAAGTTTGTTTTCAGTGCCAGAGTATTTAAAAATCATTGCGTCAGGATCTATTTTGTAATACCGCTACCTTGATGTAATTCCCTAATTTTTAGATAAAATAGCGACTTTACTATTCGTCGATAGTAAAAAGTCATTTAACTATTGCGATTGTCGTAATGTAGAAAATTGAAAGAACTAAGCAGAGTTGTGAGTTAGTTTTACTCACAGAAATGCCCAAATAAATTTATACCAATGAATAAGCAAATACTCAAAAACCTGTCGATATTCATTTTAGCGCTTATTGTTTCATGTGCTAAACCAGATACTAGTGGATCAACAAATAATGATGATGATGATAATCCTAATGAGGTAAGCATTAATATACCTGATGGATTTGATTATAGTACGTACAAAACTGTTGAGGTTTCTATAACTGATAATTCAAATGCATTATATGAGGTGTTTGTGACCTCAGAAGATGCCTATTATGATGGCACGCAGACCTATTTAAATGAGTCTGATGAGGTTGTTACAGAAGAAGTGTATAGAGATGATATCATAAATAAACAAGTTTTAAAAGGTGTAATTAACAATGGTGTTTTAGAGCAAACTATTACTATACCAAGTTACTGTACACAAGTATACATTAGAAGAAACGAAAATTTAAAGTTTTCAGGCGAGTTGGTAAGCATTGTTAACAATGAGATTAATTATAATTACACCGATTCTTCGGGTAGAACTGCTGATTTTACAAGTAAAAGCGGTGTTGTTGATTATTTGTTTTGCGTAAATGGCGAAGGTGATTTATTTCAAGTTGACCCAACCGATGGCTCGTACACATATTTGTCTGAAATGCCTATGGGTAGCTATACAGCAGCTATAGATCAGGTGAACTTAGTGATGTATTCTATTGGTAGATCTAGTCCTTATCCTTTGATGAAGTATGATATTCAGACTGGAGACTGGACAACCATTGCAAATATGGGCTTTGGTGGGCCAAGATTAGATTATAATATTAACGACAACCTATTATATTTTTCAAATAGAGATTATTTAAGAACTATTGACCCTCAAACAGGTCAAGTCTTAAATCAATGGGATGTAAATGGTCTTCATAATTTGAATGGTGGAGATTTAAAATTCGATGAAAGTGATGGAACATTATATCTCGCATCATTTTCAGGTTTATATAGATGCGAATTCAATGGTACAAGTTATGATGCTATAAGATTAAGTGCAGATAATCTACCATTCACACCAACATCAATGACCATAGATTCTAATGGTGATTTATGGTTAGCAGACGCAAATTCTGATGGTAACTTAATAATAATGGATACGGTTACAGGTGGTTGGCAATATGTATATGGTGCAAACGCAGGTAATGGTACTAATTTTGGTAGACGTATTAATGATTTAACAACATTTAGAATATTCCCTGAAACACCTGACACGACAGATACTGATGGTGATGGTATTGTAGATTCACAAGATGCTTTTCCTACTGAGGCAGAAAAAGCTTTCGAAATATTTACTCCAAGTAAATTTGGTACAGGAACCATTGCCTTTGAAGACTTATGGCCTTCTTACGGTGATTATGACTTTAATGATGTTGCTGTAAATTATAAAGCAATTGCAATTTTAAATTCAAACAATGAAGCTGTTCAAATAGACTTTGTCACTAAGGTAAAGGCTAACGGTGCTGGCTTTACAAATGGTTTTGGGATAGAGTTAGAAGGTGTGCCAAGTTCACTTGTAGAAAGCGTTACTGGACCGGTTTATACTCAGAACTATATTAATCTTAATACTAATGGAACCGAGGCGAATCAACAGAACGCTGTGATTATTTTTACGGATGATCAAGATAATTTCTTAAATGAAACAACGATATCAGTGGTATTTACACAACCTATAACGACAGATCAATTAGGTGCAGCACCATTTAATCCGTTTTTAATTAGAAATATGGTGAGAAGCAATGAAATACACTTGCCATATGCGAATACCACAGATTTAGGTGGAAATATTCAAAATTTTAATGGAATCAATAGAGATCCTGACGGAAACTTTATTTCAGATACTGGTTTTCCTTGGGCAATTAGTGTCATTCACGATTTTAAAGTGCCTAAAGAGAATGTCAGAATTTATAATGCATATAATAGATTCAATGACTGGGCAACTTCAGGCGGTAACAACTTTGCCGATTGGTATAAAGACAATCCTGGTAACAGAAATTCAAATCTACTTAACGATTAAAATATAACCCTTAAAACCCTAGATTAGAGTTTAAGAATACATTGTAATAGTGTAGGCTTAAACTCTTCTTTTTGCATTTCGTCGTAAGTTATTTGTATTTTATCGACATTTAATGTTCATGAATAGAATAATAATCACGGATATTGGTTAAATGGTTAATTTTAAGTTGATTACCGCCCCAAATTTAACCTAACACCTATGAGCCGATTTAACTTAAAACCTCTCGTCTTATTACTTTTGGCATCTATAGTTTCATGTGCTAAACCAGATGTTAACGATTCAAGTAATTCTAACAGTGATCCAACCGAAGAAGTCATTAATATACCTGAAGGATTTGATTATAGTACCTCACACGAAGTTACTGTAACAATATCAGACAATTCTAATGCTATATATGAGGTCTTTGCTACCTCAGACATTGATTATTTTGTGGAAACGGTAACCTATGAAGATGAAGAAGGAAATACTGTTACAGAAGATATTTACAGAGATGACATAATTAACAAGCAGGTCATGACAGGTGTTGCTGTAGATGGTACTTTAGTACAATCTATTACTTTACCTAAATATTGCGATAAAGTTTATATCCGACGAAAAGATAATCTTCAATATTCTGGTGAAATGGTTGATGTTATAAATAATCAGATTAATTATACATTTCAAGAATCAGCAGGAAGAACTGCAGCTTTAGTAGCAAAAAACGGTGTTATAGATTATTTTTATTGTGTTAACGGTTATGGCAATTTGTTTCAAGTTGATCCATTAGACGGTTCTTATACTTTGCTTTCAGAAATGCCAATGGGTAGCTGGACAGCTGCGATAGATCAAGACAATAAAGCTCTGTATTCTATTGGTTATGCATATCCACATCCATTGATGAGATATGATATTGAAACGGATGTATGGACCATAGTTGATAATCTCTATGGTGGTGGCCCAAGACTAGAATTCAATAGTAATGATGGATTATTATACTTCTCAACACATAATGTAATTTATACGATAAATCCGAATAATGGTGACGTGCTTCAAGGATTCTATATTGAAGGATTGCATTATACTGGTGGTGGCGATTTAGTTTTTGCCGATGATGGTACGTTGTTTTTATGTACTCATGGTGGATTGTACAGATTAACATTAGATGCTAATAATGTTTATCAAAGTGAAAGAATAAGTGCTGAAAGTCTACCTTTTAGCCCGACTTCGTTAACTTTTGATTCTAATGGTGATTTATGGCTTGCGGGTAATGACCTTGATGGTAATTTAATTATAATGGATACTGTGACAGGAAGCTGGCAATATATCTATGGCGTTAATGCTGGTAATGGTACAAATTTTAATAGACCAATAAGTGATTTAACTACTTTTAGAATATTTCCTGACACACCAGATACAACTGATACGGATGGAGATGGAGTAGTAGACTCTCAAGATGCTTTTCCAACTGAAGCAGAGAAGGCATTTGAAATATTCACACCAAGTAAATTTGGTACAGGAACCATAGCTTTTGAAGACTTGTGGCCTTCTTATGGCGATTATGATTTTAATGATGTTGCCATCAATTATAAAGCTATAGCTGTTTTAAATTCTAATAATGAAGCAGTTCAGATTGATTTCATCACTAAGGTCAAGTCTAATGGAGCAGGTTTTACAAACGGATTTGGAATAGAATTAGAAGGTGTGCCAAGTTCAATGGTAGAAAGTGTTACAGGTGCAGTCTATTCGCACAATTACATTAACCTTAATGCAAATGGTACTGAAGCTAATCAGCAAAATGCTGTAATCATCTTTACGGATGATCAAGATAACTTTTTAAATGAGACTACTATTTCTGTAGTATTTACCCAACCTATAAGCACTTCTCAACTTGGTACTGCGCCATTTAATCCATTTTTAATAAGGAATATGGTACGTAGCAATGAAATACATTTGCCATATGGCAATACCACAGATTTAGGTGGTAATATTCAAGGGTTTAATGGTGTAAATAGAGATCCGGATGGTGACTATATTTCAGACACTGGCTTTCCATGGGCTATTAGTGTTATCCATGATTTTAAAGTACCTAAAGAAAATGTTAGAATTTATAATGCTTACAATCGTTTTAATGATTGGGCGACTTCAGGAGGAAATAGTTTTGCTGATTGGTATAAAGACAACCCAGGAAACAGAAATTCCAATCTGTTAAAGAATTAGAGTAGAGGTTATTATAACTTCAAAAGAAAGAGTTTAAGTATTCAATATTTTTGAAATCTTAAACTCTTTTTTTCATTCGTCGAAGGATAATTGCATTTCGTCTACAGAGAAAAAACTTACAAAGAATAATGGTGTTAATATTAAATGAATTGGTTTAACTTACTTTTCCTACCGCTTGTGCTTAGTTAACTATTTAAACCCTACGAACTTGGCAAATACCAAGAAGAATAGTTACTAAAATTTAATTGAGACGAATGTATCATTCGATCCGAAACAGAATATTTAAATAAATAATCTAAATAATAACCCCCAAATCTCAAAAAAATGGCACTACAGATTAATTTTAAAAATGGTGTGTGTATGATTGACGGATCAATCAATACAACAACTGCTAAAATGTTTAAAAGACATATTAGAGCATTGATGGATAAACTTGGAGAAGTTACCATTAATATTGAAAATGTCAAAGAAATTGATGTAACAGGACTTTCTGTATTAAGAGAGTTTTATGTCAATCAGAAAAAAAATAAAAATGTGTTTAGCATAATAGGTCACGGATGTAAAGAGATCTATCATGATTTTAAGACATACGGTATTGCATAATATCATGTTAACCCTTACCTCTTATTTCACCTACAAATAAGATGACTATCAATCCACGATTATTAATCGTGGATTTTTTTATGTCTTAGATTGAGTATTGAGAAAATAGTATTATTCTTGGGTCATAAAATTTTGTCATAATGAATGTTCTCAACCATTTGAAACAAAGAAGTAATAATACATGCGAACTTTGTTCTAGTAAAGAAAGTTTAACGCAATATCTTATTCCACCATCATTAAACGAAAATGTAGATAATTCTGTTTTAATATGTAAAACGTGTAGAGCGCAAATCGAAGAAAAGCAGGAGATGAATCCAAATCATTGGCGATGTCTTAATGACAGTATGTGGAGCGAACATACTGCTGTTAAGATTATGTCTTGGCGAATGTTACAGAGATTGAGAAATGAAGGTTGGCCGCAAGATTTATTAGATATGATGTATTTAGAAGAAGAGGCTTTAACACTTGCACGTGCTACAGGTGAAGACGAAGATGAAGAGCATAAAGTTATTCATAGAGACATAAACGGTGTCATCTTAAATTCTGGTGATAATGTAGTTTTAGTTAAAGACTTAAAAGTAAAAGGCACTAGTATGGTTGCTAAGCAAGGAACCGCAGTAAGAAATATAAGATTAGATAGAGACCACGCTGAGTATATAGAAGGCAAAGTAGGAGCACAACAAATTGTGATAATTACAAAGTACGTAAAGAGACTGTAATTATTTTTCTTTCTTATCAAAAAAACTGAAACTTAAAGGAATCATAAATACTAAAAATAAGTATCTACCAGTAACTAAACCGTAAAGAGTTATTATAGCAAGTACCACCATTATAACAATTTTATATTCATACTTCATAAGGTGTTAATGATTAAGTTTACTCTCAATTCATACTTATTTTTCGACGAATAGATAGCTATTCTATCGTCGAATAAGACTTCAAAATACTTATCGATACAAAAATGTATTCTAACGTTTCTGCATTTCAATTTATCGAATTGCTTCAAAACAACGTCATCTACCGTTTATTTTTGAAATATAAATATAACGATTAGTAATCCCACATCTACTCAAAAACTTAAGACAATACATTATCACCAGCTAAGTAAAATTAGAGGGAATTGATTTGAAGATAAAAAAGGCTGGTGATAGTATTGTCTGTATCCTTAAGACTAAAATGATTCTGTTTCTTCTTAAAAATGGATAATTCTATACTTTTTTTGCTCTTAAAGCACCATTCGTCGATTAAATTATACCTAATCAACCTCTTAACTAGCATAATTGCCTTTTGTCTAATAATATAATGATCTGGTAATCAGGTGTTGTATATTTGATTAGCCTCGATTAATAGCCACCAATTTACTGATTAATAGCCCTAATTTATTAATATGAATAACACTTTTTGTTATGGATTTACAAATTACAAATTACAACAACCGCTTCGAGATTAAGGGTGCTTTAAATAAGAGGAATCTCAAAACTTTCAAGTCATTTTTCACAAATATTTTTGATGAACTCGATACAGTAATTGTAAATATTGAGCAAGTTAAAACCATTGATAGAGATGGTGTAATGGCCTTAGCTAGATTACATAATGAATCTATAACAAAGTCAAAACGTTTGTCTATAATAGGATTGGGTTGTAAAGAGTTGTATGATCACTTCAAGTCAGAAGAAGGTACTGCGGCAGCATAATAAAACATTAAATAGTTTAGTTTAAGTAAGTAAGTCTTAGTGCTTCATATTGTATTGATCTTTACAAATTAATACTATATTAAGCACTATTTTGTTTAACAAGACATATCCGCTATTATCTTCCATTCATTATCAATCAATTTAAAAATAATCATAAACACACCATTTGCGTCACCGATATCTCTCTTTAAGTGATATTCACCCATTACCCAATAACTGTCGTTTTCAATTTTTGAGATATCATTTATGACAAAATTAAGTGTACCACTTTCAGCCTTTGAGGGATAGCCTTTTTTGTAATTCGCTAAGGTTTTATCCCAGCCAAGTGTTAAACCATTACTGCCATAAAACTTTAATTTGTCACTTTTCCAATAGCCCTGCATAAAGCCTTCTAAGTCGTGATTATTCCATGCTTTTTCTTGTTGTTCTAAAACCAGTCTAATACCTGCTTCAGCTGAAACGGTATCTGTGGATGAAGCAATATTGTCAGAGTTAAAATCAGTTCTTATGCTTATACAACTTGAAATAAAAAATAGAAGAAGTATAATTTTTGTGTGTTTCATGAGATTGAATATTTAATTCAATCTTAAAAATAAGAACAATTGGTTAAAGCACGCCTTTCTGTTTATTTAAAAATGCATCCGCTTGGTGTTGCATTAGTATTCTTGCTTTGTCACGTTTATAATTGATTACTTCTTCCTCGTCAGCAATCTCTGTATAGACTTTATTGTTGATGTCGTTGTCTGTTTTAACTAAAAGTGTACGTTCTGCAACCTGTTGTTCTGTCCAGGTTTTTATTTTCGTTTCCTGATCTTCTAGTTTATAGTCAAACTCACCTTTTGGTGATAATAACTTCGCGATTATTGGTGACGTTTCAATAGCTAGAAATAATAAAAAAATAAAGAATGAAGGTAACCAAGGTAGCTTGTTTAGAGCATTTACTCTAGCCATTAGTCCATCAAAATTATCTATAATAGGTTGAGAATCTGCTACGTTAGTTTTATAGTTTCCTTGTAATGTTAGAATCTCATTTTCTAAAGTCGAAATTTTAGCTTTATTATCGGTTTTAAGTTGTTTTAATTCCGCAAGTGCGGCATCGTGCTTTTCTCTTTTTTCTTTATAAACAGGACCTTTACCTAATTTCATGGTGCCAGATGTACCTTCAGCTTCGGTAATGTAAGTATCGTATAAAGCATTGACTTCAGTTTCTTTTTTGTCAATTTGAGATTGTAAACTCAAAATCTGGCTTTCTAATTCCGCTATTTTCGGATTGAATTGTTCAGCAATCTGAGCTTGATTAGCTAATGTTAAATCATTCTTTTGCTCCAATAAAACTTGATTGATTTCTTTTTCAAAAATCTTTAATTCTAAAGGTTTTGAAATCACTACCGCAATAATTACTGCTAAAAAAATACGTGGTGTTGCTTGAAGGATTTCATCTAATACACTATTTCGTTTTCTTATAGTTGAAACAATAAAACGGTCTAAATTAAAAATAAGTAAGCCCCAAATAAGTCCAAAAAATATGGAAGTGTATAAATTATCAAAAACAGTATATAATGCGTAACTAGACGCAATAGTTGCCATTAAAGCTGTAAAAAAAACTGTAGCACCAATGCCAGCATATTTGTTTTGTTCGCCAATAGAACAATCATTTAAAATATCGGTATCAGCTCCTGAGCACAGAATGAAGAATTGTTTTAACATAATGAACGTTTTTTGATTGATTGACTGCCGTAGCAGATTTGATATTGACTATTAGAACGCAAAAAGATGATATATGTTACAATATTGAGCTAAAAAAGCCTCATATGAGGCTTTTAGTGATTTTAAATTGAGTTTATTTCTTATTCTGACCAGAAGTGAATAGTACCTTTATTGTTCTTAACATTTTCTCGCATATTAATGTTTGGGTTTTCTTTAACGATTTTTAATATGTCTTTATAAGATACCTCTTTTTTATTGTAAAAGTATGTTATCTCACTCTTGTTAATTGATTTCAAGTATTCATAAGCTGATTTCGGTGATTTAGGTGCTTTAACAGATTTAATCTCTTTTAAGTTTTTAGGTGGTGCAGTAGAGTTAGGTGCTTTTTCAGGAGCTGGTGGTGGTGGCGGAGGAGGCGGAAGGTTAGGGAATGGTTCAGCTGATTTTTTCTGCGCTTCCGACATAAGGCTATAAATGCGTTTATATTTTTCGATTTCCTTTTGTTTTAAAACAGGAAATGAAACCTTTTGGTTTTTTTTCTGCGCTATTAAAGCGGCATTTATAGGTTTTGCCCAAGCATTATACTGTTCAATTTGCTTTTTCGTTACTGTTTCTTGATTATTAGTAGTAATATATGCTTCGGTACCATCTATTTCCATGTTAGGAAAAGGATATTCCACAGACTGTTTTTTTTGTTTTGCAGACATCCTTTTGTAAATACCAGAGTATTTTATTAAGTCTTGTTCATTAATAGGTGGATACCATGTGGCATCAGCTGAAAGTTCTTTACTTTCGGCTTGTATTTTCTTTGCCCATATGTTGTAAGCCTGAATTTCTTTTTCACTTACATTTTGTTCATTGATTAAATAATCATCAACGATAATGTAGTTATTGGCATCATCACCACCTAATAAAATCTTTTCTAGAGTATTATCACCTAAAATTGTCATAATCTCATTGATAAAGCTCATTTGTATAGGTTGATATGCGTTAATTTTGAGTTCCGACTTTTTACCGTTGGTTGACTTAATAAAGTCTGATTTTAAAGTTTCTAATGAAGTTTCTTGTCCATTTAATAATAATTTTTCGGGGTCATTTTTAATTTCTAATACCGGGATAGAGTTTGAAGTTTTGGTAATTGACGCATCAATACCTAATACAGTTTTTTTGAAATATATGGTCTTTTTGTGCAGTTCGTTCAATGCATCTAAAAATTCTGCGGAACCGTTTTCATGTTGTAAGTTAGGCTCAGTACTTTCATAATCCCTCTGTGACCAATTTTCTGTGATCTTGTTAAAGTCACTTACATAAGTTTCAAGACTAGACTTTTTTCCATCAATATAAAGGATATCATTTTTTACAATAATATCGATTGTATTAAATGTTTTTGTTGAGGTTCTAAATGTCTTCAGATTTGTCATCCCAAGTTGGTTAATGCCTTGAACTTTATTTCCCGGTAATGTAAAGGCTAAATCTATCCATGCCGTGCCTTTAAGACCTTCAAGAACAATTTGATTGTTTTCTGTACTTATGGCGAAGGCAAATCGATCAGAATCTATAGTATTTCCTTCTGAGAACCCATAGTCGTTAATAATGTATGGTTTATTGCTAGGTTCTAATGTTAAGTGACCCCATTTACAACCATTGTCGCATTTTAGTTCTATTGTATTGCCATTTCTTTCAACTGTAACCAAAAATTGGTTGGGATCCTCAATGGATGTCTTGGTGATATCATTTTTTTCAATAGGTAACTCTACGTACTTTCTATCAGAGAAGCTGTAGAAAAGAATTGCAAGTATGGGTAGCAATAATAATGTACTAAGCCACATACGGGTTTTTGATGTTTGTGTTTTCATAACTGTAAATCGTTTTTTGATTGATGAATAATTGATGGCACTTGTTAATTGATGATTTTGAGTGCTTGATGAAAATTGTAATAGTATATGTTGATAGTTTTTGGTATTGACTCCATCGTTTAAAACAGCTTGGTCAGCCAAGAATTCATGATTCAACTTTACATGATGTTTTAGAATATAGACTAATGGATGAAACCAAAAGATGATTTGCAATACTTCTAGTAAAAGAATATCGATACTATGAAGCTGTTTTGCATGTGTCTCTTCGTGTAATAATACTTCTTTTGGAATAGTGTTGTTTTTAAACTTTTCTTTGTTTAAAAAGATATATTTAAAAAACGAATGCGGAATACGATAAGAACTTAATAAAACATAGATAAATGAGCTTTTTTCAAGGGTTTCATTTTTAATTATAGTTGTATATAATCGTATAATATTTGTGCTAAAGCGAATTGTAAAAAGTAATACGCCAATTCCGTAAATTGACCAAAGTATAGTTGGTAGATAGTTTTGAGGTTCTTCAATAATTGTGGTTGGTGTTGAAAAATTTGTAAGTACAGGTGATGAGTTTGTAATATTTACAGGAACTTCAATTACTGGCTCTATATAAAATGTAATGGATAGCAACGGAATTATAATGGAAGCGGTGAATGCACCTAATAGATAAAACCGTTTAAATTGATGCATTTTTTGTTTTTCTAACAGAAGAATATAAACTAACCAGAACACTAACAGACAAGCTGAAAATTTTAATAAATACATTTCCATAATCACTTGTTTTTAATTTCTTGGTCTATTATTGATTTTAACTCTTCTAATTCTTCTTTAGTTAAGTCCGTTTTTCTTGTAAAAAATGATGCAAATTGGGAAGCACTATCATTAAAGAAAGTTTTAATTATTCCGTTTACATGCTTAGAGAAATAGTCTTCTTTTTTAACTAACGGAAAGTACTCTCTAGATTTTCCGTAAGTTTTGTAATCCACAAAACCTTTGCCAATCATACGCTTTAAAAGTGTTGCTATGGTTGTTGTAGCAGGTTTAGGTTCTGGATAACTTTCTAAAAGGTCTTTCATAAAGGCCTTTTCTAGTTTCCAGAGGTATTGCATTAATTGTTCTTCGGTTTTAGATAGTTGCATCTTCTACAATTTTAGAATTAACTCTACAAATGTAGAATAATAATTTTAATTCTACAAATGTAGAGGTGATATTTTATAGAAATAAAAAATCCGTTCAGAAAGAACGGATTAGATTTTATTTTGATAACTCAGTAAAGTATTTGTAAAACCATGGTATGGTTTCAATACCTTTTAAGTAGTTCCAAATGCCGAAATGTTCGTTTGGTGAATGTATAGCATCACTGTCTAGACCAAATCCCATGAGAATTGTTTTGCTCTCTAATTCTTTTTCAAATAGTGAAACGATAGGAATACTTCCGCCACTACGCTGAGGAATTGGTGTTTTACCAAAAGTCTGCTCGTATGCTTTTGAAGCAGCTTTATAACCCAAACTATCTATTGGTGTTACATAACCTTGGCCACCATGATGTGGCGTCACTTTAACTTTAACGCCTTTTGGTGCGATATTTTCAAAATGAGTTTTAAAGAGTTCAGTAATCTCTTCCCAATCTTGGTGTGGTACTAATCGCATAGAAATTTTAGCATAAGCTTTGCTTGCAATCACTGTTTTTGCACCTTCACCAGTATAGCCGCCCCAAATGCCATTGACATCTAGTGTAGGACGAATAGAATTACGCTCGTGAGTTGTGTAACCTTCTTCGCCGTATACAGCATCAATATCTAATGCTTTTTGGTAATCTTCTAATGAAAATGGTGCTTTTGCCATTTCTGCACGTTCAGCGTCAGATAGGTTTTCAACCTTATCATAAAAATCAGGAATTGTAATATGATTGTTTTCATCATGAAGTGAGGCAATCATTTTAGTCAAAACATTAATAGGATTAGCTACTGCACCACCATAAAGTCCTGAGTGTAAATCACGATTAGGTCCTGTTACTTCAACTTCAACATAACTCAAACCTCTAAGGCCTGTTGTAATTGAAGGTACATCTTTAGCAATCATTCCTGTATCAGAAATTAATATGACATCATTTTTGAGCTTCTCTTTATTATTGGCTACAAATATTCCTAAGTTTTCACTACCAACTTCTTCTTCACCTTCAATCATAAACTTTACATTACATGGTAGTTCATTGTTTCGTGTCATAAATTCTAACGCCTTCACATGCATATACATTTGTCCTTTGTCATCACAAGCACCTCTAGCAAAAATAGCACCTTCAGGATGTAACTCTGTATTTTGAATTACGGGTTCAAAAGGTGGTGAATTCCATAAATCTAATGGGTCTGGTGGTTGTACATCATAATGACCATAAACCAACACAGTAGGTAAGTCTTTATCAATTATCTTTTCTCCATATACTATAGGATAACCGTCGGTTTCACAGATTTCAACATGATCACAACCTGCATCAAGAAGACTTGATTTTATCGCTTCTGCGGTGTTCAGCACATCATTTTTATAAGCAGAATCCGCACTTATTGATGGTATTTTTAGTAATTCTATAAGCTCATCTATAAAACGTTGTTTATGATCTTGGATATAGGAATTTATTTTTTGCATGATTTAAAGTATTCTTTCTAACAAAAATAAGAAAAACTGAGCCGAATATTTCTTGTGATAATGGTGTTTGAATATTCAAACTATTGTTTATATTTGCATCCCAATATTTATATTGGAACATTTTGCGGGCGTGGTGGAATTGGTAGACACGCTAGACTTAGGATCTAGTGCCGCGAGGTGTGGGAGTTCGAGTCTCCCCGCCCGCACAGAATGATAGGAACGTTTCTATTTAAGGGAAACGTTTTTTGGTTTATAAGTATATAGTATTGCTTATCAGTAAATAAAAAAGCTTCTCAAATCTGAGAAGCTTTTTTAATTGAAACTAATTATAATTAAAATAAAAGTCTGCTAAACTGAAGGCAGTCTTTTAATATTAATATTTTGATTTAGAGCTTGACTAACTTAGTTGTTTCAGTTTGTTTATTCGCATTTTCTACTTTGACAATGTACATACCAGTATTTAGATTTGATATATCAAAATTATCAGATTGCGTAAAATCGCCTTTAAAAGATTTTACAAGTTTACCTGTAAGGCTATATACTTCTATGTTAGAAACATTGGCATTTACATTAAACGCTGTACTAGTTGGATTTGGATACACTTTAAATCCAATTAATTCTGCATCTTGTATACTTAATGTTGAAGGTTGATTACCAAAAATTCTAAATTGTCCCGCAGGAATTGAAATTGTTTCAGTATTATCAGAAACTGTAGTATTACCAGTTGGATCCATAAGATCATACCAAGTAGACGTCACGCCATCAGGAAAGTTGGTGTTTACAGTTTGATTTACTACATCAAAATTTGCAAGAATAATAACATTTCTTAATTCTGACGTTGGAATATTAGTGTCAAAAACATCTATTCTTGGTGTAAAGCTACCAGAAGTGATAGAATAGTCACCTTCAAATACAGCCTCATCAATTTTTAGTTGATGTAATCTTGCCCAATCAGCATAGACTTCGCTCCTAACAGCATCATTTAACCAATCATTAACCCATTGTGGCTGTGGTTTGGTATCTAACTTACAATCGCCATTACCATCACCATCACCAGGAAAGTTTGTTGTACCATTAGAGCAGGTGAATATAGAATTTTCCATACCTAAATCTCCAAAGTGCCAAATCATTTTTGGTCCAGGAACCATAACAGAAACTGCTGCTAAAGCGGACATTCTAGAAAGTGCGACATTTAAATTTTGAACGTTATGACTTGAATTACTTGTGTTACCAAACGCTAAGTTCTTATACATTAAACGTTCTTCGTCATGACTTTCAGGGTACCCTAATAAGCGAGGTTCTGTAAATCCACGACTTAAATGTCCCATGCGGTCAAAGTTTTTATTACCGTTCTGACCCATGGTTAACTCGTTGTATTCATTAGTCATTTTACCCCACATCATAATGCCGTGGCCGTCATTTAATCTATAATTAGCCCATTGCTGTTCTTCACCATCTTGACCTAGGTGCTCGAAAATTGTATAATGCGTATTATCAAGAGACCAAGCATAATCAGCATATTCTCTTAAGACATCAACACGATCTTGGTGATAGCCATTAGTACAGCTTTCTTGAGTTGGTCCAGGAGGACAGTTTTGTGTAAAACCTTTGGTTAAATCCCAACGGAAACCATCTATTTTAAAGTCTTCTACCCAATGCTTAATGACACGCTTAACGTAATTACGTACTCTAGGTGCTTGATGGTTATAATCGTATCCAACATTATAACTGTGCATTGCCTGAGTATTAAAATATGGGTTTGCTGAGGTTGGATCTCCAAAACCATTATTGTCAGGATCACTCATCCACATTCTTACCATTGGTGAACGACCAAATGCGTGATTTAATACTAAGTCTAGAATTACCGCTATACCATTCTGATGACAGGTATCAATAAATTCTCTTAGTTTATCTTCAGTACCATAGTACTTGTCTAAAGCCATGTGATGACTCGTGTTGTAGCCCCAACTTTCGTTGCCTTCAAATTCCATAACTGGCATTAAATGAATAGCATTGATATTTAAGTTTTTGAAATAATCTATTTTATCAATGAGGTCTTGATAATTTCTATCAGCATCAAAGTCTCTAACTAAAACTTCGTAAATAATTAGATCTTCTTTTTTAGGTTTGTTGAAGTTCTGAACTTGCCAATTGTATGGAGTTTGCCCAGTTTGTAATAAAGTTACTTCGAATCCTTTCGCTTCTTGAGGAAATGTAGGAAGGTTAGGATAACTAGAAGCTGGAATCCAAGGATCATCAAATTCTGAAAGTATCAATGTTGAATAAGGATCAGAAACATATACAATTTCAGGAGAGTTTGCGGCAGGTGTTTTATCACCAACCCAATACTCATATGTTTCTAATTGCCCAGGAGTCAATCCTGTGAGTTCTAACCAAAAAACATTTCTAGAGAAGTCTTGCTTCATTGCATATGCGGTATCTGGTTGATAGTTGTTAAAGCTACCTGCTACGTAAACAAAATCTTTACCAGTTGCATATAAAACTAAAATAGCTGTATTGTCGTCGATGTAATTAATACCTTCATCATAGTCTTGAGACATGAATCCAATGTTTTGTCCTGGGTCTACGATAACACTAAAAGAACGCGTAATTGTTGTCCCGTTTAAAACTGCAGTAAGTTCATATGACGTATTCACGGTGATATTTGTATCTGTAAACGAATAAGAGTCGGTACCAGTTTGAGTATTTATAACTGACCCATTGGCGCTTAAAGTATAATTTGCATTACCTCCGATATTAGAAGCTGTAATTGCTAAATCATCACCAGAGTTGATGATAGAAGTAGTTTCCGTAGGTGACGACAGAGAAACTTGGAATGAACCAACATCAAAGAAAAAATCTTGACATCCACTAGCTTTTAATTCTTGAGAACCATCTTCATTTCTAAAAACCATTCCCATTCGAATAACCCCTGCAGCTTGAGCAGGTGTTAAGGCATAATAAGTTTCAGGAACCAATGTGATGCTCCAGATACCACCACCTTGATTGGTCATTTCACCAACGCCATCATCTTGTCCCCAATTGCCAATAACATATGTCCAAGGGTTGGCTCCACCTACACCAGAGTGTAAATATACCTTTGATGGGTTGCTAAAGCCATTACAATCAGTACCAGAACTATTTGTATTTAGAGTGATTGTAATAGATTCATCAACTTCAAAAGGGTTTGGTGATATAGTAACCTGTCCAAATGAAATTAAGGAAACAAGTAAACAAAAAGAAAGTAAAGTTTTTTTCATAGCTTTTTGAATTTTAAAAAAAGGCTGGACAAACCAATATCCAGCCTTTGATAAATTATAAATTCTTCTTATTGAATTTTATTTAATGAGTAAGAGTTATCAGCAAGGTTCATAGAGATTCTATATAAACCTGCAGTTACAGCAATGTTGTCACCACCATCATCTAATACGCCATCAGCACCTGTATCACCGAAGTTAGTTCCCCAATCTTCACTTGCTCTAAACTTAATTTCACCGTCAAGAAGTGTTACAACTTCAGCAACATAAACATCAGGGTTAACTTGTGTGAAGCTAAAATCTGGTGTAGCACCCCAATCATTGTATCCAGAACCAACTATTCCCCAAACGTCTCCACTTTCGATAGTATAGGCATTATTGTTTAAATCTAGAGTAATGTTATAGAAGCCTGCAGTAACAGCAATGTTATCTCCACCATCTTCTAGTGTTCCATCAGCACCTGTGTCACCAAAGTTTAATCCCCAATCGTTATTGAAACGGAATTTAATCTCTCCATCTATTAATTTCACACCAACTTTAAAAGTATCAGTAGTGTAATCGTAGTAGAATTTTGCATCTGGAGTAGCTCCCCAATCATTAAATCCAGAACCAACTATTCCCCAAGTAAATGGCTCTATTAAGTAAGTACTATCATTGAAATTTAAAGTGATTTTGTAAGCACCAGCAGTAACAGCAATGTTATCACCTCCATCAACTAAAGTTCCACCAGAACCACCAAAGTTAGTTCCCCAGTCGTTATTCGCTCTGAACTTAATTTCACCATCAATAAGATTAGCATAAGCTACAAAAACGTTATCCTCTGCAGTTGTGTAGAACACACCGTCAAGGCCAGCTCCTCCCCAGTCGTTATAACCAGAACCAACAACACCCCATTCAGAAGGCATAATTGTAGAGCCACCTCCACCAGAAGTTTCTAGTAACTCAACGTTAAGTCCTTGCACTGATGAATAAGAAGGTAAACCGTTATCACCAATTACAGCCATTAATCTGAAGTATAATACACCAGTATTATTACCATCGCTATAATCTAAACCAGCTGCTGTAGCAAGGTTGATCATTTGACCAACTGTTACAGGAATTTCATTTGCTGCAGGATTAGTTACGTTACTACCTAAGTCATAAAGGTTATCACCGGCTACATAATCAGAAAAATCTTGCATTGTAGCACCTTGAAGGTAATAAGTAATATTTGTTGGCGCACCAAAATCTGCATCTTCCCAAGTGAAACGTTCAGCAAGGTTACTTGATATTGATGGATTAAGTAAGTAATTTTCTAGAAATGAAGTGTTAAACTCAATGCCTTCAGCTTCATTTGCGACGAATTCTAATTCGTCCTCTTCACACGCCGTGAAACCTATCACAGCAATAAAAGTTAGTAATATAAATTTTAATCGTTTCATCATTGTTTATTTAATATAATTAGAATCCTGTATTTTGAGTTAAGTTAGGGTTTGCCTGTAATGCAGTTGCTGGAATAGGGAATACTCTATAATGATCTGGTATTGATGAACCAGCAGCAGTACCACCTTTCCAAGGCCAGATGTAACTTCCACCTGTGAATTTTCCATGACGGATTAAGTCCGAACGTCTATGACCTTCAAGGTTTAATTCTCTACCTCTTTCGTCTACAATAAAATCTAAAGTAAGATCAGTCATTGAAATTGCAGTAGCATTAGATCTTGTTCTTACTTGATTAACAAGACTAAGTGCATCGCCCATTGACGTGTTGGCAGCTCCTCTGATAGCTAATTCAGCATACATCAGGTAAGCATCTGCTAGTCTATAGAACGGGAAGTCAGTTGCAGAAAACTCGACAGCATTACCTGATCCATCAGAGAATGTATTTCTAAACTTAATTGATGGGAAACCATCAGTCCATTCTCTGTAGTCATTCATTTCAAAGTTATGCCCTTGAGTCCAGAATAAACTTGCTCTTACATCGGTTGAATTTTCTAAGGCAGTAGCACTATCACCAAATAGACCGTACCAACCTTTAGATGCTCTATGACCTGTCCATCCACCAGTTGCACCAAATTGTGCTATTGGCATTGTGTCTACGCTTAAACTACCATTAACAATGTAAGTTGTGTTACCATAACTTTGACTGGAAACAGATTCAGCTAATAATGGAAAAATTATTTCAGTCGATGAGTCATTATCTGCTGAGAAGTTCTTAACAAAATTAGACTCTAAAGTATATCCACCTTCATTTATGACTTTGTTTACATAAGTTGCAGCATCATCCCATCTTGCCGTACCTGTATAGATTTCTGCATTCATATAAAGTTTAGCTAAAAGCATATCAACAACAAATCTGTTTGCTCTTCCGTAACTAGAGGTCGTTCTAATTACTGGCTCAATGGCTAATAATTCTGACTCCACATAATCAAATAGTTCTTGTCTACTAGCTTCAGGTAGTGGTTCAGATTGACCAAGGTTACCTTCAGTCGCTAAAACCCCTTTACCAAATACATCGATAATATTATAGTAAGCAAGCGCTCTTAAAAAACGTGTTTCTGCTACAATATTTTCTTCATCTGGGAAATCATCAATTTGTAATACGTTTAAGAAGTTATTACACTGTGGAATGGTATAATATGCTCTATCATAGAATAATCTAAAGAACTTATTGTTTCTATCCCACATAGATGTTGTAGTTAACTGGTCTAAACCATCATCACCCCACCTATTCTTCATTCCATCTGCAGTAAAATCTTGTAAATTAATAATCGCTCTCAAAAACGCTCCTTCACCAGCATCCGGGCTAACAATATCCGAGCTTCCTGGTCCAGCAGGACCTGATAATGCATAAGATGCATACAGTCTAGATACTAATCCTTCTACAGCATTAGGATCTTCCGCTAATAATTCCTCTAGTGTGAGCTCAACTATAGGTTCAGTATTTAAATCATCTGTACAAGACGAAGTAACCCCTAGAAAGACTACACTAATTAAAATTAAAAATCTTTTTTTCATAATTCTTTTTTTTTAAAAATCAATATTAACACCGAAAGTATATACAGTTGGTCTAGGGTAAAAGTTTCTGTCTATACCATCAAAATTTTCTGGGTCTTCACCAGTATAATCAGTTATAATAAACGGATTTGTAACCGCAGCATATAACCTCATAGATCCGTCTTTAATTAAATCTGAGAATCTGTATCCAAGAGCAATATTATCGCATCTCAAAAATGATGCATCTTCTAAATAGTAATCAGAGAATTGAATATTTCCATTTACGTTAGAAATTGCGTCATTTGCAGCTCCATCATAAAAGTTTAATACATTCGTTAAGTTATTTTGACTAGAGAATGCTGCACTATCAGTCCAACCATACTCTAATTGAGAGAAGTTATAAACATTTCCACCAATTTGTCCTCTGAAGCTAGAACTAAGATCCCAGTTTTTATAATTTACATTTAGGTTAAAACCATATGTCCAATTAGGTGCAATTTGCGCATAGTAGCGATCCTCATCTGTTATTTGATTATCACCATTTAAATCAACAAAAGCATTTTGTATTGGGTCACCGTTTTCATCGTATACTTGTTTGAATACATATGCACTTCTAGCTTGTTGTCCAACAGCATGACGGAATAAATCTGCACCAGTTCCTCTTAAAGTACCTCCTGCGTTAATGTCATTCAGTCCATTTAAATCAGTTACCTCTGTATTATTATAAGAAATATTACCTCCAATGTTGATTCTTAAATTATCATTGTTAACAGGTTGGATGTTTAAGTTTAATTCAAAACCTTCACTTTCCGTCTCACCGATATTATCAATAAATGCATTAATTAATGCTTGTCCAGGAGGAACTGGAGCCTCAGCTAATAAATCTGTGGTATATCTCTTGTAAATATCAAATGATCCTGATAATAAACCATTACTAAAAAATGCAAAGTCAAGACCAACATTATAAGTGGTTGTTTTTTCCCAAGTTAAATTAGGGTTAAATGGTTCAGCTGAATACAACGACGAGTTAGGGAAGTACTGACTGTTAGCATCTCCAGCTAAGAATAAAGGAATTGAAGGATAGAAACCAACAACATTGGTAATATCTTGTTGACCAGTCTCACCCCAACTTAATCTTAACTTTAATGAGCTTACAAAATCAGAGTTTTCTAAGAACGACTCTTCATCAATTTGCCAGGCTAATGCTGCAGCTGGGAAATAACCCCAACGGTTGTCTTCTGTAAATAACGAAGAGGCGTCAGCTCTAACTGAAGCTGTTAATAAGAATCTGTCTAATACGCTAATATTAGCTCTTGCAAAATATGATTGAAGATTTAAAACATTGTAATATCTGAAGTTTGGATTGTCTGGATTGACAACAGCTTCTCTGCGTCCTGAAGTAGGATTGTATTGGAAACGATCTTGATGACCATCATTTTTAAAATTTTGGTAAGAATGACCTATCTGAACATCGTAGCTATCAACAAATTTATCTGTTAATTCTTTTCTATACTGTAAGAAGGCATCAAATGTAGTGTTAGTAATTTGCTGAAATTCTCTAAAATTAACTCCTGGATTGAATCTTCCAGTACCACTGTTGTTATCCAAACGAAAAGTTTCGAAAGAGTTATTTGAAAATCGCTCTTCAATTCTAGCTCCAGATGCGTCAATACCAAAATTCACCACAGCTCTCAATTCAGGTAAGATAGAATAATCAAATTCCATATTACCTAAGAATCTGTAAACGTTTTCAGGACGCTCTCTTTGCTCTAAGCGAGCCAATGGGTTAGCTTGGAAAATCCCAAAATTACCAGGAGGATTAAGTGTTAGATAATAACCGTCAAACATATTAGTTGCTCGATTATTAAATACAGGTTTCGTAGGGTCAAAAGTCAACGCTTCTCTAATTGCTCCACCTGCATCAATTGCATTCTTAAAAGCAAAAATACTTTTAGCGTTAATGTCAATTTTTAACTTATCGTCAAGTAATTTCGGTGTTATTTTAGTGGACATCGTCAATCTTTCATAATCATCATTTTTAACCACACCTTCGGCAAAAGTATAACCAACAGAACCTCTAAATGGTACCTTTTCCCATAGATTAGCTCTAGCGCTAAAATTCATGTTAAAAGTATTTGCAGTTCTTGTTATAGCATCTCGCCAGTTTGTACTGTAAATGTTTCTACCGTTTAATGTTTGAATCACATTTTCATTAGTATCTACCTCACCTTGAGCCACACCTAACTGATTTACTCTGGTCGGATGGTATTCTTGGATAAAACGAGTAAATTCTTCACCATTCATAACATCAATTCCATCACCTAAAGATGTAATCGAATAGTCTGTTGAAAAATTATACTTTGGTTTCCCAGAAGTTCCTTTTTTAGTAGTAATAATAATTACACCGTTTGATGCTCTAGAACCATAGATTGCTGTTGCAGAGGCATCTTTAAGTATTGAGAAACTCTCAATATCATTAGGGTTAACTAAAGTTAGTGGGTTACTAACACCTGCTGGATTGTCATTACCAATTGGCACACCATCAATTACGATTAATGGATTGTTTTGTGCATTAAGTGATGAACCACCACGAATTCTAATATTAGGAGCAGCATCAGGTGAACCACCATTATTGGTAATTCTTACACCAGCAGCCTTACCATTGAGTAATTGGTCTGTGCTAACAATAGCTCCTTGATTAAAATCTTTTGAGGAAACAACATCAACAGAACCAGTTGCATCCTTTTTTGTTGTGGCACCATAACCAATTAAGACTACTTCGTCTAACTGAGCAGCATCTTCCTCTAAGCTTACATCAACTGTAGATTGTCCGTTAAAGACAATTTCTTGAGTTTTGTAACCTACATAAGATACCACTATGGTCTCACCTTGATTAACTTCAATAGAGTACTTACCATCAAAATCGGTAGATGCTCCTCTAGTTGTTCCTTTAATCAGAATATTTACTCCTGGTAAAGGCATAGCATCGGCTTTATCTGTTACAGTACCTGTGACGGTTGATTGAGCCATCAGTGTTGTGGGTACTAATAATAAACAGAATAATAAAGCATTCAATAATGTTTTCATAGAATGAATTTAAGTTATTTGCTTAGTTAATTAGATTTATATTTTCACTTCTTCGGGTTAAATCTATGTAAAATTAATGTGTTTTGAATGTTACAGAACATGATATATATCACGAAAACGTTTTCGTGTTAAAAACTTTCTTCATATTAAGGAGTGGGACAGAAATTTACTTAAAAAATAAGTATTTGTCAATTATAGCATGTTAAAATTACGTGGTCAATAATTCAGTGAAAATTATTTTTTCGTTTATATTCGCTTTTTAGGTTCCTTATGTTAAGTAATAATGAAGAGAAAAATTACCCTTAAACAGATTGCGAAAGAATTAGATGTGTCAATTTCTACAGTATCAAAAGCACTGAGAAATAGTGTTGAGATTAGTGAAGATACAAAACAAAAAGTACAGGCTTTTGCAAAACTGTATAACTACAGGCCAAATAACATTGCATTAAGTCTTAAAAATAGAAAGACCAATACCATAGGTATTATTATTCCTGAAATTGTACATCACTTTTTTTCTAAGGTAATTAGAGGAGTTGAATTGGTGGCAAATAAGCGAGGTTATAATGTGATTATTGGTTTGTCAAATGAGTCCTTTTCAAAGGAAGTGATAAATATGGAAATGCTTGCGAATGGAAGTATAGATGGTTTTATATTATCTATTTCTAAAGAAACGCAGCAGATGCAAGATTATCACCATTTTAATGAAACGATGAGTCAAGGTATGCCGATAGTTATGTTTGATAGAGTTGTGTCAGATATTAAGTGTGACAAGGTGATTGTTGACGATTTTAATGGTGCAAAAAAAGCTGTTGAAAAACTCATTCAAAATAATTGTAAATCCATAGCTTTAATCACAACTAAAGACTACGTTAGTGTTGGTAAATTAAGGACCCAAGGATATATTGAGGCACTTGAAGATCATAAAATAATGCCGCAATCTAGTTTGATGCTAAAAATAGATGATCAGTTAGATTCTGAAGAACACCTAGATGCATTAGAAGCAGAAATTGAGCAATTGTTTAAATCAAATAAAGAAATTGATGGCGTTTTTGCAGTAAATGAGCTCTACGCATTATCTGCAATGAAAGTGGCAAGAAAACTAGGTTTAGATATTCCTAATGACGTGCAAGTCATTGGTTTTACAGATGGTGTGTTGTCAAAGCATGCAACACCTAGTTTAACCACTGTAAGTCAACATGCACAACATATGGGAGAACGTGCTGCGGACTTATTGATAGATAAGTTAGAGCGCGAGTATGATGTCGAAGAAGAAGAGTTTCAAACTGTTATAATTGCTACAGATTTAGTTGAGCGCGAATCAACCAATTAGAGATTTAACATTGCCATTTTAAAATATTGTCTATCTTTGCGACAATAAATCAAGACTTATATTTTCACTTCTCACAATAAGTTTTGATAAGTAATGCTTATCAGAATAGTATTAATTAAATCATACTATTTCATGAAAAAGCGTAAGTTAAGTTTCTGGGAAATCTGGAATATGAGTTTCGGTTTCTTAGGGGTTCAAATGGGTTTTGCCCTTCAAAATGCAAACGCAAGTAGGATTCTACAAATTTTCGGTGCAGATGTTCACGAACTATCTTGGTTTTGGATTGTTGCTCCATTAACTGGTTTAATTGTTCAGCCTATTATAGGGTATTACAGTGATAAGACTTGGACAAGACTTGGTCGTCGTAGGCCTTACTTTTTAGTTGGCGCTATTTTGGCTTCACTTGGTTTGATTCTTATGCCTAATTCAGATATGTTTACAGCTTACATGCCTGCTTTATGGGTTGGTGCTGGGATGTTGATGATAATGGATGCTTCTTTTAATGTAGCAATGGAGCCATTTAGGGCATTGGTTGCAGATATACTGCCATCAGACCAAAGGACATTAGGTTTTAGTGTTCAGACAGTTCTTATTGGTATAGGGGCTGTTATAGGTTCATGGTTTCCATATGTAATGACCAATTGGTTTGGTGTTTCAAATGAAGCTGCTGTTGGTGAAGTTCCGCTTAACTTATTATTATCTTTCATTGTAGGTGCAGCAGTTTTGATAATTAGTATTTTAATTACTGTTTTTACGACAAAGGAGTATTCGCCTGAAGAAATGGCACTTATTCACGCCGCTAATGGTGAAGAAGATGTGCACGAAGAATCATCAAGTTTGCTGAATATTTTTTCTGACTTTGCAAAAATGCCTGATACCATGAGGCAGTTAGCTTGGGTGCAATTCTTTTCATGGTTTGGTCTTTTTGGAATGTGGGTTTTTGCTACTCCAGCAATAGCTTCACATATTTACGGATTAGATATTACAGATACTCATAGTAAAGGTTTTCAAGACGCCGGTGACTGGGTTGGAATTCTTTTTGGAGTATATAATTTTGTTTCTGCAATTTATGCGTTTTTCTTACCTGCGATAGCTAAAGCTATTGGAAGGAAAAAAACACATTCATATTCACTTATTGTTGGAGCACTAGGGTTGTTGTCATTGTATGTTCTTCCAGATAAAAATTGGCTCATTCTTTCTATGGTTGGGGTTGGTGTAGCATGGGCTAGTATTTTAGCTATGCCTTATGCAATATTAGCTGGTTCTATACCTGCGAAGAAGATGGGAGTTTACATGGGGATATTCAATTTCTTTATTGTATTACCTCAAATATTAAATGCCTTAATAGGTGGTCCAATGGTAAAATATCTTTACAATGATAAACCTATCTATGCTTTAGTCTTAAGTGGAGTTTCTTTTATTGTAGCCGCACTCTTAGTTTCTCGTGTGAAGGATGTTGATGATACAGTAACAGTGTAATTTTGAATTAAACTGAAATGAACAAAAAAGGATTCATATTCGATTTAGATGGTGTTATAGTAGATACAGCTAAATACCATTTTTTAGCATGGCGAAATTTAGCCAATAGTATAGGAATAGATTTTACACACGAGCAAAACGAACAACTCAAAGGCGTGAGTCGTATAAAGTCTTTAGAGAAAATTTTAGCATGGGGAAATAAAACAATTTCAGATGCTGAGTTTCAACAATTGATGCACGATAAAAATGAAGATTATCTTCAGTACATCAATAAAATGGATGCTTCTGAGATTTTACCAGATGTATCTCGTGTATTAGATTTTTTAATCGAAGGTAGTCAAGCTATCGCATTAGGTTCTGCAAGTAAAAATGCAAGACCAATTTTAGAAAAAGTAGATTTACTTTTAAAGTTTGAAGAAATAGTAGATGGTAATGATGTTACTAAAGCAAAACCAGACCCAGAAGTCTTTTTAATTGGGGCAAAACTATTAAATATCAATCCAGAAGATTGTATTGTGTTTGAAGATTCAGTTGCAGGTGTAGAAGCTGCAAATGTTGCAAATATGATTTCAATCGGAATTGGTAGTGAAGATGTTCTCGGACATGCAGATTATGTCTTTAAGGACTTCACAGAAATCTCAAATGAATTTTTACAATCATTAATTGACAAATAAAACCTACAACTAAATCAAAGTATAAATGAACTTAGATTATATCAAACCCAATGAATGGTCTATTATTGAAGAAGGCTTCAATGCAGACCATGTAGAAGCGTCTGAAAGTATTTTCAGTATAGGAAATGGAGCAATGGGTCAACGTGCTAATTTTGAAGAGCATTATTCCGGTAAAACATTTCAAGGAAGTTACATCGCAGGTGTATACTATCCAGATAAAACCAGAGTTGGTTGGTGGAAAAATGGATACCCAGAATATTTTGCTAAAGTATTAAATGCACCAAGTTGGATAGGTATTGATGTTAATATCAATGGCGAACAACTAGATTTATTATCATGTGAAAAAGTTGAAGACTTTAAGAGAGAACTTAACATGAAAGAAGGTTGGTTGTCTAGAAGTTTTAAAGCGACGCTTCAAAATGGTAATGAAGTATTAATTACGACTAAGCGTTTTCTAAGTTTAGATATTGATGAAGTAGGAGCTATTGAGTATTCAATTAAACCTTTAAACGAAAATGCAGAACTTGTAATCACCCCATTTATAGATGCTGGTATTACAAATGAAGATAGCAACTGGGATGACCAATTTTGGAATATTTCAAACTTAAAAATTGAAAATAATCAAGCATTTATTGAAGCACAAACGATGAAAACAGATTTTCATACCTGTACGTTTATGCAGTCTGAATGTTTTGTAGAAGGTCAAAATGTTGGTCTACAGCCACAAACAGTTAAAACTTATAATAAAATCAGTTTTATTTATAAAATATCAATCAATAAAGAAGAAACTTTTACCATCAATAAATATGGTGGTTATACTGTAGACAGAAATCACGATAAAAACGGTTTAGTTGCTGCGGCAAAATCTGCATTAAATAAAGCTGTTAATACTGGTTTTGCGGCAATGTTACAGGCTCAAAAAGAAGCTTGGGCTAAGATTTGGGAAATGGCAGATATCACAATAGATGGCGATATAAAAGCGCAACAAGGTATCCGTTTTAATATTTTCCATTTAAATCAAACCTATCTTGGTACTGATGCTAAATTGAATATTGGACCTAAAGGATTTACAGGCGAAAAATATGGTGGTAGTACCTACTGGGATACAGAAGCCTATTGTATTCCATTTTATATGGCTACAAAAGACCAAAGTGTTGCAAGAAACTTATTAACTTATAGATATAAGCATTTAGATAAAGCTATTGAAAATGCTGGAAAATTAGGATTTACTAACGGTGCAGCTTTGTACCCAATGGTAACCATGAATGGTGAAGAATGTCATAATGAGTGGGAAATTACTTTTGAAGAAATCCATAGAAATGGTGCAATTGCTTTTGCCATTTTTAATTACCATCGTTATACAGGAGATTACAGTTACATTCCAGAAATGGGACTTGAAGTACTTATCGGTATTGCACGTTTCTGGCATCAAAGAGCAACGTTCTCAACAGATAAAGATAAGTATGTAATTCTTGGTGTTACAGGACCAAACGAGTACGAAAATAACATTAACAACAACTGGTATACCAACTACATTGCAAAGTGGTGTATAGATTATGCTGTTGAAAATATAGATAAAATTGAAGCTGAATTCGCTACGGATTACACACGTATAATGAATAAAGTTAGACTTTCTAAGTCTGAAGTTGCTGAATGGAAAAAGGTTGCAGACAACATGTTCTTCCCATATTCAGAAAAGCATAACGTGTACTTACAACAAGACGGTTTCTTAGATAAGGAATTAATTACGGTTGCAGATTTAGACCAAACACAACGACCAATAAATCAGCATTGGTCTTGGGATAGAATTTTGCGTTCACCATACATTAAACAAGCAGATACACTTCAAGGATTTTATTTCTTCGAAGACCATTTTACGACTGAAGAGTTAGAACGTCATTTCGATTTCTATGAGCCGTTTACGGTTCACGAAAGTTCGTTGTCACCTTGTGTGCATAGTATTCAGGCAGCTAAGCTAGATAGAATGGAACAAGCCTATACATTCTATTTAAGAACATCGCGTTTAGATTTAGATGATTACAATCACGAAGTTCATGAAGGCTTACACATTACATCGATGGCAGGAACTTGGATGAGTATTGTTGAAGGTTTTGGTGGCATGCGTGTTGTTGATGGGAAACTATCTTTTGAACCTAAAATTCCTGAGCAATGGAAAGGTTATTCATTTAAAGTAAACTTCAGAAATGAAATCGTCACTGTAAATGTGAGTCATGATGGTACAAGTTTTAAATTAGAAGGAGATTCAGAATTACAAATTTTGGTAAATGGTGAAGAGCAGACAGTTTCATCTGCTGTAGTACATTAAAATATAATCGCATATGAATTATTGGATGTAATGAGTCAGTTTTTGGGGAACAATATCAGAACTACAATCTTATCAGTGCTTTTTGCCTTGGTAATAGTAGTAAATGTGTTTTCTCAAGAAAGTACTTTTATTAATCCAATAATTCCTGGCGGACATCCAGACCCATCAATTTGCAAGGTTGATGATACGTTTTACATCGTAAATTCTTCCTTTGAATATTTTCCAGGATTACCAATTCATAAAAGTAAAGACCTTATAAATTGGGAGCTTATCGGTTATGGATTGCATAGAGAAGACCAATGCAATTCTGTAGTTAATCTTGTTGATGTGCAGTCAGATGGAGGTATTCATGCACCAACAATTAGACATCACAATGGCACATTTTATATTATAACGACTAATGTGTATTATCATGAAGATACCAATACAACTGATTTTGTAAACTTCATTATAACTGCCGAAAATCCTGCTGGTCCATGGTCAGAACCACATCATTTAGAAGGTGCGCCAGGTATTGACCCAGATATCTTTTTCGATGATGATGGTAAAGTGTGGTATGTCGGTACGCATTCACCAGAAAACCCGAATTATGAAGGTGAAGGTGAAATTTGGTTACAAGAAATTGACCTTGATAACTGGAAACTCACAGGCGAACGTCATTATCTGTGGCGAGGCGCTTGTGGAGGCGTTTGGGTCGAAGGTCCACACATGTATAAAAATGATAATCGCTATTATTTAATGGTGGCTGAAGGTGGCACAAGCTTTAATCATGCCGTAATGATTGCTGTTAGTGATAAAATTACTGGACCATATATTTCAAACGAAAGAAATCCAATTCTTTCTACAAGGCATCTGTCTTACGATAATTGGGTGCATAGTACAGGACATGCTGATTTAATTGAAGTTGAAGATGGACGTTGGTATATGGTTGCACTTGGTATTAGAGGCGACGAAAAGCGTGGTTCTAACATGGGACGAGAAACGCATTTGGTGCCTGTGCAATGGGAAAGAGAACCTTTCTGGTGGAAAGAGGTCAAATACGAATGGCCAGTTGTAGCGCCAGAAACAGGTAAAGTAGAGCGAAATAATCCTGTGCCTTTTGAAGGAACAACTCAAAAACGAAATGCCAATTACGTAGATAATTTTGATTCTGAAACATTGAATCTCGCTTGGAACTTTAGAAGAGTGCCGTTAAAAAACACCTATTCTTTGAATGCAAACAAGGGTTTTTTGAGACTATATGCGCATTCAAATACCATACAAGAAAGAGGACGCGCAAGTGTAATGGGTTTTAGACAAACCGAAAGTGATTTTGAATATCAGGCAAAAATGAAATTCAAGCCTAAGTCTAATAATTCAGAAGCTGGAATTAATCTATTTCAAAAAGACAATAATTACTTTTCTGTAACCATAAATAAAGATAATCTCATTCAGTTAAAACTGGTTGACCCAGAGAAAGGTCTTCAGATTCTCAAAGAAAAAGTACTTTCAGATTACAAAGGTGAGATTACATTTAAGGTAACATCAAAGAATAATAAATATAGCTTCTATTATGCTTTAGATGGTGAAGAGTTTTTCTTGCTAAAAGAAACAGAAGCCCATCATATTTTAAGCAGAAAATATACCGGAGCATATCTTGGAATATATGCCACTAGTAATGGAGGAAAATCAAAAGATTATGCCGATTTCGATTGGGTGTCTTATAAAGGATTTGAAAGATTTTAATTTGAAAAGAACCAACAAGCAGATTGGTGAATTTTAACTAACAACTAAAAAACTAATATATCAACAGATGAAAAAACTAACCCACCAATTCGTATTTCTTTTTGCGATTTGCTGTTTGTTTTCTTGTAAAACAGAGAAAACTACAGAGCCAGGGCAAAAGGCAGAGCATTTAGAAGTGACAAATACATCTCTTAATAGAGTTGAGCCACCTAATTGGTGGATTGGCATGAGAGGCCCACAAGTTCAATTACTAGTGCATCACCCAAGTATAGGTAACTATACACCTTCAATAGCCTACAAAGGAGTATCTCTGGATAAAGTGCATAAAGCAGAGAAAAGTGAAAACTATTTGTTTTTAGATATTACGGTTTTAGATGCAGCTACTGAAGGAAAGTTTGATATCACCTTTAAAAATGATAAAGGTGAAGAACTAACACATACCTATGAGCTAAAATCTAGAGAAAAATCAGATGAAGAGTTTGTAGGTTTTAATAGCTCTGATGCTATTTATTTAATCACGCCAGACCGTTTTGCGAATGCAAATCCAGAAAATGATTCTGTTGAAGGTTTGAATGAACAAGGCATTAACAGAACAGATGGTTATGCAAGACATGGTGGAGATATTGAAGGAATTACAAATAATCTAGATTACATTAAAGATTTAGGATTTACAACAGTTTGGCCTTGTCCTATGTTAACTAACGATATGCCACAAGGTTCTTATCATGGTTATGCTATTACAGATTACTATGAAGTAGACCCAAGATTCGGTACAACTGAAGATTACAAAAAACTAGCAGATGAGCTTAGAGCAAGAGATATGAAATTAGTTATGGACCAAGTGGCGAATCACTGTGGTTTAGAGCATTGGTGGATGAAAGATTTACCGTTTAATGATTGGGTAAATTACCAAGAACATTATGAAACTAATATTGATAATTGGAATCGCGATATCGTAAAAAGGTCATCTCACAGACGTACATCTAACCAAGATGCTTATGCTTCTGCTATTGATAAAAAAGAAATGACCGATGGTTGGTTTGTACATGGAATGCCAGATTTAAACCAACGTAACCCATTTATGGCTACGTATATAATTCAAAATAGTATTTGGTGGATTGAAACTTTAGGGCTTGGTGGTATTCGTCAAGATACGTATCCTTATCCAGATAAAGACTTTATGAGCGATTGGGCAGGTACAATTATGGCTGAGTATCCAAATTTCAATATTGTGGGAGAAGAATGGTCAACAAATCCGTTGCTAATAGCCTATTGGCAAGATGGACACAAAAATCCTGATGGTTATGATTCTAATTTACGTTCTACAATGGACTTTGCGATTCAAGAACGTGTTGTTGCAGGTCTTAAAAATGAAGAAACTTGGGGAACAGGTCTTAAAGAATTATATGTAGCATTAGCTAATGATTTTAGTTACACTCGACCAGAAGATGTATTAGTGTTTCCAGATAATCATGACATGAGTCGCATTTTCACTCAAATGGATGGAGACATTACGAATACTAAAATGGCATTGAGTTATTATGCGGTGTTGCCAAGAACGTTCCAAATGTATTATGGTACCGAGATTTTAATGGACGACTTTGCCAAACCTGGTGACCATGGACTTATTCGTACTGATTTTCCTGGTGGTTGGCAAGGAGATACAACAAATGCATTTACTGGTGAAAACCTAGACGATAAAAAGAAAGACATGCAGTCCTTTGTCACTAAGTTAATGAACTATAGAAAAGGAAGTAAAGCCATTCATAGTGGTAAGACTTTACATTATGCACCAGAGGATAATACTTATGTATTAGCAAGATATAATGATGAAGAAACTGTAGTTCATATTTTAAATAAGAACGAAGCATCTTTTGAGTTACAATTAGACCGTTTTGAAGAACTAAATTTAAAAGGCAAGACGTTAAAGAATATCATTACTGGTGAAACATTTGTTTGGTCAGATGTTTTAAAGTTAGATAGTAAAGGCACTTACATATTCACAACAAAGATGTAATAATGAAAAAAATAATAGTTCTCATAACATGCTGCGTCGTATTCTATTCATGTAAAAATGAAGAAAAACAAAATCCAGTAGGTAAAGAAGAGGTGAAAAGTGATATGACTTATAATATTAAACACCTTAAGGAAGCTAAACTCTTTGCAGGTAAATTAATGCGAATTGATAGTTTTCCTTCAGAATATATTACACCAAGACCTGTAGATGTTTGGTTGCCAAAAGACTATTCAGAAGACAAAAAGTATGCTGTGTTATACATGCACGATGGTCAAATGCTATTTGATAGTACTACCACATGGAATAAACAAGAATGGAAAGTAGATGAATGGGCAACCGAGCTAATGGATGCTGGTGAAACTAAAGATTTTATCGTAGTCGCTATTCATAACATTCAACAAGAGCGTTGGCAAGATTTATTTCCACAAAAATCTTTCGATTATTTAGAGAAAGCAGTTCAAGATTCGTTGACAGATATTGCAGGACAAAAGAATATAAAACTAAATGGTGATAACTATTTAAAACACCTTGTTGAAGAGGTAAAACCAATGATAGATAAGCACTATACTGTACATACAGATAAGGCAAACACTTTTGTGATGGGTTCAAGTATGGGCGGATTAATGTCTATGTATGCTATTTCAGAATATCCAGATGTTTTTGCAGGCGCAGGTTGTATTTCTACACATTGGGTTGGTGCAAGACCAGTAGATAATAATCCGCATCCTAAGGCAATTTTCGATTATATGAAAGACCATTTCCCAAAAGCTGGAAGTCATAAGGTGTATTTTGATTATGGTAATCTAACTTTAGATGCTCATTATCCACAATATGCACCAAGTGTAGATGAGATTCTACAAGAAAAAGGTTATGGTTTAATGGATTCTAGAAATCTATTTTTTGAAGGTACAGACCATTCAGAAAACTCATGGAATGAACGTTTAGATGTCCCATTGATTTTTTTATTGGGTAATAAGAGATACAAGTAGTAGTATAATAATCGATGCGTAGCATCGATACTATTAAAATGAAGAATAATAAAATCAAATCGTGAATAATTCAGGAAACCTTGGACTGAATTTAGATTTTATTTTATGGTTTTCAATATGTGAAAAGATATTGAAAAATTCCTCATTTTAATTTGACTTTTTTGGTTCGTTTTTGTGTCAAGACAAAAATGAATGAACATAAATTAAAAGATGAAAAAAATACCATTTATAATAACAGCATTATTGCTCAGCATTTTTGTTTCGGCGCAAAATCCAAACCGTATTTATGAATCTCATAAAGAAGAAAATGAGATGTTTACAGTAACTACGAATGATGGAGTTTATCAGTTTCAATTTTATGATTCTGAAATATTAGAAACTACATTTATTCCTGAAGGAGAAAATGTGAGTTCAGCATCTCACGCTGTAATTATGAAGCCAAAAAAGGTTGAAACAACATACAGTTATGTAGGTAATGATATCACTTATGGTAGTGAAGGTATTTCGGTAACCATTACAACTAGTCCTTTTAAGATAAGCTATACTTATAATGGAGACGAGATAACTTCAGAAAAAAGAGGTTACTACAAATCTGCTCACGAACCGATGGAGCTTGTTCAAGGAAATATCGTTGCAGACGAGACTGAGAAAATCGAATTCAATCTTACTAAAGATGAAGCTTTGTATGGTGCAGGAGCAAGAGCACTAGATATGAACAGACGAGGATACAGATTACCATTATTCAACAGAGCGCATTATGGGTATCAAACAGACTCTAAATTGATGAACTACACTATGCCAATTGTGGTGTCGTCTAACAAGTATATGATTCATTTTGATAATGCACCAATTGGCTATTTGGACTTTGATAGTAAAAAAGATAACACCTTAACTTACGAAACCATTTCTGGTCGTAAAACCTATCAAATTATTGTTGGTGAAACTTGGTATGACTTAATCGAAAATTATACAGACTTAACAGGAAAGCAACCAATGTTGCCTCGTTGGGCTTTGGGTAATTTTTCAAGTAGATTTGGATACCACACACAAAAAGAAACTGTTGAAACTATTGAAAAATTTAAAGAAGATAGCATTGCTGTAGATGCAATTATTCTCGATTTGTATTGGTTTGGAAAAGATATTCAAGGTACAATGGGAAATCTTGAGTTTTTAAAGGATTCATTTCCTAATCCGAAGCAAATGATTAAAGATTTACGAAGTAATGATGTTGAAACCATTTTAATTACTGAACCTTTTATTTTAACAACATCTAATCGTTGGGACGAAGCTGTTAAAGCAAATGTTTTAGCCAAAGATTCTATTGGTAAACCAGCAACTTACGATTTCTATTTTGGTAACACAGGTATTGTAGATATCTATTCTGATAAAGGAAATTCTTGGTTTAAAAACATTTATAAAGGATTATCTAATAAAGGAGTTACAGGATTTTGGGGCGATTTAGGAGAACCAGAAGTACATCCAGGTTGGGTACAACACGCCACAGGTTCTGCAGATGAAGTTCATAATACTTATGGTCACGATTGGGCAAAACTCGTTTATGAAGCAAGTGTTGAAGCACAGCCAAACAAGCGTCCTTTTATTTTAATGCGAGCTGGTTACTCTGGTTCGCAACGCTATGGAATGATTCCTTGGACAGGTGATGTGAGTAGAAGTTGGGGAGGATTACAAGCACAGCCAAAAATATCGCTTCAAATGGGAATGCAAGGTATCGCATTTATGCATTCAGATTTAGGTGGTTTTGCTGGTGCGAATTTAGATGACGAGCTTTACGTACGTTGGTTGCAGTATGGTGTGTTTCAGCCTATTTACAGACCACACGCTCAAGAAGATGTGCCAAGTGAGCCAGTGTTTAGAAGTGATAAAGCAAAACGCTTAGCAAAGTATGCTATTGAAATGCGTTACAGAATGCTGCCATACAATTACAATTTAATGGCTCAGAACCATATGGAAGGCACACCATTGATGCGTCCATTGTTTTTTGAAGAACCTGATAATCCAGAATTATTTGGGTATTCAGAAGCGTATTTATGGGGAAATGACATTTTAGTATCACCAGTTTTAGAAGCTGGTAAGAAAACACAAGACGTGTATTTTCCAAATGGGTCGTATTGGTTTAATATTGAAAATAACGAAGCTATTAAAGGCGGACAAACAAAAACTGTTGAATTACACGAAGCTTATATTCCAACATATATAAGAGCTGGAGCATTTATGCCTTTGGCGCAATCGTCAATGCAATCCACAAAAGATTACGATGCTAATTACATTCAATTACAGTATTACAATCACGAATCTGTAATGGAGTCTGAACGTGAATTCTATTTTGACGATGGTGAAACTTTAAACCCGATTGAAAAAGAACAATATCAAATTTTAGAGTTTGAAGTTGAAAAAGGAAAGCGTTGTATGGAAATTGAGTTTGAAGCTAAAACAGCTAAAAACTATAAAGCAGAAACAAAAACAATAGAGCTGACGCTTCATAATATTCCAAAAGCACCAAAACGTATCAAAATAGGAAAAGATAAAGTAAACGGAACATATAACTCAAAGTACAAAACATTAACATTAAATGTAGTTTGGGATACTTCCGAAGAAAAAGAAATTAAAATAAAATTTAGAAAATAGGTCTTGTCACACTGAGCTTGTCGAAGTGCACTCAAAGTGGTCGAAGCCAAAAAAGAAGAATTAAATAACTAAAAATCCAAAAATGAAACACTATAAATCAATAATAGCATCTTTTGTCATTTTAAGCTTTTTTGGATGTAAAAATGATTCAAAAGAAACCATTGAAAAACCTGCAAAACCAAAAATTGAAATGAAGAAGAAAGAAGTCGTGTATCAAGTTTTTACAAGATTATTTGGAAATACCAATACAACTAATAAACCTTGGGGAACACTTGAAGAAAATGGCGTTGGTAAGTTTAACGACTTTACAGATAAAGCATTAGCTGAAATTAAAGATTTAGGTGTAACACATATTTGGTATACAGGAGTTCCGCATCACGATGTGATTACAGATTATACAAAATATGGAATTGGTAATGATGACCCAGATATTGTAAAAGGTCGTGCAGGTTCGCCTTATGCAGTAAAGGATTATTATAATGTAAATCCGGATTTAGCTGAAAATGTAGATAACCGTTTACAAGAGTTTGAAGCTCTAATTGAGCGTTCTCACAAAGCTGGTTTAAAAGTTCTAATAGATATTGTGCCTAATCATGTTGCACGTAACTACAAGAGTTTAACAAATCCAGAAGGTACTACAGATTTTGGTGCAGAAGATGATAAAACGGTTCAGTACGATGTCAATAATAACTTTTACTACAATCCTGGTGAAGCATTTAAAGTACCAGTTTGGGAAAATGGGTACCAGCCGTTAGGTGGTGAAGACCATCCAATGGCAGATAGTAAGTTTGAAGAGATACCAGCAAAATGGACAGGAAACGGTTCAAGAGTTTCACAACCAAATATGGGAGATTGGTACGAAACTGTAAAAGTAAATTATGGTGTAAGTCCTGATGGTAGAAAGGACTTTAGTGAGTTACCAGAAGGATTTGAAAATGAAGATTATAAAAAACACTATGAGTTTTGGCAAGACAAAGCGATACCTAGTTCTTGGGTAAAGTTTAAAGACATAGCGTTGTATTGGACTAAAAAAGGTGTTGACGGATTTAGATTTGATATGGCAGAAATGGTACCTGTTGAGTTTTGGAGTTATATGAATTCTAATATTAAAATGGCAAATCCAGAATCCTTTTTATTAGCAGAAGTGTATCAACCACATTTGTATAGAGATTATATCAAAAAAGGAAAAATGGATTATCTGTATGACAAAGTTCAGTTGTATGATACCTTAAAGCACGTGATGCAAGGACACGGAAGAACAGATAATATTCCGCCTATTTTAGATGAGTTAAGAGATATTGAGCATCATATGCTTCATTTTTTAGAAAATCACGATGAGCAACGTGTTGCTAGTCCAGATTTTGCTGGTAACGCATTAAAAGGAAAACCTGCAATGGTGGTTTCAGCAACTTCTACTACTGCACCAACTATGGTGTATTTTGGTCAAGAGTTTGGAGAACCTGGAAATGAAGATTTAGGATTTGGCGACCCAACACGTACTTCAATTTTCGATTATGGTTCTGTACCAAGTCTTGTGCGTTGGGTAAATAATAAAAACTATGATGGTGGACAATCAACCAAAGAAGAATTAGAATTAAGAGATTTTTATAAACGACTATTGAATTTTACAATTAATAGCTCTGCCTTAATGGGAGACTATCAAGATATTCATTTACATAATCAACACAATACAGAATGGTATAATGATAAAGTCTTGTCTTTTGTACGTTGGAGCGAAGATGAACAATTGATAGTTATTTCAAACTTTAATGCAGATAATACATACGGATTTGAGTTACAATTACCAGAAGATTTAGTATCTAAATTAGGACTACAAGATGGTGAGTACAAAGTTTCAGACCAATTGTATAATCAATATAGCTCAACATTAAAAGTAGAAAACGGAAAAGCAGAAGCTAGAATAGATGTAAAACCATTAGAATCATTTATTCTAAAAATTGAAAAGAAATAAAGCGTCACATCGAGTGATTCGCTTCGCGAATTGTATCGAGATGTAGTGAAAATATATTGTCAGGCTTAGCTTGTTGAAGCCTTGTTTAAGATATATGAAGATGTATTTGTCATTCCTGCGCTGGCAGGAATCTCATAAAAGAATTAGTGAAAATTAGTGACATTAGTGTCAAGTAATAACATAAATATGAAAAAAATAACCCTTTTAATACTAGCAAGTTTAATGCTTGTAAACTGTAAAAATGAATCTAGTAAAAAAGACGTCACGAGCAACGAAATTAAAACTGAAAAAGTTACAGAAACACCTTTTGTTTGGGAAGGCGCAAATCTTTACTTCTTACTAACAGACCGTTTCAATAATGGAGATGAAAGCAACGACGTTAATTTTGATAGAACACAAGAAACCGGAAAGCTTAGAGGTTTTGAAGGTGGAGATTTAAAAGGGATTACACAAAAAATCAAAGAAGGTTATTTTACAGATTTAGGGATTAATGCCATTTGGATGACACCAATTGTTGAACAAATTCACGGAGGAACAGACGAAGGAACAGGAGTTACTTATGGTTTTCACGGTTATTGGGCAAAAGATTGGACAAACATTGACCCAAATTATGGAACCAAAGCAGATTTACACGCCTTAGTTGAAGCAGCTCACAATAAAGGCATTCGTGTGTTGTTAGATGCAGTAATAAATCATACAGGTCCAGTAACTGAAAAAGACCCAGTTTGGCCAAACGAATGGGTTCGTACAGACAAGCAATGTACTTATGATAACTATGAGAATACTGTGAGTTGTACACTAGTTGCTAATCTTCCAGATATTAGAACCGAAAGTAATGATAACGTTGAGTTACCACCACAATTGGTTGAAAAATGGAAAGCCGAAGGACGATATGAACAAGAGGTAAAAGAATTAGATGCCTTTTTTGAAAGAACTGGTCATCCAAGAGCACCACGTTTTTACATTATGAAATGGCTTACAGATTATATCACTGAATTCGGAATTGATGGTTATCGCTGTGATACAGTAAAACACACAGAGCCTTTTGTGTGGGAAGAGTTTAAAACTGAATGTGATTATGCATTTTCTCAGTACAAGAATAATAATCCTGAAAAGGTGTTAGATGATAATGAGTTTTACCTAGTTGGTGAAGTCTATAATTACGGAATTTCAGCAGGTAAAGCTTTTGATTTTGGAGATAAAAAAGTCAACTATTTCGATAATATGTTTACAAGTCAAATCAACTTTGAATTCAAATGGAATGCTAAGCAAATGAAGACTGAAGATATGTTTGTGAGATATAACAATATGCTTCAAAGTGAATTAAAAGGTTTTGGTGTATTGAATTACATGAGTTCACATGATGACGGTAGTCCATTTGATGCCAGCAGAGAAAAACCTTTTGAAACTGGCACTAAGCTGCTCTTATCACCAGGAACATCACAAGTGTATTATGGAGACGAATCTGCACGTTCACTAGTAATTGAAGGAACAGAAGGCGATGCAACCTTGCGTTCTTTTATGAATTGGGATGAAATGTCTGCCAAGAAAGATGTGTTAGCGCATTGGCAAAAACTCGGACAATTTAGAGCAAATCATCCAGCAGTTGGTGCTGGTACGCATCAAATGATAACAGCAGAGCCATATGTGTTTTATAGAAGTTATGCAAAAGCAGATTACAAAGATTTTGTGGTTGTCGGATTAGATTTAGCTAAAGGAGAAAAAGTGATTGATGTGTCAAAAGTTTTTGAGGATGGGGATGTTTTAAATGATGCATATTCTAATCAAGAAGTTACTGTAAAAGAGGGAAAAGCAATTATAAATTCAGAGTATAATATTGTTTTATTAGAAAAGAAGTAAAACGTCACATCGAGTGATTCGCAATAGCGAATTGTATCGAGATGCATTTGTCATTCCTGCGTCCGCGTTCGCTGAAGCTTTAGCGGAGGCGCAAAGCAGGAATCTGAAAAATAACTAATGTCATTCCGAGCTGTCAGGCTGAGTAAGCCTGTGCTGAGAGTAGTCGAAGTATCGAAGCCAAAGTTAAGGAGTCTCATAAAAGAATCAGTGAATATCTGTGACATTCGTGTCACAATAAAATAAACAAATAATGAAAAAATTAATCTTCATATTAGTAATTGGGTTAGGTCTATCTTGTATGTCAAGAAACGATAATCAATTAGTGTTGACTGCAAGTTCGCCTGATACAAATATTGAAGTTGATTTTAATGTAAATGAAGAAGGAAAACCGTTTTATCAAGTTAAGTTCAAAAATAAGGTTGTGGTTGATACGTCTTATTTAGGTTTTGAATTTAAAGACATTCCAAGCTTCGAAAAGAATTTTAAAGTAAAGAACACAAGTACTCAAAGTTTTAATGAAACTTGGCAAATGCCTTGGGGAGAACAGTTAGATGTTGTCAATAATTACAATGAATTAAAGATTGAGCTTCAAGAAACTTCAGAATTAAATCGAAAACTAAATATTGTTTTTAAGGTCTATGATGATGGTATAGGGTTTAGATATGAATTTCCAGAACAAAACAAGTTTAAAGGTGATGTTTTAATAAAAGAAGAACACACCGAATTTAACCTCACAGAAGATTACAAAACCTTTTGGATTCCAGGTGACTGGGATATCTACGAGCATCTTTATAGTACAACTAAGTTGTCAGAAATTGATGCGAAATCATACATTCCAAAGACTAATTTAGCACAAAGTTATATTCCAGAAAATGCTGTAAATACACCAGTAACAATGGTTGGAAAAAATGGTGTGCATTTGAGTTTTCACGAAGCTTCATTGCTTGATTATTCAGGAATGACTTTGAAAGTTGACACTGAAAACTTTAATCTGAAAAGCAGTCTTGTAGGTTCAGAAAATAGAGACTACAAAGTAAAACAAAGTTTGCCTTTCAATACGCCTTGGAGAACCATTCAAATTACAGATAATGCACCAGATTTAATTGCATCTAATCTGATTGTTAATCTAAATGAACCAAACAAATTAGGAGATGTGTCTTGGTTTACACCAATGAAATATACAGGTGTTTGGTGGGAAATGCATTTAGGAAAATCAACTTGGGATTACGGAATGGAAATGGTTAATGGAAAATGGACAGATACAGGTAAAGCTCATGGAAAACACGGAGCAACTACCGAAAATGTAAAACGATTCATTGATTTTTCTGCTAAAAACAATATTAAAGGTGTTTTGGTTGAAGGTTGGAATACTGGCTGGGAACGTTGGATTGGTTTTGAAGATAGAGAAGGCGTTTTCGATTTTGTAACAACCTATCCAGATTACGATTTAGATGAGGTTACAAGTTATGCTAAAGAAAAAGGGGTTGAAATTATTATGCATCACGAAACGTCTGCAGCAACTCAAACCTACGAGAAACAACAAGATACAGCCTATGCTTTAATGCAGAAATATGGAATGCACGCTGTAAAATCTGGTTACGTAGGTAAAATTATTCCAAAAGGTGAATATCATCACGGACAATATATGGTGAATCAGTACAACAATGCGGCCATAAAAGCTGCAAGTTATGAAGTTGCTGTTAATGCTCATGAACCTATTAAAGCTACAGGATTACGTCGTACATATCCAAATATCATTTCACGTGAAGGTTTACGAGGGCAAGAATTTAACGCTTGGTCTGGAGATGGTGGAAATCCACCAGAACATTTACCAATAGTTGCGTTTACAAGAATGCTTGCAGGACCAATTGACTTTACACCAGGAATTTTCAATATTAAATTTGATGAGTATCGTAAAGACAATCAGGTAAATACAACACTTGCTCAGCAATTAGCATTATATGTGGTAATTTATAGTCCAGTGCAAATGGCAGCCGATTTAGTAGAACACTATGAAGCTAATCCAAAACCTTTGCAGTTTATCCGAGATGTTGGTGTAAATTGGAAAGAATCAATAGTTTTAAATGGCGAAGTAGGTGATTATGTGACCATTGCAAGACAAGAACGCGAAACGGATAACTGGTTTGTCGGGAGTATTACTGATGAAAATGCACGAACCATAATATTAAATTTTGACTTTTTAGAAGAAGGTCAAACTTACGATGCTGTAATTTATAAAGATGGTGAAAAAGCCCATTGGGATAATAATCCATTAGATATTAAAATTGAAGAATTACAAATAAATAAAAACTCAAATCTTACTATAAAACTTGCTGAAGGTGGAGGCTTTGCAATTAGCCTTATAAAAACTAAATAAATAACTAATAAATAAACTTCAGTCATGAAGCATATTTTAACCTTCGCATGTCTACTGTTTTTTTTAACAGTAAATGCACAAGTTGGTGTTAACACCACTGAGCCAAAAAGTACATTAGATATTAATGGAAATTTATCACTTAAAGTTATTAGTCTTATTGGTGGACCAAGTGGTACAGCAACCCCAATTGATGATGGTGTTTATATTAATTTAACTCCAACATCGGGTAATGCAGAATTTATTTTACCCGATGCAACGCAGTTACCAGGAAGAATCTACATTTTAAGAAATGTGTCAGATACAGAAACGGCACAAATTTACAGTAATGGTGGAAGCATGTTTTCTGGTGACAGTCGTGTAGCAACTGGCGCACCTGTTAATATGACTGCAGATACTGCTGGAGATGGCAATGATCCTACAAAGACCTTAATTTTTATTAGTGATGGAGCGAATTGGACTTATGGTGCTTTAGGACTTTAAATGTTGTAACAAAACTCTTGTAAGATAGTCTTACATACTACGACTATTTAGATTATTCGTAACTTTACATTAAGTTAAGACGTTTTACGCCATGGACATAAACAACCAAATTGAGTCTCCTTTTGTAATAAAGGTGAGTTTTAACAAGCTTCTAGAACAGTATGAAGAATTGTTAGACTCAGACAATAGCGCGGTTAAAGCAAATGCAGAACAGGTTCTTAAAATAGCGCGAGAAAATCCGATGCTGAGAGAAGGTTTTAGTGATCTTACCGTTTTTCAAGAGCAACAAGAAAATATCTCAGTAATATTAAGAGACACCTTTAATCCGTTGTTAACTCACAATGAGATAAAAGTTGCTGTTGTACCATTTTATGACTATGTTTTTAATTCATCAGAACGTTTTAAATCTATATTAAAAACAGCAGGTGAAGATTTTAAGCTAGAGGTTATGAATATGCCAGAAGAGCAAATTTATATCATGGCTTGTACAATCATTCTAAAAGCGTGCTGTGGTTATAATATAAACTTTAAGCGTCCATTTTTATATGAAATACCTGATGCTGAAGGTATAATAAGATATTACAAGATACTCTACAATGTAGATTTTATGGAAATTATCCCTAGGGAGAATGCACCAAAAATCACTAAAGAGGATTATGACGAGTTATTAGATAATTTTGATAATATCGATTTATGGCGAGAAAAATTCCCACCGAATACCTATGATTTCAAGGGGTTTGTAATTTCAAATATTTTTGATGTTACTGACGACCAGTCGATATCAAATATTAAATCATCTTTAATCGGAGAAGATAAAAGAAATGATGAGAATTTTATTCATGGATTTTATGAGGTTTTCCGTTCATTATTTGGATTAAAAAATATTGAAGTTGGCTTTTCGATTTATAATGAAGAAGAAAAGTCTTTTGAAAAGGTCTATGGTGTTGGAATAAATAGTTTTCTACTGAATAACAACGAGAAAGTAGCGTGTAAGGATGCCTTATGTAGATGGTCTCACGGCAAATTATTAAATGATAAAAACTTCTTTTCAATATCCAATGTTGATAGCATGTATGAGAAGTCAAAAGGCAAAGCACCTCACATTAAATCATTGTACGACCAAGGGTTTAAAAGTGCCATTTTTGCACCAATAGCTAACGAAAACCAAATTATGGGTATTCTTGAGATTGTATCTAGAGAGCCTGAAGTTTTGAACAGTATCAATGCAAATAAGCTGATAGATGTTATGCCGTTTATTGTGTCTGCTGTTGAGCGATCTAAGAATGAAGAAGAAACGCTTATTGAAGCAATCATTCAAAAGGAATGTACATCAATACATCCAAGTGTACATTGGAGGTTTGAGAAAGAGGCAAGAGAATACATTAAGGATGAATGGAACGGAAATGAACCACAATTTAAGAAAATAGCTTTTGACAATGTATATCCACTTTATGGTCAGATTGATATTAAGGGTTCTTCTGAGGCAAGAAATTCAGCAACAAGACAAGATTTAACTCTGCAATTAAATGCAGTAAAAAGTATCTTAGAAGAAGCTTCAAATTTAGAGAAGCTACCTATCTATGATCAATATATTTATCAAGTTAATAACTATCTTAATGGATTAGAAAATGCATTTCAGGTAGATAGTGAACATCAAATTTCAGCATTTTTCAAAGAAGATATAGAGTCAGTTTTAAGCCATCTTAAGACGTTAAGACCCTTAGCTTCAAAGGTAGAAGAATATTACAATACCATTAATGATGATCTAAATGTACTTTACCATCATAGAAAGGATTATGATGAAACTATCGCCAATATAAATAGGGAAATGGCTTCGCTTCTAGATCAAAAGCAGGTTGAAGCACAAACCATGTATCCTCACTATTTTGAGCGTTTTAAAACTGATGGTGTTGAGCATAATATGTACATAGGAGAATCTATTACAAAAGAAGAAAGCTTTAATCCTATTTACTTATATAATCTTAGGTTGTGGCAACTTCAAGTTATGGTAGAAATGGAAAATGCTTACTACCAAATGCAATCACAGTTTCCTGTGCATTTAGATGTAGCTTCAATGATTTTAGTCTTTAATCAACCATTGTCTATCAGCTTTAGAATGGATGAGAAACAGTTTGATGTTGATGGAACCTATAATGCCAGATATGAAATCGTTAAGAAACGAGTAGACAAAGCATTTATAAAGGGCACAAATGAACGTGTTACCCAGAAAGGAAAAATAAGTATTGTGTATTCTCAAAAAGAAGATGAACAAGAGTATTTAAGATACGTTAGATTCCTACAAGACAAAAAGTATTTGGATAATGATGTTGAAATTGTTGAGCTTCAAGATTTGCAAGCCGTTACTGGTTTAAAAGCGATTCGTGTAAGTGTACTTTATCATAAGGATAAAGATGATAAGGCATTTTACACCTATGATGATTTAATGAAAGAGATTAAGTCTTAGTAAACCTATTGAATCATATCTACTGCTTCTTGAGCACCATAAAAGTGAAATGCAATAGCAAAAGCAATAACACTTATTATAATTCCTATTGCAAATACGGTATATGTAAGTCTTAAAAGGCTATATTTTCGGTTGAGTACTAAACCTAAGAAATAGAGGTCTTTTGTTAAGGAACCATATAGATATTCTTTGTCTTGCATCATCTCTTGCATAGCCCACTCAAAGTCATCTAGCTTCATCTTATGGAAGTTGCCAAAAAATAGAAGATTTACTTTTTTATTAGCGACATCTTCTTTTGAGAACTTTCCGCTAGTTACATTTGGTCGTGTTGCTAAAACTGAAAGGATAATTGAAATAACCGTAAAGCCCGCAAAAATTACTGTTGGCCAAATTAAATAATCGTTAGATGGATTATCTAGTTTAGATACTAAATTAGAAAGTACTAATGAGATAATAATAGCATTAACAGATAATAAAATATTGGCTTTTGTATCAGCAATGTCACTTAAGGTAATATGGTTACGTAAGGCCACTCTAAACATGGTCTCAATACCTCTATCTGGTAAGTCTTGTTTTTGTTTTTTGAACTGTAATTCTGCTCTTTTTTGCTTTATTTTCTTAGAGTCGTCTTGAGTTTTTTGATGAGCTTGAATTAACTTGGCCAAGTTCTTCCCTTTACGAGATTCCCATTTTTTTAGAGCAGTATCTGTATAAAACTTATGTTCGGTTAAAAAATGTACATTTTGACCAATCCAATCGGCATTAGTTACGTCTAAATCTTTTGTGAGCTCCCATTCTTTGCGTAACAATGCTGCATAGTCATCATAATTCTTACTTGCGACATGAGCACAATCTGCATCTCTAATAATCTTTTCTAATTCATTAGTTGGTTTATGATGCATTTCTGTTGCTAAAATGATATTACTTATTGCCGTTATGTTGTCATCAGATATACCTTTAGATTTTAAATAGTCTGCAGCAATTATGGTGCTTTCTTTTTCATGTCCTTCTATGGTTTTAGTATAACCAGTGTCATGAAACCAAGCTGCAATTTCTAGTTGAAGCGCTTCTTCTTTACCTACGGGACAAGATTCAATTATTTCTTTAACCTTGTCTACTACACCTTGTGTATGTGCGAGATTATGATAAACAAACTTTTTGTCTAGATGATTATTTAGATGAGAGATTACAAATTTTTCAACATCTGTTATTATATCTTCCATAGGTGTAGTTTAGTGCTAATTTAATAATAATTACTATCTCGTTAAAGAGCGGTTTTAGTCTTAGTCGTAACAAATCTAAATTCCAAACCTAGAATATACAATTGACTTAAAACTCTCTCCAATGGGTATACGTTCGTTACATAAAACCACTTTATTTTTTTGAATAGATTCTATTTTTTCAACATTAATGATGTAAGAACGATGAATACGAAGAAACATTTCTTCAGGTAGTTTTTCTTGTATTTGTTTGAAATTCATTAGTGTTAAAATGGGACTAGAATCTTCAATATGCAGTTTTAAGTAATCTTTTAACCCTTGAATATATTTAATGTCTTTGAGGTTGACTTTAAGATTTTCATATTCGGATTTAATGAAGATAAAGTCATCTACAGTCGTTTTTTGAATAGAACCTGCTGATGCTACATTACTGCTTTGGGCTAAATCATTCAAAGATTTTAATTCTCTAACTCTGTTGATTGCTGTAATGAATCTTGGGAATGGTATTGGCTTTACTAAATAGTCTGTAGCGTTCATGTCAAAGCCTTCTAAGGCATATTGAGAATACGCAGTAGTGAAAATGAAGTAAGGTACTTGTCCTTCTAAGGATTTTATAAAATCAATACCTGAGATATTAGGCATTTCTATATCTGTAAACACAAGATCTACCGAGTTTTTAGATAGAAACTGAAGTGCCTCTATGGCATTTGTAAAGGTTGCACTAACATTAAGGGATCCAATAGCATTACAATAAGATTCTATGACATCTATTGCTAATGGTTCATCATCTATAATTATGCAATTCATTACAAGTTTAGTGTTAAGTTTGTTAGATAATAGTCCTTACTTTCTGTTTGCTCTAAAGCATGTTTATTAGGATAAAGATAATTTAATTGATCAATTACGTTTTTAAGACCAACACCAGAGTTAGACATATCCTTCTTATAAACGCCAATTATATTTTTTATTTTAAAGTTTAACGTATTGTTAGTAATAGTTATTTGAATTTCAATGTGTGTATTTCCTTTATAGTCTGTTCCGAATTTAAAAGCATTTTCAATAAATGTAATCAATATTAATGGATAGATGAGAAGGTTCTGAGTTTGGCCGTGAATGTTAAGCGTTACATCTTCGGTATTCTTTAATCTTAAACGCTGCAGAACAATATAATTCTTTATGTAGTTCATCTCTTTTTCTAATGGCACCTTTTCTTTGCCTACTTCATAAAGCATATAACGCATTAGTTCTGATAAGGTTATAACCGCTTCTGGTGCATCGTCAGACTTTTTTCTTACCAATGAATAAATACTGTTTAAGGAGTTAAATAAGAAGTGAGGATTCATTTGAGCTCTTAAAAACTGAATTTCCATTTCTTTTTTTGTGCTCTCAAGCTCCTTAGATTCGCGTTCGCGTTTATAAAAATCTATTACTAAAGCAAATATGCCACCTAAAAGAAAGATTGAAACAGACAGTATTAGAGGAACTATATATTTCATTTCCTTTATAAATGGTATGTCTTGATCTGTTTTCACCAATTCTGCATGCATTCTGTTGAATGCAGCACCAGGAAAAACTTTTATCATGATGTAGTTAAATAGCCCTAAAAAAAGTATGGAACTAACAACATACAGAATGACTCTTTTCTTTAGAAGAAATTTAGGGACTAGAATGAAGTAATTAGTGTAAAATAAGAGTGGTAATAATAAAATTACAATAATAAGACCGCCAGGAATTCTGTTTAATTCTACAAATGCAGTAATGATAGGTATTATGGAAAAACATAACCAAACCGATAGATGAATTACAGGTTCTTTTATGTTATAGGCCTTTTCCAAAATTTAATTGTTAAAGTTCTTCAAAGGTAATATCATTAGTTTTTAAATCATCAATTGTAATACTTGGATTCTTTTTATTTGATAATTTTTCTAAAACAATTTCACCAATGCTTTCTGCTTCATTTTTTGTTTTAAATCTCTGTTGACCACTTACCGCAGGAATATACTCTTGACGAATGAATAACTTATCATTTCTTTTTATTTCATAAATCCAATAATTTTCCTGCTTTGAAACATGTAAGGTGATATCATTATTACTTTGTTTAACGCTCTCGTCTTGTTGCGAAATAAAATGTGTTATTGTGAAGACAGATATCACAATAATAAAAAATACAACAACGTATTTAAATAAATTTTTCACTTGTATTATGCCAACTTTAAAGAAAAAAAACAGGTGCATTATTATTAATAGTACACCTGTTTCTTTTAATATTTCATGTTTACTAGAAGATTCTAGTTGTCGTCATCATTTTGTTCTTCAGTTGGGAAGAACTCCATATTGTCGTCAAAATATAATGTTCCGTTTCGTCCTAAAGCAACAAATGCTCTCTCACCATTGCTCATTGCTATAGCATCTCTTCTTGCTAATCTTTCAAACTGTGTGCGTTCTGTCCAAGATTGGTCTGCAGGGTCAAATTCCCAAACAGTACCTAAAGTAGCACCAGCTTCACCAGTAGCAATATAGCCCATTCCGTTCAGCGTAAATCCAACGGCATTTGCTCTTAGTATAATTGCGTTAGTATCTGAGTCTATATCGTCTAATGCTGTCCATGTTTCTGTAGTTGTATCAAACACCCAAAAATCTTCTTCATAAATGCCATTACTTACACCAGAAAGTAAATAAACGTCAGTTCCTATAGAAAAAGTTGTACCATCTCTTCTCTTATCTCCTCCAAAACCAAAAACTTGTTCCCAAGTATCTGTTGCTGGATCATATCTGTGGAAATCTTTTTTGTCACCGCTGCCGTCAAAGCCTGTACCAACGTAACCTCTAGTGTCTGAATTGAAACCTACAGCACCATATCTTGCTGTACCACTATAATCGGCTATCTGCTCCCAAGTATTTGAAGCCACGTCATACTTATAAAAATCAGCAAGTTCTTCGTTAGATTCGCCGTCATAACCAGTACCAATAAAACCTTGGTTACCTATTACAAAAGAAACTGCTGAACTTCTTGCTACACCTTCAAAATCTGCTAATTGTTGCCATGAGTTAGATGCCATGTCATATGTCCAGAAGTCATTAAGGTAATTATCACCATCGTAACCTGTTCCCATATAACCTCTGTTTCCTATTGTAAATGAAGTCGCACTACTTCTAGGTTCTTCATCAAAAGTTGAACGCTCAGCCCAATTACCTGTTAAGTTGCTTCCACTACCACCATTGTCATCATCGCCACAGCTATAAAAAGTAACAACTAATAGGCTCATTAACAATATAATACTTGTCTTTCTAGTTTTCATTTGTTTTTTGTTATTTTAAAACGAAGTAATTCAATAATTTATTATTCAGTACTTGTGTAAAAAGTTCACTACTTACTTCAAAAAATGAGGCTTTAAATAAAAAAGCTATAAATTTTCACACTCTGCAAAAATGAACTAATTTTGGCAAAAATTAAAATTAAAACAAAAATAAAAGTTTCAATCTAATAATTACCTAAATACGAACATAGCCTATACTTAATACACTTGTAAACATTTTATACTAATACTGTTTTTTTGTAGATGAATACATTTAAATTATATGCAAATAAGAATATAAAGGTTAGTAGAGCGTTATGTTTGTTGTGTAGATATAATGTGCGATCTCGTATAAAATTATTTATTTGACACTGTGGATTCGTTTCATTTGTCTTAAACTCTATATTAATGACATATAGTAAATCAAAGTTTTTTATTCTAATACTAACCTTCGTTGCTTTTTTTGTTGCATGTACAGAAGATGAGACAACATCTTTGGTTGTTGGTCAGGATTTTACAGATACAAATATTAGGGTGTTAGAAATTGACACTTTCGATGTTAAGATGTCAACAATGAAGTTTGACAGAATACCGACTTCTAACAGTACACGATTGTTGTTTGGTAAGTATACAGATCCTAATTTTGGTGAAGTCACGGCGACGTCATACTTTAGACTTTCTGGCACAACTTATGTGTTGCCAGAAGAAGCTTCCCTTAATAGAGTTGAGTTAGTTTTAATCTATGACGATTACTTTTATAATGATACTACTCAAGTACTTAATTTAAACTTACACAAATTAACAGATGATATTGAACCTCAAGAGGATGACGTGGACTTATATAATATTACGGAAATACCTTTTGAAGCAACACCAATTTTATCTGAATCATTTGAACCTAGAATAGGTAGAGATTCATTAACAATTGAATTGCCAACAGTTTCACCTACTGACTTTGCAAATGATTTGTTTACCAAAATCAAGAATGGTGATATTGAAAATGATGAAGCACTTCATCAAGAATTAAAAGGATTCACAATAAGGCCAGGTGAAACAGATGATGGATCCGTTTTGGGTTTTAGACCAGGAGATGTCGCAATTAAATTTTATTATAACACACCAGGTGAAGGAGGTGAGTTTGAAGAAGAAAATGAGAGCGTATTTCAATTATCATTAGATATTGGTCCATTTACTTATTTTAATAACATTAAAAGCGATGTTAGTGGTTTGCCATTGGAGATCATTGACGACCAAGAAGTAAATTTAGCTTCAACAGCTAGTAATAATTTTAGTTACATGCAATCAGGTGTCGGCTATGCTACACGTATTGAGTTTCCTTCAATTAGAAATTTGTTTGAAATTAATGGTACGGGTACTGTTTTAAATGCAACACTAAGAGTTAAACCAAATAGAGATTCATATTCTGACCTGAAACCTGTAGATCAATTATTAGGCTTATATATTGTCGATCAGAATAATGAAGTAACGCAACAAGTATTTAATAATATTGATTTTGTTTTAGCAAGACTTGTAGAAGAAGATCCTGAGTTTGGAGAAATTATATATAACATACCTGTGCTAGAGTTTGTTGAATCTAAATTAAATGAACAACCTATTACAGAAAATGCATTAATTCTCTTACCATTTGAAAATGAATCTAGAGTTAATAGTGTGTTATACAATGATGCTTTTAATGAAGATTTTGAAGCTGAACTTTCAATTACCTATGCTATTTATGAAGATTAATAGTACTGCCAAAAGCTTTTTATTTTTAGCTATAATTTTTTGTCTGAGTATTAACGCACAGACAAATAATACAAGTTCCCCGTATTCATTATTTGGACTAGGTGTAGAAACAAGTAGTAATGTAGGTAGAAATAGTGGGTTAGGAAAATCAGGTATTGCTCTTGATGCTTTTGATCAATTAAATCTTTATAATCCTGCGTCATTTGCTTCTATACAAAAGCAGCGTTTTATTTTTGATTTTGGTGTTTTTACTGAATTTCAAAATATTTCTAGCTCTGATGGGGAAGAAACAAGAGCGAATTCAAACTTTTCAAATATTGCTATAGGTTTTAACGGTAATGGAAATTATGGTATTGGCCTGTCTCTGAAACCTGCAACTAGTGTTGGTTATGAGCTAATTGGTGTGCAAAGTAATGTTGAAGGTAGTACAGGTCAATTCAGTACAAATATTGTAGGTTCTGGAGGTGTGAATGAAGTAAGACTTGATTATGGTAGAAAAATACTTGAAAATCTGAATTTAGGAATCAAATTTTCATATTTGTTCGGTAACATAGAAGAAAGCGAATCAATAATTGTAGAAAACAGTCTTCTAGGTATTGTTGAAGATAGTTATTATAAAGGATTTGTTTTAGGTTTTGGAATGCAATATAAATTAGCTGATAAGTATAATTTTGGATTAACTATTGACCTTCCAACGGATTTAACAGCAACTAGAGATAGAGTTGTAGAAAGAATATCAAATGATGGTGCTTTTTCTATTTTAGAGGATTCTTCTGAAGTACCATTGAATGACTTCTCTTTACCATTAAAAGTTGGTTTTGGTTTTAGTACTAAATATAAGAATGTATTGTTCTCAGCGGATTATACATCTAGTTTTTGGTCAGACACAAATCAATCTGATGGGATAAGTGAATATGTAGATCAAAATGTATTCGCATTAGGTGCAGAATACACAAAAAATCCAGTGAGTTTAAAATATTGGGAGCGTATAAATTTTAGAGCTGGATTTAACTATAATAGCGGATTTTTAGAAGTTGATAATGAGGCAATCAATAGTTATGGCTTGTCTTTAGGTTTAGGGTTACCTGTTGGTACTAGGTTAGGTTCATACCTTAACATTTCTTATAATGTTGGTAAAAGAGGAACTACTGAAAGTTTCTTGGTTCAAGATAATTTCAGCACTATTAATCTTAACTTAACGCTTTCAGGTATCTGGTTCCAAAAACGAAAATATAACTAATAGTCTCACAACTTAAGTTATAGTTTTTTTCAATACAACAATTCTACAAACAATATCCTAATTGATACCTTCAATACATTATTAGTTATCTTTATAAGATAATTAGGTTGTATGCATCTCAATATCAGTAATACATTTAACAAAGAACTGCCGACAGATTCTAATACAGAGAATTCTCGGCGTAAGGTTTTTAATGCCACGCATTCTGTTGTAAGTCCTAAGAAGCCTTCAAATCCTTCAATAGTTCATGTTTCTGAAGAAATGATTTCTCAGATAGGATTGCAACTTTCTGATAGTAAATCACAAACTTTTTTAGATGTTTTTTCAGGTTCTAAAGTCTATGAAAGCACTGAGCCATACGCAATGGCTTATGCTGGGCATCAATTTGGTAATTGGGCAGGACAGTTAGGAGATGGTAGAGCTATTAATCTGTTCGAAGTTGAACATCAAAACAAACGTTGGGCACTTCAGTTAAAAGGAGCGGGCGAAACACCATATTCAAGACAAGGAGATGGCTTGGCAGTGTTGAGGTCTTCCATACGTGAGTATTTATGTGGCGAAGCTATGCATCATTTAGGTGTGCCAACAACTAGAGCTTTAAGTTTAATGTTGTCTGGAGATGACGTATTAAGAGATGTCATGTATAATGGCAATCCTGCTTATGAGAAAGGAGCAATTGTATGTAGAGTGTCTCCAACATTTATTCGTTTTGGTAATTTTGAATTGTTTGCATCAAGGCAAGATTATGTTAATCTAAAACATCTTGTTGATTACACGATAAAGTACTTTTACCCAGAATTAGGTAAACCATCAAAAGAAACTTATATCACCTTTTTTAAGGAAGTCGCTAATAGAACTTTAGACATGATTATTCACTGGCAGCGTGTAGGTTTTGTGCATGGTGTTATGAATACAGATAATATGTCCATTCTTGGACTAACTATAGATTATGGTCCATATGGCTGGTTAGAAGGCTTTGATTATGGTTGGACACCAAATACAACTGATGCTCAAAACAAAAGATATCGTTATGGTAACCAACCTAATATTGGGTTGTGGAATTTGTTGCAATTAGCCAATGCTTTGTATCCTTTAGTTGAGGAAGCCAAACCTTTTGAAGATATTTTAAATCAATATCAAGAAGATTTTGATGCAAAGTCTTTAGATATGATGCGTTCTAAGTTAGGTTTAGATTTAAAATTGAATGAGGATAAACACTTATTATCCGATTTAGAAGAATGCTTGTTGTTGTCCGAAACTGATATGACTATTTTCTTTAGAATGCTTTCTAAATATGAAAAAGGGAATTCTAAAAAAGGGATTAAAGTAGTTGAAGATGCATTTTACTTGCTAGAAGACATTAAAGATGCTGTATTAGAACAATGGAATGTTTGGTTTGATGCCTATGATGCTAGACTTCAAAAAGAATCACTAAACGATACTGAAAGAAAAGCTAAGATGAATTTGGTAAATCCCAAATATGTATTGCGAAACTATATGGCACAATTAGCCATAGATGCAGCAGGTAAAGAAGATTATAGTTTGGTGTCAGAATTATTCGAATTATTAAAAAAACCATACGATGAACAGTCAGAAAACTCAAAGTGGTTCGCAAAACGACCAGATTGGGCAAGACATAAAGTTGGATGTTCCATGTTATCTTGCAGTTCATAATTAACTAACTTTACCGCATGAAATATTACAAGCAGATTTTATTTACACTTTTAGTTTTAGTCCTAAATTCTTGCGCAACACTTAAGAAGCAAATAGCAGAAGGTTCAGAGAAACCATTTCCGAGTGATAAAGAGATTGCTCATAGTTTTTATCTACTTGGTGATGCTGGAAATTCTGATTTGAATAAAGTTGATCCAGCTATTCAAGATTTTGGGAAGCAATTAAAGAAAGCCTCTAAAAACAGTACAGCAATTTTTTTAGGTGATAATATTTATCCTGTTGGTTTGGTTGATAAAAAGGACACTTCTAGAAACTTAGCTGAACATAGATTAAAAGTTCAAACCGATGTAGCTAAAGAATTTAAAGGAAATACGGTTTTTATTCCTGGTAATCATGACTGGTATAGTGGTATAGAAGGTCTTAAGAACCAAGAAAAGTTTGTTGAAAAGCAATTAGGAAAAAATACTTTTTTACCTGAAAATGGCTGTCCGATTGACAAGGTCAAAATCTCAGATGATATAGTTTTAATCATTGTAGATTCTCAATGGTATATTACAGATTGGGATAAACACCCAACCATAAATGATGACTGCGACATTAAAACTAGAGTAGATTTCTTAAACGAACTGGCAAGCGAAATAAAGAAAGCAAGAGGTAAAACAACAATAATTGCAATACACAACCCAATGTTTACCAATGGTTCTCATGGAGGTCAATACGATTTTAAAAGTCATTTAAAACCATTGCCAATTCTAGGAACTCTTAAAAATCTGATTAGAAAGACTGGAGGTGTTTCACATGCAGATTTACAGCATAAAATGTATAGTGAATTACAAAAACGAGTGGTCAGTATGGCGCAGCAAAATGATAAGATCATTTTTGTATCGGGTCACGACCATAATCTTCAATATATTGAAGAAGCTGGTTTAGCACAAATAGTTAGCGGTTCAGGTTCTAAAGAAACGGCAACAAGATTGGTTGGTAATGGTAAGTTTTCTTATGCTAAAAATGGTTTTGCACGCTTAGATGTCTTCAATGATGGTTCTTCTTTTGTCCGTTTCTATGAGACTGGTTCTGATGAAGTTGTTTTTCAGACTGAAATATTTGAATCTAAAAAAGAAGAAAAAGTTGATTTTCCAGATGAATTTCCGTCTGAAAAGTTAGCATCAATTCATACAAAAGAAGAAGCTGATAAATCAGGATTCTATAAATTCCTTTGGGGAGACAGATATAGAGAACAGTTTGCAACAGAAGTTCTAGCGCCGACCGTAAATTTAGATACACTTTTTGGTGGATTAATACCTGTTAGAAAAGGTGGTGGAAATCAATCAAAATCATTGCGATTAGAAGATAAGTCAGGTAGACAATATGTAATGCGTGCATTGCGTAAGCAAGCTTCACAATATTTACAAGCCATTATGTTTAAAGACCAATTTATTGGCAAAAAATTAGATGATGATTTTGTTACAGAATTAGTGTCTGATGTTTTTACAGGTGCACATCCTTATGCACCTTTTGTGGTGGGTGATTTAGCTGATGCCATAGGTGTCTATCATACTAATCCCATCTTATATTATGTACCAAAGCAAAATGCACTAGGTTCATACAATGCTGATTTTGGTGATGAGCTATATATGATAGAAGAACATACATCTGAAGGACATTCTGATAAAGCCAGTTTTGGTTTTCAAGATAAGTTATTGAGCACTGATGATATGATGAAGAAGATTCATAAAGACGAGGATTTGGTGGTTGATGAAGCAGCTTATATTAAGGCGAGATTGTTTGATATGTTAATTGGTGATTGGGATAGACATCAAGATCAATGGCGATGGATTCAGTTTAAAGAAGATGGTAAGAAAGTGTACAGACCTATGCCAAGAGATAGAGATCAAGCATTTTCTAAAATGAGTGATGGTTTCCTTTTGTCGACAGCTGTTGCTTTAATGCCAACTGCCGGCTTGTTAAAAAAATATGATGCGACATTAAAAAATGTAGAAGCTATTAATGTTGAGCCTTATCCCTTAGATATGGAAATTATTCAAGAATCTACTAAAGAAGTTTGGGATGCACAGGTGAAGTATATTCAAGATAATGTAACTGATGAGGTCATTGAAAATGCGTTCTTAAATGTACCAAAAGAAATAAGAGATCAAGATTTAGAGGAGATTAAATCTATATTAAAACAAAGACTTTCTAACCTTCAAGATATTTCAGATAGATACTATAAGGTGATTAATAAGTTTGCTGTTATTAAAGGAACCAATAAAGATGATTGGTTTGATGTTGAAAGAATGCCTGAAGGTAAGACAAAAGTCACGGCATATAGAATTAAGAAAGGTAAAAAGTCAGATGTATTTCATGAGCGTACATATTCAAGAACCGAAACTAAAGAAATCTGGATTTATGCATTAGATGATGATGATGTTTTTAATGTCTATGGTGAAGGAGACAGTTATATTAAACTGCGATTGGTTGGTGGTCAGAACAACGATACTTATGATATTAAAAATGGTAAAAAAGTAATTTACTACGATTATAAGTCTAAGAAGAATACCATTCTAACTGATAATGGAAGACAAAAGTTGACCGATGACTATGAAACTAATGTTTATAATTATAAGAAATTAAAAAACAGTACCAATCAGTTAATGCCCACCATAGGTTTTAACCCAGACGATGGTTTTAGAATGGGCTTTACAAATACATTTACTAATTACAATTTTGAGCGTAATCCTTTTTCTTCTCAACATACTATTTCTGCAGGTTATTATTTTGCAACTAGTGGTTATGATATAGGGTATAATGCTGAATTTGCTAATGTTATTGGTACTACAAACCTTAGGATAGATTTAGATTTTACAAGTCCTAATTTTGCTAGAAATTTCTTTGGTTTTGGTAATAGTACAGTAAATCCAGAGGCTGACGAAGATGACAACTTTGATGCTGATCTTAATTATAATAGGGTAAAGATTAGAACTGTTAGTGCAGCACCAACTTTAGTTTGGCGAGGACAAGCTGGATCTCAAATTGAAGTCGGGATATCTTATGAGTCTAATGAGGTAGATAGAACAGCAGGTCGTTTTTTAGAGAGCATCACAACACCAGATAATCAAGTATTTGATAAACAAGATTTTTACGGCGCACACGCAAAATATCATTATGAAGTAAAGGACAATGAAGCGTTCCCAACCTTAGGAATGGAATTTAGTTTATTGGCTGGTTATAAAAATAATGTGAGTAGAACAAATGGTTTTGGTTACCTAATCCCAGAGTTAGGATTTGATTATAAGTTGTTGCCAGAAGGTCAAATAGTTTTAGCAACAAAAATGAGAAGCCACTTAAATTTTGGGGATGGGTTTGAGTTTTACCAGGCTGCAGTATTAGGTGATCAGACAGGTCTAAGAGGTTTTAGAAGAGAACGTTTTGCAGGTAAAAATGCTTTTGCTCAAAGTACTGATCTTAGATTTAACCTTAGAAGAAGATCTTCCAATTTCTTGCCTTTTAATGTTGGTTTTTATGGAGGTTTCGACTATGGTCGTGTTTGGGTAGATAATGATTTGGTGTTAGACTCAGAATTTAACAAGGACGATTGGAATACTTCAATTGGTGGTGGAGTATTTATAACAGCCTATAGTATGGTAAGCGCAAATATTTCAGCCTTTACAAGTGATGACGGACTACGATTGGCATTTCAATTAGGGTTTGGTTTTTAATAAATATGTTCATTGTAGCATTGTAATATTAGAAAAGCTTTTACGTCTAATTAAATATTATAATAAAATTCAAAGATGAAAAGTAGTTTTAATGATATTATAAATTCAGAACGCACTGTTTTAGTAGACTTTTTTGCAACTTGGTGTGGGCCATGCCAAGCATTAATGCCTATACTTAAAAGTGTAAAAGAAGACCTTGGTGATGCTGTAAAGGTTGTGAAAATAGATATTGATAAAAACAATGCACTCGCCCTCAAGTATCAGGTCAGAAGTGTACCGACCATGTTACTTTTTGTAGATGGTAAATTAGTATGGCGTCAGTCTGGAGTTCTACAAAAGCAAGACATATTAAAGGTGTTGCAGACGTATTCAGGTACTAGTGTTTAGTTGATTTTAAACTCGTAAACACTTCCGCCAGAGGTGCCTAAATATTCGTCAGCAATGAGAAGTGTGCTGTCATTTTTAAAAATTACACTTTCCTTTTGTGATCCATAGGTGAATTTATAACGTTCCATCTTAGACTTAAAAAAGTCAGTAGCATTTAAGTCTGAAAAAACGAGGACTGAATTCCCTGTAAGTAGTACCATTTTACTACCTGTCTTGTTAATATCTGCTGAGGTTACCCAGCATTCGTCATCATTGCATGTCGTGTAGGTGTCTATAAGTTCAGCTTTATGTTTCCCAGCTGTTGTTGGTAATTTATAAAGATGTGTCTTCCCTTTTTGTTTTTTCACTCTGCTCTTTGTGAAAAGAAATAATTCATTGTTGAAATGAAAAAAAGCTTCACAGTCGTAATGGCGTTTGTTTTTTATTGGTGGAAATTTCTTTTGTTCAGGGTAACTAAATTTAATGACTTCTGGTTCAATTGACTTTTTCTTAGAACTTAATTGCGCATTAGAAATTTTCAAAATTCTTAATGCTTTACTGTCATTATCGTTATTACCAAAATCACCTATATAAAGATTACCATCCAGATCCATGGTTAAATCTTCCCAATCTCTATTTTTAGCCTTTATTTTTTTTGTTTTTATAATGTCTCCATTATTATCAACACCATATAATACAGGTTTATTCCCACTATCATTCACCATCCAAATGACATTGTTACTTTTGTCCATTGCAATACCAGAAACTTCACTTAATGTTAATGGCAAATCTGCAACAACCTTAAGTTTTCCTGTTTGTGTTTGACAACTGCAAACAAGAAGCAAAAGAATAATTAGTCTATTGTAGGATATCATTGTATTTTAGAGTTAAAATATAAAATATTGATTGCGCACAAAGATATCATAATTATTGGTGGTGGAGCTGCAGGATTTTTTGCTGCTGTGAATATTGCTGAGCAACATCCAGAATTGTCCGTAGCGATATTAGAACGTGGAAAAGAAGGACTTCAAAAAGTAAAGATTTCTGGTGGTGGACGTTGTAATGTTACGCATGCAGAATTTATTCCATCAGAGTTGGTGCAAAATTATCCAAGAGGAGAAAAAGAACTATTAGGACCATTTCATAAGTTTATGACTGGAGATACTATTGAATGGTTCGAAAAACGTGGTGTGGAATTAAAGATAGAAGAAGATGGGCGCATGTTTCCTGTATCTAATTCTTCTCAAACTATTATTGATTGTTTTTTGTATGAAGCTAAAAAGCACAATGTTGAAGTGTTTTATAATCATTCTGTGAAATCAATAGTTCAAAATAATGGTTTCAAACTAAACACATCTCAAGTTACGTTTACTTGTGATAAATTGGTAGTTGCGACAGGTAGCAATTCTAAAATCTGGAATTTACTCGAAACATTAGGACATAAAATTATAAAGCCAGTACCGTCACTCTTTACTTTTGATATTAAAGATCAGAGGATAAAAGATATTCCTGGTGTTGTAGCTAAAGATGTTGAAGTTAAAGTTATTGGTACAGATTTAGTTTCTGAAGGTCCATTGCTAATAACGCATGTTGGGATGAGTGCTCCAGCTATACTAAAACTCTCAGCATTTGGTGCTTTAGAGCTTGCAAAACGCAATTATAATTTTAACATTGAAGTCAATTTCATACGTAGTGATTTTTCAGATTGTCTCGATGATTTAAAAGATATTAAACAAAGTTTAGCTAAGAAGTTGGTATTTAATTCGGCTCAATATGATTTGCCAAAACGTCTATGGAAAAAGTTAGTTTCCGTTTCTTCCATTTCTGATGATACACGTTGGGCAGATATTAATAAAAGGCAATTAGAAGCTTTAGCTGCACAGTTAACAAAAGCGGTTTTTCATGTTACTGGTAAAAGCACCTTTAAAGAAGAATTTGTAACTGCTGGTGGAATTGACCTCAAAGAAGTTAACTTCAAAACTTTTGAAAGTAAGTTAGTACCAAACATGTTTTTTGCAGGCGAAATTCTAAATATAGATGCAGTAACTGGTGGTTTTAATTTTCAGAATGCTTGGACTGGTGCATATATTGTGTCTCAATCAATAATAATGCAATGAAAACATATATCGCACTTTTACGTGGCATAAATGTGGGCGGACATAGAAAAGTACCAATGGTTAAGTTAAGAAAGTTGTTGGCAGACTCAGGTTTTGAGAATGTAACAACTTATATTCAAAGTGGCAATGTCGTTTTTCAAACCGATAATGAAAATCTCAGAGAATTAGAGAAAAAGATTCATGAAACCATTTTAGTAAATTTTGGTTTTGAAGTTTCTGTTATAGTGAGAAATCGAAGGCAACTTCAAAAAATATTTAATGATTGCCCTTTTTCAGAACAGAAAAAAAATGATAGTTATTTTGCAATGTTTTCTAAAATACCAGAAACCAATCTTGTAAAAGAAGCTTCTAAAAAAACGTATGAGAACGAAGAATATGAGATTATAAATGACTGTTTGTATCTCTATTGCGCCAATGGTTATGGCAAAGCAAAATTCAGTCTTAATTATTTTGAAAAAAAGCTAAATATATCTGCAACCTCAAGAAATTATAAAACTATGCTAAAACTCTTGTCTTTATCTCAAGAAATGGAAGAGTAGCTATTGAATTTCGTTATTTTTGCTTCAGAAATATATACTACATGACAGCACAAGATTTTATTCTTAAATCATACAATACTAACATAGAGAAAGGTAGTGTAAAGTGGTCTTCGCCAAGTAATATAGCCTTGGTGAAATATTGGGGAAAAAAGGAACATCAAATTCCAGAAAACCCTTCAATTAGTTTCACGCTTTCAAATTGTAAAACCATTACTGAGTTAACTTACACTAAAAAAGAAGGTAACGATTTTAGTTTTGATGTCTATTTTGAAGGTGAAAAGAATGAAGCTTTTAAGCCAAAAATTCAAACCTTTTTTGAACGTATTGAACAGTATATGCCTTTCTTAAGAGATTATCATTTTAAGATTGATACCGAAAATACATTTCCACATAGTTCTGGTATTGCATCATCAGCATCAGGAATGAGTGCACTAGCTCTATGTCTTATGAGTGTTGAAGAAAAGCTTAACTCATCTGTCATTCATAGCGATAGCGAAGAATCTCATGATTACTTCAACAAAAAAGCATCCTTTTTAGCACGTTTAGGTTCTGGTAGTGCATGTAGAAGTATAGAAGGCGAACTTGTGGTTTGGGGACAAAATGAAAGTACTGAAAGTTCAGACTTATTCGGAATTCCTTTTGATGGTGAGGTGCATGAGAACTTTAAAAACTATCAAGATACTATTCTTTTAGTAGATAAAGGCGAAAAGCAAGTGAGTAGTACAGTTGGTCATAAATTAATGTTTGGTCATCCTTTTGCTCAACAACGATTTTCTCAAGCACATGATAATTTGGCAAAGCTGAAGTCTGTTTTAGCATCTGGTGATTTAGAAACTTTTGTAAAGATTGTTGAAAGCGAAGCATTAACGCTTCATGCTATGATGATGACAAGTATGCCATATTTTATCTTGATGAAACCGAATACTTTAGAAATCATAAATCGAATTTGGAAGTATCGTGAAGAGCACAAATCTAATGTGTGTTTTACTTTAGATGCAGGCGCAAATGTACACCTATTATATCCGGAAAGTGAGCAAACTGCTATACACAAATTCATTGAAAATGATTTAGCTAAATATTGTCAAAACGAGCATTTTATTCATGATTTTGCAGGAAAAGGAGCGCAATTAATCAAAAATTAACGATAGCTTAAGTATTGATTGTAAACCATGTAGTGTTAAAATCCGTATATTTGCAAAGAAAAATTGCCCAACATAAATGAAAGGACCGCTTTTTTATTCAAAAATATTACTTTTTGGTGAGTACGGAATTATTAAAGATTCTAAAGGTTTATCTATTCCTTATAACTTTTATAATGGAGCATTAAAAGTAGATGAAAATCCTTCTGAAGAAGCCATAAAATCAAACGAAAGTTTAAAGCGTTTTGTTACTTATCTAAGAGATTTAGATAAAGCGTTAGTGTCTTTTGATATTGAAACGTTGCAAAATGATGTGGATTCGGGTATGTATTTTGATTCTTCAATTCCTCAAGGTTATGGTGTTGGAAGTAGTGGAGCTCTTGTGGCGGCCATCTATGATAAATATGCCACTGATAAGATTACAGTTTTAGAAAATCTTACTAGAGAAAAGCTTTTGAAGTTAAAGGCTATTTTCTCAGAAATGGAATCGTTTTTCCATGGTAAATCTTCTGGTTTAGACCCATTAAACAGCTATTTAAGTTTACCAATTCTTATTAAATCTAAAGATAATATTGAAGCGACTGGTATTCCTTCTCAAAAAACAGAAGGAAAAGGTGCTGTGTTCTTAATAGATAGTGGAATTGTTGGCGAAACTGCACCAATGGTTAGCATCTTTATGGAAAATATGAAAAATGAAGGTTTCCGTAGTATGCTCAAAGACCAATTTATAAAATACACAGATGCTTGTGTTGATGATTTCTTAAAAGGTGATGTAAAGTCGCTATTTAGAAACACAAAGTCTTTATCTAAAGTAGTGTTAAATAACTTTAAACCTATGATTCCTCAACAGTTTCACGAACTTTGGAAAAAAGGAATTGAAACTAATGATTACTACTTAAAGTTATGTGGCTCTGGTGGTGGAGGCTACATCTTAGGTTTTACAGAAAATATAGATAGAGCAAAAGAAGCTTTAAAAGGTCAGAAATTAGAAGTGGTTTACAACTTTTAATTCTAAAAATAATAACTTTAAACCTCACATGTTTTTTAACTTGTGAGGTTTTTTAATTTATAACTATGCTAACAAGACGACAGAAACACATACTTCTTAAATTTTTTAGTTTGTTTTCTGTTGTGCGAGGTTATAATATTCTTGTTGTAGTTTTTGCCCAGTATCTAGCTTCTGTTTATATTTTTGCACCAGATAAACCAATTAAAACGGTACTATTTGATCTGAACTTATTAATGTTGGTTTTGGCATCCTCGGCCACAATTGCTGGTGGTTACATCATTAATAACTTTTACGATTCGGAAAAGGATTTGATCAATAAACCAAGAAAGACCATGTTAGATAGATTGGTAAGTCAAAACACAAAATTGTCTTTCTATTTTACATTAAATTTTCTTGCGGTCATTTTTGCCAGTTATGTCTCATTCAAGACGGTTATATTTTATTCACTGTATATTTTCGGTATTTGGATTTATAGTCATCGTTTGAAAAAACAACCAATAACAGGAAATCTGATTTCAGCAATATTAACAGTTATACCATTTTTCGCCATATTTATTTATTATAAAAACTTTGAACTTGTCATTTTTGGTCATGCTATATTTCTGTTTCTACTCATTTCTATGCGTGAACTCACAAAAGATCTCGAAAATATTAGAGGTGATTTAGCATTAGACTACAGGACCGTTCCTGTTGTTTATGGTGAAAATACATCAAAATTAATGCTGAAAATTTTGGTATTACTAACAATCGCTACGGCTATTGTACTTATACTTTTTTTCAAGATTGGTCATATGTATATATTTTTTTATTTGAGTATCGTTTTATTACTCTTCTTCTTTTTTATACTGTCCAAATCAAATGAGAAAACGCACTATTTGATATTACATAACATCTTAAAATTTATAATTGTAACTGGTGTATTTTCAATATTACTCATCGATATATCAGTGGTACTAAATAGAATATAATGGACACATCTTTAAAAATTGCAATGGCTCAAATTGCACCTGTTTGGTTAAATAAAGAAGCTACTTTAGAAAAAGTAGAGCAAAGTATAAAGGATGCTGCTACTCAGAATTGTGAGTTAATCGTTTTTGGTGAGGCACTGTTACCTGGATATCCATTTTGGTTGGCATTAACTGGTGGTGCAGAATGGAATACTAATACTAATAAAAAGCTTCATGCGCATTATGTAAATAACGCTATTTGTATTGAAAAAGGTGAGTTAGATAGCGTTTGTCAGTTAGCGAAAGCACATAAAATTGCAATTTATTTAGGAATTATAGAACGTCCAGAAGATAGAGGTGGACATAGTATTTATGCAACTTTGGTTTACATCAATATGAATGGCGAAATTAAATCTGTGCACAGAAAATTAAGACCAACCTATGACGAACGTTTAACTTGGTCACCTGGCGATGGCAACGGATTAAAAGTACATCCGTTAAAAGCATTTACTGTTGGTGGACTAAATTGCTGGGAAAACTGGATGCCTTTACCAAGAACTGCTTTATATGGTCAAGGTGAAAATCTACATATAGCGGTTTGGCCTGGTAGTGACCACAATACTAAAGATATTACAAGGTTTATAGCTAGAGAATCGCGTTCTTTTGTAGTATCTGTATCTGCTTTAATGAGAAAAGAAGACTTTCCTGAAGACACACCTTTTTATGATGAGCTCATAAAAAATGCACCTGATATATTAACCAATGGTGGCAGCTGTATTGCAGGACCAGATGGTGAATATATTGTTGAACCTGTATTGCACAAAGAAGGATTAATCATCCAGACTATAGACTTTAATCGAGTGTTAGAAGAGCGTCAAAATTTTGATGCTGTTGGGCATTATTCAAGACCAGATGTGACGAAATTGACCGTAAATACAGAAAGACAAACTACTGTAGAAATTAAGTAGTTAGTGTAAACTATTGTTATACATTTGCAAAAAATTACAACATGAGCAAAAATCAAGCTGGTAGGGGAAAAAAACAATTTTCAGGAAAAGGAAATGCGCCATATAAAAAGAAGTCACAACCTAAGAAGCAGGTTGCAAAATCTGATGATATCCGTTTAAACAAGTATATCGCAAATTCTGGTATTTGCTCTCGAAGAGAAGCAGATGAGAATATTGCTATTGGTTTGGTGACTGTAAATGGTAAGGTTGTAAATGAAATGGGCTATAAAGTGAAGCCAGGTGATGAAGTAAAGTTTGATGGCCAAAGAATTAGCCCAGAGCCAAAAGTTTATGTCTTATTAAATAAGCCAAAAGGTTTTGCAACAACCACAGCAGAAGGCAAAGGCAGAACGGTTATGGATTTGGTCGCCAATGCGACTTCTGCTAATATTAGACCGATTGGGCGTTTAGGTAGAAACTCTTTAGGCTTATTGTTATTCACCAATGACGAAAAAGTAGTGCAGAAATTCACCAACTCTAAGAATGGTGTCGCAAGGTTGTTTCAGGTTGAATTAGATAAAAATTTAAAGTTTGAGGATTTAAAAAAGATTCAAGAAGGGTTTAATGTAGATGGAAAAACAATTACTGTTGAAGAAGTAAGCTATGTTGAAGGTGAATCTAAAAACAAAATCGGAATCAAAATTAAAAACACAGGTAATTCTATTTTAAGAACCATTTTTGAAACCTTAAACTATGATTTAGTAAAAATAGATTGTGTTGCTATTGGTCACTTAACCAAAAAGGATATTCCACGTGGTCATTGGAAGCATTTGACTACACAAGAAATCAATACCTTGAAGATGTTATAATTTTTTATTGCTTATAAGTAAAAGATCGGTTTCAAGTTGTTTTACTTTCCAAGCTGTAATAATTTCATTATTTACATTTAGAATTTGAATTTCTGAGGAGTTCTCGTCGTAATTCCAAAATCCTTCTTTCATTTTAGGTATATCGTTCTTTCCTGGTGATGTGTAAGAACAGGTGCCATCATTTCTAAATATGATTGAATATCTATACCATTTTCGCTTTTTTTCATGAATTGAATGATAATCACATGGTCTGTAAACAGTACTATTTTTAAAAAACTTGTTTTCTTCTGAGTAGATTTTCCAACAGCCTATTATGTCTGAATTTTTAATATCGTTTTGAGAAAATAGTAGAGCTTGGAAAATTAAAAGTACAAGAGTGATGCTAATTTTTTTCATGTTTTTAAAAGTTCAAATATTGAGCCAAACATATAACTAAACTTGCTTCACTTCAACAGTATAGGTAGAAATTAAATCCTTACCTATATAAACATGTACATCGTAAAATCCAGTTTTCTTAAAACGTTGTTTAATAGTAAGCGTTTTATTTTCTATTGAAACAGATGATGGATTGCGTTTCCATACATTGTTACCGCTGTCAATAAGAAGTTTTACATCTTCTTTTTTTATGTTGTCTTTAAGCTCGTACTCTAAAGTAATGGTATCACCTTTTTTTATATCATGATGCATTGTTTTAGGAGTAGTAATGGTATTTAAATTTTTGTATGCATTACCATAAAGTACTGGTGAAGCTAAAAACATTTCAAATGTTGGTATATCCTTATCTAAAAGCCACCATTTTGAGTCAACAGGAAAATGATTAATAGCGAATAGCTCAGGATTCGCTAAAAAGAAACCATCATTGTATTTAAATTCAAACCTATTAGATTCCGGATTTGGAATGCCACTTGCCCAAGTTGGGTCGCACAAATACCAGTTGTTATTCAGTTTTACAGCATTCCAAGAATGGTTTGGGATATCTAGTTTGTCTATATCTGTAGTACTAACTCTTCCGTAACCTTGTACAATTTCACATTCTATATCGGCTAGTCTAGAAAGCTCTCTTACCAAATATGCATAGCCCGTACAAATGGTGCGTTTTTTCTTCAATAATTTATCGAATAATTGTTTTCTAAATTCGTTATTCCATGCTTTAAATTTTACGCTGTCATTTTTGAAGCGTTGACGTTTAGAGTCATTTTTTTTGTAAAGATTGTAATCATTAGCAATATTCTCACATACCCATTTATAAATAGTTCTAAATTGTTCTGCTTCTGTTTTTAAAGCGTAGGTGAGATTATAAGAAAGTTGAGGTAGATTATGAAGTGTTTCACCTTTGTATACCTTGGCAATACTATCAGCCTTTTTAAAGTCTATAGCACTAAAGTCCTCTATTTGGGCATTAAGCTTTAAGAGGAATACAAAAAGAAAAAAAGTTAAGATAGATTTGTAAAACATTGCCTTTTAATCTGAAAAAAGCATAATCAATACAATATCTCATTGATTATGCTTTAAAAATGAAAAATTACTAGTGTTGTATTTTAATTCTTTCGTTTTGATTTGTAAGGTATGTTATCATCTAAAGCGCCAATCATTTCAATCATGTCTATAGTGAATTCTAATTTTATATAACTAGTATCAGATGCGATTATTACTTTTTGAGTTTCATAACCCAAGTAGCTAAATATTAGAATATCACCTGTTTTTAGTTTTTTAGGGAATGTGAAAGTGCCGTCTTCACTTGTTGTCACACCAATGTTGGTGCCTTGAAGCGTTATGTTAGCATCAGCTACAGGTTTATCTTCCGCAATAACAATACCTGTAATCGTACGATCATTTGTGCTCGTTTCTTGTGCACTAACTGTAGCTGTAGTCATGAATAATAACATCGCCATACCAAATAATTTAATTGGTAGGAATATGTCTGTTCTTAAAAGTTTGAGTTGTAGTTTCATAATACCTGTATTTTGTTTAAGGTAAAATTAATTGAGTTCTATAAAGATATAAAATAGGCATTAGTTAACTGTAGCTTTTGTAAAGTAAACGCATCTTTTCGGTGAGTTATTAATACAAGTATCGTAACATTTATTTTATACACAATTAATATTTCTAATAGATTCCTTCGTATCTTAGTAACAAATCAACCACAAAAAAATGAAAGATAATCTTAAAAGGGTCATTGTTGATTTTAAGAAATTAACACCAGATATTTTGGCCTTATTGGTCGAAAAGTATCCTTACGGATACGATGATGGTCATGTTATTTCATTTACTAATCATAAGAATGAAAAGATTGAAGCTGTTGAAGTGGTGACTGAAGATACCAAGTATTTGGTTAAAGTAAGTTCTACTCTAGCAGTGACAATGGCAAATTATGATGAAGATAATTATGAAGATTTTGATGGCAACGACCCAGAAGCGGTGCAACCGCCAGAAAAGCTTGAAGATTAGAGTTTAATTGTTTTTTTTAAAATTACTTCCCATACAAACACAAAAAATACAATTAGATATTCTAAACCAATGACAAATAGGTTCTCAGTATTAGCGGCATTCGCATATGCCAAATAACTGAGTACGATTACTATTGACCATACCAAAGGAAATTTATACCTGCTAAAAACACACAAAATAACCAAAGTAGAAATGTACCAAGGATGCACTGTTGTGCTTAAAAATAAATAGCACGTAAATGCTAAGAGCATAGATGTAGTAAGTTTAGGTATTGAATTATTTGTCTTGAAAAATGAAAAACTAATGATAATAAGTAGAGAAATTACAGGTAATATTCTTGTTATTGTTGCTATTTCATTATAGCCGCTAATGGAATAACCAATTGCTCGTGCGATGTAGTAAATACTGGCGTTGAATTCAAAATCACCAAACCAAAGACCAACAGTTTTAGAGTAGTTGTTTATAAATTCCATAGAGAAGAATGGTAGAAATAAAACCAGAATGAATAAGCCAATTATAGCATAAAAAGTAATAAGTTTTGTTATTCCTGCAGTTGTCGAAACTTTCATATTGCCTTCACGTTTGATTTTCATAAACCACCAAAAAAATAAAGGCAAAAACATAAGTGGAATAAGCTTCACTGATACTGAACAAGCAAATATCACTGCAGCCCATTTCCATTTATTATTATGCAATAAATACAGCGCCCATACTAGAAAGAAAATCATTACACCTTCAAAATGAAGATTGCCTGTAAGCTCAATGATTATAAATGGATTAAGCATATACCAAAAGATTCTGTTTGAAGGTAGTTTTAGACGTTCTAATAGCTTTTTTCCAAAATATAATGTACCAATGTCTGCAGAAATAATAATGAGTCGCATACCTATTACAGAACTCAAAATACCGTTACCAGGAAATAGATTCCCTAAAACAAAGCACAATTGATTAATTGGTGGATAATTAGTAAAATGAGATGAACTTAAGGCGCCCATACCATCATACAATTCTTGAGCTTGCGAAATTGGTAAGTTGCCAGTTTGAATAAAAGAATCTGGTGTATATAAATATGGATTGAAACCTTCAAGAAACATTCGTCCATCCCAAATGAATCTAAAGAAATCTTGAGATAGATTAGGCATTGCAAACAGAAATAACAACCTAAAAACAATGGATGCTATGACTAAAACCCGAAAGTAAAACCCAGATGTTTTTATTACCTGATAGGTACAAACAAAGAGTAAAACATAAATAAGTACTAATTGCGTTAAGTCAGTTCTCTCAATGCCATAGGCAAACCATAAATACAGCAAACAACTGACAAAAATGAAGATTAATGTTGTTTTTCTATACTTAAAGATATTGGCTAATCCTAGCATAAATCAAAGATAGGATTATTTAGAAAAGATGAATATAGAGCGTGACTGAATCTGTTTTTAAAGTAATTATACTTTAGAAGCAATAGACTTAAAGAATACGTAACCAAAACCAATAAACAACATTAAATGGAAAGGAAATAATCCGAAGTCGCCACCTTGGTCACCAACAATAAAGGCGCTATACATTCCAAAACCAAAATAAGACATTAATAGACCTTCTAAAACAACATTTTTAGAAAGGTTTTTTCTTAGGTATTTGTTGTTCTTCCAGTTGTCTTTAAATCTGCGAATATTAAATTTTGGTGTTCTTACAAATTCACTCTTTTTGCCAGCATGACCTTCTATTACCGCGATAGAATTGTGCAATGAGAATCCCATAGCAATAGAGAAGAATGTAAAGAACATACCAACGTATCCAAAGAACTTTTTAAATCCACTACCGTATGTATTCCGATACATAAACCAGTAACATACAAAGAAAATTATGGTACTCATTACAAAGAAACTCATCACATAGAAATAGTCTCTTAAGTGTGCATATTCATTCTTTATATAAAGCATTGGAATACTTAAAATAGCTACCACAAAAATGCTTAAAAACATTGAGCTATTTAATAAATGAAGCAGTCCATGGATTTTAGTTTTTGCTGAAATGTTCTTTGACTTAATCACACGCCAAAGCATTTTTCTGAAGTTCTCTGCACCACCTTTGTTCCATCTAAATTGTTGCGAACGTGCAGCACTAATTACTATTGGCAACTCAGCTGGTGTCTCAACATCTTCAAGATATTTGAATTCCCAATTTTTAAGCTGTGCTCTATAACTTAAGTCTAAGTCTTCAGTAAGTGTATCACCTTCCCAATTACCAGCATCAATGATGCAATCTTTTCGCCATATACCAGCTGTTCCATTAAAGTTGATAAAATGACCTTTAGAGTTACGTCCAACCTGTTCTAACGTAAAATGTGCATCAAGAGCAAAGGCTTGTATTCTTGTTAAGAGTGAATAGTTTCTATTAATGTGGCCCCAACGTGTTTGTACGACACCAATTTTATCATTCTTAAAGTATGGTACAGTTCGCTTTAGCCAATTTGGTTGTGGTAAAAAGTCGGCATCGAAAATGGCAATAAAGTCACCTTTCGCTATTTCCAATCCTTCTTTTAAAGCACCTGCTTTAAATCCAACACGATTGGTTCTGGTAATATGTTTTATATCTAATCCTGTTGCCGCTAAGCGCTCTACATGTGCCTTAGTAGTTGTCACGGTTTCATCTGTTGAATCATCTAAAACCTGAATCTCTAATTTGTCTTTCGGGTAATCTAGTAATGCAATATTGTCTAACAAACGTTCCATTACATACATTTCATTAAAAACAGGAAGCTGAATAGTTACATAAGGAACTTCACTAGGTTTAGAAAGATCAAAAGTCTCACATTGTTCTCTCTTCTTTTTTGAAGAAAGGTAATTGTATAACAAATTGAGCTGAGCCAAGGCGTACATAAAGATAAGTACAATGGCTATTGTATAGATAATGATTATTAAATAATGTAAATAAATCACTTAATACTGTATTTGAAAATCCAAGACAAGATTTTTACGCCTGCAAATATAGCACCTTTTATGGTTCCTGAAACTTTTGAGACACCAATTCTATTACGATAATTAACAGGTATCTCCTTGTATGTCATCTTTTTCTTTAAAACTTTAAGTTGCATCTCTACTGTCCAACCATAAGTTTTGTCTTCCATGTTTAGTGCTAATAACTTGTTGTATTTTATAGCTCTAAATGGTCCTAAGTCTGTAAAGGTAGATTTGAAGAATAGCTTCATTAAACTGGTTGCTAGCCAATTACCAAATATTTGAGGAGTAGTCATAGAGCCTTCTTCACGAAGTTCTTTTGTTCTTGCGCCAACGACAAAATCGATATTTTCTTCAATGATTGGCTGAACAATTTCAGTTAATTCTTCAGGGTAATCGCTGTAATCACCATCTAAAAAAACAATAATATCTGGTTTATTTTTTTGTTGATAAATATAATCCATGCCCTTAAGGCAGGCATAACCATAACCTTTTTTTAATTCTACCAGAACCGTTGCGCCCGCATTTTTAGCGTTCAGTTCTGTGTTGTCAGTAGAATTGTTGCTTATAACAATAACTTCATCAACAGATTTTGGAATGTCATTTATGACCTTAGCAATGGAATCTTCCTCATTATAAGCAGGAATGATGACTTTAATTACCGGCATGTTTTATTAGAATAGATGGGCAAAAATAAGGTAATTTTTTATGCTTAATAACTTGTAAAAAAATGATAATTGATTATCGTAAATCACTTAAGCGGTTTTCTTTTTTGAATGATTTTAAATCTGTCCATTCTTTAATCTTCTTATCAAATTTATATTTTATTGCGGAAGATATTTTTCCATTGGTATACATAAGGCAATACCCATTTTTTTTGTTGTTATGTACTTGGCATTTGTGAGTAACTCTTCCTTTATTGTCATAATAAACCCACCAATTTATTCTCCTACCTCTATTAAAATGACCTTCACTTTCTAATTGGCCACTTTCATTATAAAAAGCCCAAAACTTTGTTTTTTTATTAGTCTTATAATGGCCTTTTGCTTTTAAGTTTCCATTTTTATGATAGTAGTACCAGAATTTAGTCTTCTGACCATTTTCTATCCAACCGGCAGATTCTAATTGTCCATTCTCAAAATAATTCTTTTGATAGTGTCTTTGAGCAATACCTAATTGGCTAAAAAGAAAAAGTAAGAAGATGGTTCTCATTATTTATTATTTAGAAGTTTCATTAAGTCAACATCGTTACCTAACAATACCTCTGTCGGATTAATTCTTCCTTTCATACTATCATTCTCTAATTTTAACACTCCTCTTGGGCAAACTGCTGAACAAATACCACATCCTACACAGCTTGAGCGAACAATATTTTCACCTTTTTGAGCATAATGTCTGACATCAATTCCCATTTCGCAACTATTAGAACAATTTCCACAAGAAATGCATTGTCCGCCATTAGTTGTAATTCTGAATTTTGAAAACAAACGCTGCTGAAAACCTAATATAGCAGCCATTGGGCAACCAAAACGACACCATGCTCTACTTCCTAGAATAGGATAGAAACCTGTACCAATTACGCCTGAAAATATTGAGCCAATGTATATGCCATAGGTAGATCTCAATGAACTTGCTTTAACAAAAAATAATTGTTCTGTCGTGCCAGTGAAATGCATAATCAATAACAAGGCTATTGTAACGAAGAATCCAATTGCTCCGTATTTGGCATCTTTGCCAAGTTCTTTTCTTTTAAAATACATCACACCAATAAAAATGATTGTGAGAAATCCTATAACTAGTGTAATAAAAAGACCTCTTGTAAGCCAAAAATCATTGCTTTTGTAGCCTAAATAAGTGTAAACCATGGCTGTGGTCATCACTACAGAAAACACTAAAACCGTATGGATAAGCCAACGTTCTATTCGCCACGCAGACCTTTTTTTAGAAGATAGATGCCTAAATGAATCACCTGCAGTTTCTGCCAATCCTCCGCAGCCACATACCCATGAACAGTACCATCTTTTACCAAATTTATAGGTTAGGATTGGTGTAATAACGAAAATGGAAAGAATTCCAAAAACGATAAGGGCTAAACCTATATTTCCGTTTGAAAGAAATCCTTTTACGGACCATTCATCAAAAATGTAGTAATTAAGTGGCCAAACACTCTTTAGGTCATAATATGGTAAGTCATTATTCATGACGTACATAAACTCTGGAATTAAAAAGGCAAATCCTAATTGAAAGAACATTACAGAAATCGTTCTTATTTGTTGGTAGCGATTATGTCTATATTTTAGAATAAACTTATAACCAAAAGCCAATATTGCTATGGTATATAAAGTTCCATAAACAAACCACTGACTCGCATTCCTGCCACTTAGAAGTTGACTTAAAGGGTCAAATAAACTAATTAATCCAGAATTGTCAGATAAGTCTTTCGCAGAGCCAAGCCCCAAGTATTTTGGATAAAAATAAAGGACAATGTAGAAGGTTGTCAACACTACACCAAGAATCCATCCCCAAACTCCACGTGAAGACACAGACTTAAACCATTGACCATCATTTTTTATACCTTCAAGTTTGTTTAAATAGGCCTCTCTAGAATAGAAGATGGTTCCAACACTTATTAGTCCTAATGACAGCGATAAGAAAATACCTTTGTTCGGGAAATGTGTATTAAATAATGCTAATGCAAGGATAAATAAACCGATAATACCTAATGCTAATGCAATTTTCTGTTTATTAGTAATGTCTAAAGCATCAGGTTTTGCTAAGGACATACTATGATTTAATTTATTACTCATGGTTATGCGGTTTGTAATTGGTTAGTGTAAGCTCTTAAAATTTCAGATTCATATCTAGAATAAAATTCTGGGTCAAAGTTGGCTAAAGACAAATGCTTCATTACATAATCAACATCACGTTCTTCGGTTAACCAACGGTCAAATACATCATGTCGCATCCGTATTCCGAAAGTATTAATGCCTAAAAATTTATTTGTGTTTTTGTCATAAGCAACGGTAATACATTTTGTATCATCATTGTGTTTCCAGTGAAAATGAACTTCATTGTCTGGTCTGCCTTTGCTACCAAAGACCCAACCATAAGTTTGATATTCAATATCCATGAACTTAGCAGAGTTAAACCAATGACCAGGATTATATTTTATGCGATTACCACAAATAGTCTGCGCTAGTGTTTCTCCCATCATTCTGCCAGTGTACCAAACAGCTTCAATGGGTCTGCGGTTTCCAATAGCTTCGTGCTGTTCCGCACAATCACCAATTGCGAAAACATCAGGAACATTTGTTTCTAGAAAACGATTCACTTTTACACCACGACCAGTTTCGATATCAGAATCTTTCAGAAAATCGATATTTGGTGAAACACCAGCAGTAAGACCTACAATATTACAAGCGATTTCTTCACCAGTTTCTTCAATTATTACCGATTTTACCTTACCGCTTTCGTCAGATTTTATTTCTTTTAAATTAGTAGATAATCTTAAATCAATATGATGATTTCTAATATGTCTATTAATCATTTCGCTTTCACCTTCAGGTAAAACACCATTCCAAAATGAAGATTCTCTAACCAAAAATGTCACAGGTATACTTCTGCTGTTCAACATTTCTGCGAGTTCAATACCTATCAATCCTCCGCCAATGATTACAGCACGTTTGCAAACTTTATTGTTAGGTGCGTGTTTTTCAAGATTTTCAAGATCTTGTTTGTGATACATACCCATCACGCCATCTAAATTTTGACCTGGCCAACCAAATTTATTGGGTTTACTTCCAGTTGCAATAACAAGTTTGTCATACTGTAAGATGTCACCATCAGCAAAATGAAGTGTTTTAGATTTTGTTTCAACATGCTTCACATAGCCTTTTTTAAGATTGATACGATTCTTTTCCCAAAACCAATTCTCATATGGCTGTGTGTGCTCAAATTTCATATGTCCCATGTAGACGTACATTAATGCAGTTCGAGAAAAAAAGTATTCTGTTTCGGCAGAGATAATAGTTATTTTTTTGTCTGAAAGTTTTCTAATATGTCTGGCTAGAGTAACACCAGAAATACCATTTCCAATAATAACAATATGTTCCATAAATCTTGATTGTTAGTGTGAAGTCTGTCGTTCTTAAAGTTAAGAACTTAATTTTAAGTCCTAATTTAGATGTGTTTTAAATTAGATGTTAATTGTAAGGATTTGAGTTTTAACATTGAGTTAAGAGAATGGTGGTTTAGAAAAGACTTAATTGTAATGTCATTTTTATTTTATGAAGAGATTCAAATACTTTCTATCATTTACGGTTATCATTTTTTTAATTTCTTGTGCGGTAACACAAGATGTTCAAAAAATTAATGGTGTGAGTTTTGTGGCTTCTAGAGTCGCAATAGATAGTACTCATGTAAAGCCTGTGGTAAAGCTTCATGCTAATTATGCAGCAATTATGCCATTTGGTTTTACATCTTCAATAGACAATCCAAATATCGGATACAGTAAAAGTTGGCAATGGTTTGGTGAAACTAAAGAAGGCGCCAAGCACTATATTAAAGTCCTCAATAAAAGCGGTATTAAAGTAATGCTGAAACCTCAAATTTGGGTAAATGATGGTGTGTTTACTGGAAAAATTAAAATGACCAATGAAGCTGATTGGGAAATTTTAGAAGAAACCTACTCTAACTTTATCTTAGATTTTGCGCAAGTAGCTGAAGATGCTAAAGCTGATATTTTTTGTATAGGTACCGAACTTGAAAGTTTTGTGACTAATCGACCGGACTATTGGAAGCATCTCATCTCTGAGGTTAGAAAAATATACAAAGGTCAATTGACCTATGCTGCCAATTGGAATGAGTTTGAGCGCACACCATTTTGGAATCTGTTAGATTATATAGGTATTGATGCCTATTTTCCTGTAAGTAATGAGAAAACACCAACTGTTGAAGAGTGTTTAAAAGGTTGGGAGAAGCATAAAGCTACAATAAAAAGTTTCAATGAAACCTATGATAAACCTGTTCTATTCACTGAATTCGGATATAGGAGTGTGGATTATTCAGGCAAGGCACCTTGGACTATAGATCGTACGGAGAACGATGTGAATATGGAGGCTCAAGTTAATACTACCAAAGCCTTATTTGAAACCTTTTGGAAAGAAGAATGGTTCGCTGGTGGATTTGTATGGAAATGGTTTCACTTTCATGACAAAGCAGGTGGAAAAAACAATAACCGATTCACTCCACAAAATAAGCCTGCCGAGTCTGTAATATCTTCTTATTATCAATCCAATTGACATTTACTATGTAAGTATTAAACAGGTTTGCGACCAAGCTTAAAAGATTTAAAGTAAAGTTGATAAACCAAATTTATGATGAATAGAATCATTATAGTTCTTGCTGTTTTGCTTGGGTTTAGCGTAATTTCTATTGAAGCACAGACAGTAACTAAAGTTGAGATTGAAGGTAATAAAAGAACACGAACAAACTTTCTAAAGCGACTTGCTTTTGTGAAAGAAGGCAGTATAATTGATACTACAAGAGTAGCTTCAGACGAAAGGAGATTTAGATTATTACCATCAGTGGCAAGTGCATCATCTAAAATTGAAAAATTAGATGATGGCAATTATAAAGTAACCTACACAGTTGTAGAGAACTTTGCGATAATTCCTGGATTGAATGTATCACAAGATGTCAATGAGGATTTAGCCTATAGACTTTCGGTTTTTGACTTTAATATGTTTGGACAGAATCAGATTGTTGGTGGTTTTTATAGTAGAAATGTATTTGATTCTTATGGGCTATTTTGGGAAGCACCGAATTTGATTACGCGTAAATGGGGATTAGGTTTTAATTATCAAAATAATGTATTGCAAGAGCCAATTTTTCTTGAAAATAACGATGATATCAACTTTAAGTCTAGTAGTAGCGCTTTTGAATTTAGAGTGTTTTATGAACACAATTTTAATAACCGTTTTGAGTTAGGACTTAATTTAGCAAACTTAGATTATGTTTATTTAGATGGTAGTTTGCCGACTTCAATACCTGAGCAATTAGAGTTAAACCGTGTATCTGTAGTTGGAGAATACGAGTACAATAATATCACTAATGAGTTTCAGTATGTTGAAGGTTTTAGAAGTTTGTTCACCTTCAATACAACAGTTGGTGCTAGCGGCGATACAGATTTTTTGAAAAACTTCTTTGTAGGTAGAAACGATTTTGAATACTTTAAAAGAATTGGGTCTAACGGTAATTGGGCTAACAGATTACGATTAGGTTATGCAACAAATACCAATTCACCATTTGCAGCATTTGCATTAGATAATCAATTAAATATTAGAGGTGTTGGAAATGTGGTTGATAGAGGTACAGCATCTATTGTGCTAAATACAGAATATAGACATACTTTGTTTGAGAAAGGTTGGTTTGCCTTGCAAGGAAACGCTTTTATAGATGCGGGAACTTGGCAAGAACCTGGTGGTGAATTATCAGATTTAATTGAAGGTAATAGTGCAAGTTTGTATTCTGGCTTGGGTCTAAGATTTATTCATAAGCGCATATTCAATGCTGTTTTTAGAATAGACTACGGCTTAGGCTTTGGTGAAAAAGCAAATAATGGTATTGTCTTTGGAATAGGACAATACTTTTAACCTTCTAATAACAGTTTATAAAAAGCATTTTATCCCTATTTCAGTATGTTTACGGCATTATATTTTTGAAGTATGCGAACATTAGTAATTGGTGACATTCATGGTGGATTAAAAGCACTTATACAAGTTTTGGAGAGTGCTAAAGTAGTTGCAGAGGATAAGCTAATTTTTTTAGGCGATTATGTTGATGGTTGGAGCGAGTCAGCTCAGGTGATTCAATATTTAATAGAGCAGTCTAAATCTAACGAATGTGTTTTTATAAAAGGAAACCATGATGCTTGGGCAGAAACTTGGTTGGCCGAAGGTCATATTAATGACATTTGGTATCAACACGGTGGAAAAGAAACTATTGAAAGTTATAATGGTTTTACTGAAGAAGAGAAAAAGGCACATCTCAACTTTTTTGAAGCCATGCCAATGTATCATATAGATACAGAAAACAGACTTTTTGTTCATGCAGGTTTTACCTCAATGCATGGTGTAGAAAAAGAGCATAACATTCAAAGTTTCTATTTTGATAGAACACTTTGGGAAATGGCACTGACTATGGATAAGCGCATGAAAAAGATATCAAAATTCTATCCAAATAGATTAAAGCATTATAACGAAATCTACATTGGTCATACACCAACGATTAACTATTTTGTAATTCACCCAATGAATGCTGCTAACGTCTGGAATATTGATACTGGTGCCGCTTTCACGGGTCGATTGTCAGCTGTAGATGTTGATACGAAAGAGATTTTTCAGAGTGATAAGTTACCAGATTTATATCCTAATGAAAAAGGTAGGAATAAGAATTAGTTTAAAGGCATATTGTAATATTTGTCACTTCGAGTGAAATTCTTGAAGAATTTAGTATCGAGAAGTAGCACATCGTATTTTTTGTTTTCGATACTAATTTCACACTTTAAGAAGAGTGAAATTCACTCAAACTGACGAAAAATTCTAATTTACATGCTTCTTATAATACGCTAACATATCTTCTGCCGAAGCCCCAAACCAACGTTTAATATATATTCTTAGAAAGTGATATTGCAACTTCCAAATGCCTACTTTTTTATACAGACGTGCTGAGGTTCGTATCTTTTTGTTGATGACTACAAACTGTTTTCGTTTATAGAGTTCATTAATTAAAATATTGTCTTCATAGATGATGTAATCTTCATCAAAGCCACCAATATCTTCAAATAAATGTTTTGTTATAAACTGACTTTGGTCACCACCACGACAAGGTCGCCATGAGAATTGCGTAAACCAACTTGCCAAACGTAGCCACCAATGATTACTGTCAAATTGCATTCTAAAACAACCTGCAAGATTTTCTTTTGCTACTTCATTAAGAATAAGTTGGTCAAAGTCTTTTGGTGGAAAAGCATCTGCATGTAAAAAGTAAAATATGTTACCACTTGCAACTTCAGCACCAGTATTCATTTGTTTAGCTCTACCTTTTTTTGAATGTAGTACCTTAATGTCAGTTCGAGTGGTCACGCTATAGCGTGATTTTATCGAGAACTCACTCGAAGTGACAAAAGAAGATACAATTTCAACTGTTTTATCATTACTGCCACCATCCACAACAGTTATTTCTGCAATATTCTCTGAAGAAGAATTGTCAATAAGGTATTGTAATAACTTGACAATAGTGGCTTCTTCATTGAGCACAGGAATGACAATAGAAATCTTATTCATTCAAATCCCAATTATAATCTAAATAGCTCTTTTTGGCAGAGGCTGATATCTCTAATTCGGAATACTGATTTAAAAAATCGATAAGCGAACCATCTTGTTTAAAATCTTTTGCAAACCACTTAAAAATCTTAGACAATTGAATCGTATTTTCTGATATAATGTTTCTATCACTGTCAGAGAGGAATCCTTTTGTAGCTTCAGTAAGTTGAGTTTCTAGTTTTGAAGCATTGTACGCCTCATTAAGTAATTTTGGGCAAGAAAAAGAGGCGCAAACAATAGCAAAATGAATACGTGGTTCATCCATTTGTCGTAGAATTTGATGTTCAATTTCATCTAAATTATACCATTTATTACCAAGTTTCCAATAACGTTGTTTCCAAGGGTCTTTGATGTCTTTAATGCTTTTTAATGGGTAATGGCGTAAGATTAAATCTATAGTAAGCGCATTGTAAGTATTGATCCAATACGCCAATTTCTCTTCTTTAGTCCAAGTATTATTAGGCAAATTGTTACTTAATTGAGTAATATAATCTTTAAGTGCTCTCGAATCACTTTTAATAGCTTCATAATCAACATTTCCGTTTATTGAAACGTGTTTACTCAAAAGATTATTGAAGGTTGAATGGTCAAATAATTGAATTGGTTTTACAATTTCAATTGAAACAGAGATGCTGTCATCAGTGATATATCCATCTGTAAAAGATTCTGATTCTTTTTGATTTTGTTTATTGGTTACTGATTTGGTACTTTCGGATAATTCAACGTTTTGAGTCTCTTTTATAGCTGTTGAAGTTGTTTCAGTTTTAGGCTTTTCAGTAAGTTGAATAACCTTTTTTGAACCAGAACAGGACACTAGAAAAAGAAGGACTAATATAATGCTATAATGTTTCATTATTACTTGAGATTCCTGCCTTCGCAGGAATGACAATTACTTTTTTAACGGATACAATTCTTGACTAATAAAATCTTGCGGAAAATCCTCATCACCTTTAAAACCTAGTTCAATATCTCTACCATTACTAGGAATGTAATCTGTTTTAAATAGATAATCCCAAAGACTGAGTGTAATGCCGAAGTTAATGCCAAATTTTGCGCTATCTGGTAATGCTTTTGCATGATGCCAAATGTGCATTTTAGGATTGTTAAAAATGTACTTTAAAATACCATAATCCCATCCTAGATTGGCATGGTTTAAATGACCGACAGTTAAAGCGAAAAAGTGCACTATTGCAACATCTTGAGCATCAAAACCACCAATGATTGCAATTGGAATGTAGAGTAGGGATTTATAAACTACTGGTTCCATCCAATGGTAACGTAAATGTGCGGCAAATCCCATTTGTTTTACTGAGTGATGCACTTTATGGAAGTTCCATAAAAAAGGCACACGATGCAATAAACGATGCGTGTTCCATTGTACAAAGTCTGATACAATAAAGAAAACAAACAATCCTAAAACGGTTGGAAGATTATCAACATCAAATAACTGAAAGCTAGAAATTGAAACACCAAAAACACCTAGAATATCATTAAAAAACTGAGCTGCTGTGTTTGATAATGCAATTAATACAATCAGATTCAATAAGAAGAAATTGAAAAACATGTAGAATGTATCTAACCAAAAGTCTTTTCTGAAAATCGCTTGATTTTTACGCCATGGGAATGCCATTTCAAGCAACCAAACTACTATGGAAATTGCGATTAAACCGTAAAAATAATTATCCCAATGACTAACGTCAACAAGTTCATGCTTAAGGTAATTCCAATACCCTAAATATGATTTTTCTATGATATCTATATACTTGTCCATTTCTTATTGCTAATGGTCGTTATTAAAGCTTATTGCTTTCAATTTGTTAAGGTGATTATAGTCATTTTGCCTAACGATGTCTTTTCTGAAACACACATAATTAATGCCCATTTTAAATATGTAGTACATGTTACTTAAATTGTTTTTAGCTTCAGAAAGTTCATCTTGATTTAGATTGACAGCTTCAAAAATAATGACTTTAGGTTTATATAAATTGAGGTCTAACTGAGAAACAATTTCCCAATCGTAACCTTCGGCATCAATGACAAATAGGTCTAATGCATCTATTTTATGTTTTTTAAATAAGTCATTTAGTGATAAACAGTTTATATCAATACTATGAATATAATTTTCTGGAATTACATCTTTAGATAGTGCTTTTACATGTGCTAAAGAAAAAGAACTAATTTGCCTATAGCTTATTGATAAATCCTCGATATCTTCAAAAGCTTTATCACTTATTTTATAAAAAGGTTGAGATTCACCAGTTTTATTAATTCCGGCATTTTCAAAACTGAATCTTGATGCATTACCATAATTCTGTTTTAATGCTTTGAAACTTTCCGGTACAGGTTCTACAAAAAGAACATTCCATTGATTATTTCTCCGAATTATGTCAAATAAATGGTCTTCAGTAGCACCATCAAATGCCCCAATCTGAACCACATTAATTTCAGTATTGTGGATGTACTTTTCAATCCAATATGGAATAGATGTCTTATAACTCGGCAATTGCCTTTTAAGGGCATCTACAAGAGGTCTACCAAAAGGTAATTTTAGAATTATTGTTTTGAGTAGACCTTTAAGCATAATTAATTTAAAGCGTTAACAGCATCCACCACCATCGTAATGAAACGTAGATTCACTAATATAAATGTCTTCTCTACCTAAACTTGCTAATGCACCTGCAGTTTTATCACAAATCGCTAAAGGTTGATTCTTTAACAAGACATGTCCGGCTTTGTCATCAAAGTAATCATCATCACCAAAATAAATAGCAGCTTTACCAGTAAATACACATGGGCCATCAGTAGGCATTGGGTCTTTTATTGCTGCCACTTCTATAGATTCTATATAAATTAATTCATCCGTGTCGTAGTTTTTAGGATCTAGAATTCGATATGGTTTACGTGCTCTAATTTCTATAGTGCCGAACCCTGCATCAGTAAGCATTTTGACGTAATCTTTTATTGGTAAACTTCCACTAAGACATAATGCTCTGAGTCGTTCATCATTTCTTAAATTATCGTTCATGTCTTGCTCGCATGTTGGGTCGCTCATTACCAAACGACCATGAGGTTTAAGAACGCGATACATTTCCGCAATTGCCTTTTTTAAATCTTCTTCTTTAAAAATGTTAAACAAGCAATTTTGGGCTGCTACATCGATACTGTTATCTTCAACAGGAAGGTTTAGCGCATCACCTTTTCTTAGGTCTACAAATTCACTTTTAAACCAGTCGTTTTGTGCTTCGGCTTCTGTAAAATTCTTGCGTGAAGCTTCTAACATTTCATCTACCACATCAACGCCAATAACGCCACCTTTTTGACGGTTGAAATACGAAAATTGCAACAGTTCCATGCCACCACCAACGCCAACATAAAGCATTTTAGGATTGTTGGTTAAATCTCTTGCATGCACAGTGCTACCGCAACCATAGTTCATCTCTTGCATGATTCTTGGGATTTTTAATCCTGGTAATTCCCAAATAGGATTGGTAGTACAACATAACCCAACATCTGGTGTTAAGGCTGCTTCTTTATATACGTCTTTTGTGGTTTCTAAGTAACTCATATTTTTTTAGTAATCGGTGTTCAGTGTTTAGTAATAAGTGTAAAGTATTCAGTATTCAGTATTCAGTAATTAGTTTTTGGCAAGCTGTAACTGTCTACTGCCAACTGCTTACTACAAACTTTTAATCAATTCTTTAAATAATGTAATCATGTCTGGTTCTGCTTTAGCAGCCATAGCAATAATCTCTGCAATATCTACAGGTGCTAGATTATTTGGGTCGCATTCATCGGTTAAAACTGACACTGCTGCAGCTTTTAATCCTAAATGATTAGCCACAATAATTTCAGGAACCGTACTCATACCTACCGCATCAGAACCTATGATTTTTAGCATTCGGTATTCTGCTTTCGTTTCCAGTTGTGGTCCAACAACACTTGCATAAACACCTTTGTGAAGTTTAATGTTGTTGTCTTTGGCAATGCTTTCAAATTTCGAATTTATTTCAGCATTATAAGGTTCGCTCATATCAACAAAGCGTTCACCTAATTGTTCAACTCCTTTAAAAGCTAAAGGTGAACTTCCTTGCAAATTAATATGGTCTTCAATAAGCATTAATTCACCTTTTTTAAAGTCCAAATTAATGGCGCCAGCAGCATTTGAAACCAATAATGTTTTTATCCCAAGTTTTTCCATGATACGCACAGGGAATGTAACGTCTTGAAGTGTGTATCCTTCATATACATGAAATCGTCCTTGCATTACGACAACTTTTTTACCACTCAGAATGCCATAAATAAGTTTTCCTTTATGAAACTCTACAGTTGCTGTTGGGAAGTTTGGAATGTGATTGTAGCTCGCTTCAGAAATAATTTCTATTTCATTGATAAGTTGTCCTAATCCTGTTCCTAGTATGATACCAATTTCTGGATTATCAAATCCTTTGGTTTGTAAATATTCAGTACTTTCTGTGATTTGTTTAATCATTCAGTTGTTGTATTTTTTCTTGTAATTTTATGTTGTTTTTATAAAAGTTTGAAGCGATTAAATCTTCATAAGTGTCAATATCATTTAAGACATCTAAAGTACCTACTTTTATATTAAGGTTATGTAACTCTTGTAACGTTTCTTCTAGTAAATGTGGTTGACTCCAAGGTTTATTAGTAAATACCGATGGTTCTAAATTAGACATGCCAACAAGGTAATAGCCGCCATCTTCAGCAGGTCCAAAAACCACTTGATTCTCATCTAAAGCTTCAATACCTTTTAGTATATGAGATTCATTAATATCTGGTAAATCAGAACCTATTAAAACTATCTTTTTGTAGCCAGCGCTAAAACCATCTTTAAAAGCATTGAGCATACGTTCACCTAAATCAGCACCTTGTTGTATAGCTTTAAATTCGTTAGTCCATTGGTCATCAACAATAGCTTTAGAAAAATAAATACGTTTGTCTGTATTTAGTTTCGCAGTAGCCTTTTGGGTGATTTTCACTAATTCGGTATAAACTTCAAAAGCACCATAATCGCCAATGGTTTTAGCAAGTCTGGTTTTTACAGTGCCGAGTTTTATATTTTTTACAAATACAATTACGAGTGTATCAGTCATATATTTTATTGCCTTTTAAGAGCCATTTACTCCATTTTTTTGAATACGTATGAACGTTTTCAGTTGGTGCATTATCATGGTCATAGACTATATAATCATTGTTTTTCCATTCGAATATGCCACCATATAAATTGTAGACATTTGTATAGCCTTCTTCTTTTAGTTTTTCTGCAATATCTTCTGAACGCACACCAATAGAACAATAGACAACAACCCTTGTAGTTTTATCTTTAATATTTTTTAAAACGGTTTGAATATTAAATTCATCGTAGCCGACATTGATAGCGTTTTCAAGATGGCTTGTTCGGAATTCTTTAGTTTCTCTTGCATCTAGAAGAACGGTCTCAGTTTTAGATGTTGCTAATTCATCAACCGTAATATATGGAATACTGCCGTTGTTGTATTCTTCTAATACTTCTGAAAGTGATTCTTGAGCATTTAAAATTAAGGAAAGACAAAGACAGAAAAGCACCATAAGATTTTTTAGTGTCATCCTAATTGATAATTCAAAATTGTTAACTGTATACTGCATACTGAGACTGAGATCTGTTTAAGCTACTGTGCCTTGGCAACTGCTACCTGCGCCAGCTGTACAGCCATAACAATGTTGAGAAATTACAATATTTCTGCCTTCTAACAATTCTTCATTATATTCCGAAATATGCTTGACCTGGCTATTTAATGGTAATGCCAGCATTTGGTTAAAATCGCAATCGTATAAATAGCCATCCCAACTTACCGAGAGTGTATTGGTGCACATTACATTGGCAACTGCTGCTGGATTGTACGCTTCAACCAATTGATACATGTAATCTTCATAGTTTTCTGAAGCAATTAAATAATCTAAGAAACGAGAAATAGGAAGATTAGTAATGGCAAATAAATTATGAAATTGAATGCCAAAATCATCCATTAATGCCTTTTTAAAATCCTTTTCCATTGAAGATTGGTCACTAGGTAAAAATGCACCTGAAGGATTGTAAACTAAATCTAGTCTTAAACTGCTATCAGGCATGCCATAACCAACCGCATTGAGTTCTTGCAATGCTTTTATGGATTTATCAAAAACACCATCACCGCGCTGTTTGTCTGTTTTTCCACGTGTCCAATGCGGCATAGAACTTACGACATGTACATTGTGTTTTTTGAAAAACTCAGGCAAATCGTAATACTTTCTGTTCGCTCTGATAATGGTTAAGTTAGAACGAACAATAAAATCTTTAATGCCGGCTTTAGAAGCTTCTTCTACAAACCATCTAAAATTAGGGTTCATTTCTGGTGCGCCCCCAGTTAAATCTAAAGTATGTGCTCCAGTTGTTTTAATGACATCCAAGCATTGTTGCATGGTTTCCTTAGTCATTATTTCTTGTCGGTCTGGACCAGCATCCACATGGCAATGTTCACATACTTGGTTACACATGTAGCCGACATTGATTTGAAGAATTTCTAACTTTTTTGCTCTAAGAGGAAACTGATTGGTTTCAGCAATCTTATCTTTAAATGTTGGTAGTTCACCATTTTTAAAAATGCCATTAGATAAAATTTCTAATTGCCTATTGGTGTTTGCTAATTCGCTTGCACGTTTCTTAAGCGATTGTGTTTTTAATTTTGTCATTTGAGGCTAGATTATCCGTCGAGTTTGTTGACTTTATTCATCATTTGCACACCATGTACTAAGGTTGCACCACCTTTTATGGCTGCACCTACATGTATGGCTTC
>CAZFEV010000002.1:0-120624 GCA_964517835.1 uncultured Flavobacteriaceae bacterium | reverse complement strand
CAGATTTCGGCTCTGAGGGTTGGAGGTTCGAATCCTCTCGAGGTCACGAATAAATCAAAATGTTTGCCGTCAAATCTAACTTGTTAGAATTTGTAAGGCAAACATTTTGATTTTCAAAACGGAACGGTTTGAGGAAATATAATCCTACCGTGGTCACGAATGAATACTTCAAAAAGAAAAAATGCCAAGCTTGCTTGAGCATTTTTTTGTTTGAAGTATTTTCAAAGCGGATGCATAGCAATCCTTGATATGATTTGGTGAACCGAAAAAGTTAAAAGCTTCTTGAAATTTTTATTCTAATAGCGAGATATCAATACTATTTTAAAATTCTAGATTGAATCAAATCGAGGTGAGTTCGATTAGGAACATGCTTAGAATTCTCCAACAGTATTAATCCTAAGGGCGAATTAAATAGAGTTTTAGCTCTTTTAACCATCTTTTTGCCAGGAAACATAATGTCATCCTCACATGCAAAAATGGTAATAGGTGCTTTAATGTTTTGAGCACTTTTTTTCTTTAGCACCGGTAATGGCGAAAAGTCCATATTGCAATGTTGAAAGGTTGCTGACATAAAATGCAATGCAAAATTATCATATTCTGAGAACAAGGTGTTGAGTACTTTTTTGATTTTTTCTTGTTTCCCCGTTTTTATAAAGCTTTTCAAAGGAATAAAGATTTGAAATAAGTTTTTAAATGGATTTCCATTTACCAAATATACTGGTGCTATGAGAAACACTTCTTTAATGTAACTTTCATCATATTCTAAAGTCTTTAGACTAATTAAACCTCCAAATGAAAACCCAACTAGAGTCACTTCTTGTAACTTAAGGTATTTCACGAGTTCTATCACCCATTTACCATAATCTAAAGTCATCATATCCAATTTCTGCTCGGCACTTTTATTTGGTTGTGCTAAAACATCAATAGCATAAACCCTATATTTTTGCGATAGTTTAGGAAAAGATTCCAAGATCTGTGGTGCGCAACCACCAGTACCATGAATTAAAAATAAAGGAGGATTTTTAGTGTCTCCAGTTACAATGATATTGGTGAAACCAAAAGTTGTTTTTATTAGTTTTTCAGAATAATCAATGTTTAGTTCTTGTAGCTTTTGATGGTACAGTTCTAAAATTTTATGTTTTCCTTCTTGTGTTTTAAAAAACATATAAAGTTTATTTGATGGGTTTAATTAGTTCATATCACTATGATTTAGATGCGACAGAACATAAAATGTTACATTTAACCGAAACATTGAGAATTATTTTAACAATTTCTCAATGTTATTATCAGTTAAGTGCTGCAGGTGTTTCGTAATTTTTTCAATTTCCCAATCCCACCACTTTAAGTCTAAGAGTTTTGAAATGGTATTACTGTCAAACCTTTTTTTAATTGCTTTCGCAGGATTTCCACCAACAATAGTGTAAGGTTCAACATCTTTAATAACAGTAGAATTTGTGGCGATTATTGCACCATCTCCAATCGTTACTCCAGCCATAATTGTGGCATTGTAACCAATCCAAACATCATTACCAATAGTAATATCGCCTTTTTGTGGATATGATTTTCCATCCATGGCATGTTCCCAACCATTCCCAAAAACTGCAAAAGGATACGTTGATAATGCATCTGTTAAATGATTAGCTCCATTCATAATAAATGTTACGTCTGAAGCAATCATACAGAATTTCCCAATGGTTAATTTATCACCGACAAAGTCAAAATGGTATTTTACGTTGTTTTCAAAGTTTTCTACATTTTCAAAATCGTCATAGTAGGTGTAGTCACCCACAATGATATTAGGATGCTTTACAATGTTTTTTAAGAAACAAAGTCTATCGTAGTTGTGAAGTGGGAATTTTATGTGTTTATCTGGACCATTCATAAGATATTATTTATTAAAATTTGTACCTATAAAATCTACTTTTATTGACAACTTTTTAATTTCCTTTTTATAAATTTAATTCCAAGGGTAATTAGCATTACAAACAAGGTTATAAAATAAGCACTTGTTGAAATACTTTTTATCAGAGAAAAGGAACTTGTTGTTTTTGCAGCAAGATCTGTAACATAAGGATAGCTTTTTAACATGGCTATAATTCCGATATTTTCTAAATAATCTGCAATTCCTGCGATAATTGGTAATAGACAGAGATAAATATATTGGGAATTTAATTTATGCAATCTTTTCAAAAGGTACCCCATTAGCAAACAGTATGAAAGTGCAAATAGTAGTGGGTAAACCATATCAACCGGTATTTGGTTGGTGAGATAGGTTGAACGTCCATTTGCGCCAAGTGCAGTAAATAATTCATTGACATATTTTAAATTATATCCTGTAGGCATCATATCCAGCAATTTCATTCCATTAGAGAATGCCATTGTTTTAGAAATTGTAACAGTCAGCATAAATGCGTAAATACAATTGGTCATGATAAAAAGTCCTAAAACTTTTTTTCCTGAACTGTTCTTTTCAATAAATTTTACGATTCGATTCATTTTTTCTCAATTAAGTGCTCAAAAGGATAAATAATCATAGATAATTTATCCTTTGATAAGCTAGTTTTATAATGGATAATTTGATTTCTATTTACACTAAAATCTATACCCAATACGTAAGTGCATATTTAATTCTATTTCACTTTTGTTTTTATCATAACCAGCGCGTTCAGCAAAGGTGTGACTAAACCCAGCTCCTAGTCCGGCTTCATAATTAAAGTGTTTACCTAGATTTCTTCTAATTCCATACGTTGGGATAATAGAAAAATCACTTACAATAGGCGCATTATCTGTATTGAACAAGACAAACCAATCTGGATGATAGCTCATTTTTAGAGCAATAAAATTGCCACTATTACCATCAATTCGCTTTGAGTTGTTTGAATGCTTTTTTAGGTTGTGATAGAATCTAGGCTCAACTACTATAACTGGTGTTAATAGAAATGGTGCGTCATAATCATCATAAAAAGTAGTTTCCCAAATACCAAAATCAAAACCAAGCTCTGTTCGCAGTGCGATGGTATTTGAGAGTCTTACTTCATTGTATGCCCACATTCCTAAAACTCCGGTTTGAATTCCGAATGTAGATTTTTCAACACTCGCATTTTGAGATTTAACGATTATTGTTAGTCCACATAACATTAAAGTACATAAAATTTTTTTCATCGTAATATTTGTATGGTAGCGTTATCAATAATATTTCAAACATGATTTTAATACATGTGAATTGAACTTGATATTGCTGTATTTATCTGAGTTAAATGACGTTTATAACCAACTAAAACCTAATCCTACATTAAAGATTAGTGCATCTCTATGCGCGTCACCGTCTAAAGATGAACGACCTAATACCAATTTTGACTGCACATTAAGGGCAAAGTTGTTCTTTTTGTAAATTTCATAACCTGTACTTGCAATTACTGCACATCCAAAGTTCCAATCGTCATTGACATCATCTTTAATATCATACAATGCAGGTGAGTCTATTGCTAAGCCAATACCACCATGTATCCACCAACGGTCTTTTACCCAATACTGTACAGAAGGGATAAAACCACCAAAGTGTCTATCATTATCTTGAAATTCATAGATGTTTCCTGGTATGGATGCAGTAATGGCAAGTCTTTCATTTAACATATAACCAAATTTTAAATCTGGAAATACAAATGTGCCTTGAGATGTATCAAAAGTTTGAATACCTGCACTATCTTCTAGACTTATGAGCCCACCTCCAACGGTAAATTCAAAGATAAAACCACTACGTTCTGTTGATTTTGCTGTTTCTGAGTCTTGAGCGTTTATTATACCTGATAATAATGTAAATAAGACGCAAGCTGTTCTTAATAAAATTTGAGTTTTGATTGTTTTCATTTTAATTGATGTAATAATTGTTTGTTTTTTGAATGTATTTGTTTGAATTGATTTGATAATTGTTCGTTTTTTAATTGTATTGATTTCTAATTAATATCTGTTAATAAAATTGACTCTGTTACTGTCTTATGTCAATCATCATTATTCTTTCTATTAAGTTCTTTTACTTTTGCTTCAATAACAGGAAGTTCTTTAAGGTATGTCTCTACATTCCAGACTAGACTCCATCTATTTAGATTTTCTTGCATGCTATTAAGACCCATTTCTGATCTACGCTTGTCTACATTGGTTGGATCCTCTAACGGCAAAACATAGGGTGATTTACTTTCACTATCAATTGCTAATTGAGTACCATAAACTTGTCGTTCGCCTCTTCTTAACAATAGTCTATCATAAAACATGGCGTATTGTCTCTTAGGTAGATTATCATCTTCTACAGCTTTTTCAATTAAGGGTAAATACTTTTCTTGAGTTTCTTGTCCGGCATGCTGTATCACTAAGAATAGTGTAGATGTGCCACGCTTACCAATTAATGTTTTATTAGGCCATCCACGTTCATCTAGAATCTTACTAACCTTAATAAGATTAATAGAATCTTTTTTAAGAATACTTTCCCAATAGGCATCCATTTCTTTAGAATTTCGTCCATATTTCTCTTCCATTGAGCGAATTTGACTTCTGGTATTTTGATCATCAAAATATATTTCATCTAATACCGCAACCAGCTCTTTGTCAAAGTGAGCTTCTACTTCTTGCTTATTTCTTAATACAACATTCTTTAATTTTTCCCATCGTTTATCTGAATGCAAAACTTTTAGATCACTATCATTAATTAAATGATTATAATCATCCCACTTTAATTCATTTGCAGTAATAAATAAATGATGGAAAGCTTTGTCTATATTCCCAGATAGTGCATATATACACGAGGCATTATAGCGATCTCTCAGAGGTGCTTTATTATTAAGTTTAAAGGCCTGCTCGTAGAGTTTTGCAGATTCTAGGAAGTTTTTTTCCAAGCAGAGCTTCCATCCATCTCTTATTAATTTAGAATATTCAGAATTAGCATTTTGAGCAACACTAATCATCATAGAAAATATAATTAATGATAACGTTGTTATTACAGTACGTTTTATTGGTTTCATTTTAATTGATTTAATAATTGTTCGTTTTTTGATTGATGATTATTCTTCTGTGAACCTATCTATTTCTTTAATGACAGCTTCACCGGTTTGTTTCAGTTCTTTATATTGTTTTACCATAGATTCAAATTGAAATGCTGCTAAATTGATGACATTTCTATAAGCAGGAAAAGACGTATAGGCTTTAAAGGCTTCTGTAAAATCTTCCTGTGGAATCTCTAAGGCATTCAATTCATCTTGTTGCATAAACGCCGAGGCCAAAACAAGTGTTCTGTCAAACTTTTTAGATAGATCTGCCTCTTGCGTCAAGATATAGTCGTTATAACTTTTTTCATTTTCAGCAATAAGATCTATGATAATATGATATTGAATCAATAAGGAATCTAGTTTACTATTATTGATTTTACCAAAAGAGCTTGAATTTTTTAAGGCTTCATAGCCATCGCTTTTGGGTTTAAAATAAAAGTCTACAAAAGCCAATCCACTTGTCATCATCACATACATGTTGTCTTCTTCAGTATGTGTCAGCATTGCTGTTCTTGCTTTCTTACAAATATCAGCGAACTGTTGTCTTGATGTAATCGCAAGTTCTAATTCTCTGAGGTCTTCTTGGGTATGCGATTTTATCTTAACGAGATAATCTTTAAGAATACCTTGTTCCTTTGTAGCTTCGTTCCAATTATTGATTTGCAACGCAATCAATATACCAATGACCACAAGTAAGATTTCTCCAATGGCGTATTTTAGGTATTGCCTGGTTTTACCTTTTTCAAGAAGCTGAAATCTGATTTTTCTGAAAATTTTCATTGGTCTACAGGTTTAGTTGTTAGAGATGTGTCCTTTCGTTTTTGAAACTGTTTAAAAGTCCATCGTAATCCAAAGAACGGATGCAGTATTCTTATGCGTCTAATGATGAGTTCATAGATGACATAACATCCTGTGAACGTGCCAATAATAATTAGTGGAAACGATAGGTATACAGGTAGCTGTAATGGTAAAATAAATGCCGAAACACTGTATAATACCAGCATATGAATAATATAAATAGGATATGCAGCTGTACTTAAATACGACAATAATGTACTTGGTTTGTTTAAGTATTTATGACAAAACCCAAAGACTGCAAAGATCCAACTGTTAGATTCTACCACCATTAAATAGCCTGGTGCTTCAGTAGCAAAAACCGTAAATCTTATAGTAAACAGGATGGCTGCAATACCTAGATAAAGCCATCTCCAGTTTAAGACGTTCTTCCAAAATGATTGCCCAACATGCATAAAAAAGAACCCAAAGAAAAAACACAAAAGCCCTAAGAAGAAGCCATGCCATGTTTCGGCATACATTGCAAATGGAGTTGGTTTTAATAGTAATGCTTCTACTATAAATGGGATATTTACAATGAATGGCGTCATTGGATAAGTCATCAGTTTTTGTGCGACCTGTTTTAGTTTGCTATTGTCATATTTTTGAAGCCATAGAAATACAGGTAATAATACCACCACATATGTAAAGATGTTTCCTAAAAACCAGAGGTGTCCCATATGTGGAAAATATTGCAATGTCATGTTGTAATACTTCTGAAATACAAACATGTGTAAAGGCGTAATGGCCACCATTCCGAAAAGAAATGGTACCAGAATGCGCTTTGTACGTTCACCGATGAGCTGAAGCCAATTTCTTTTGCGCATAGCAAAGAATAGACCCATGCCAGACACATAAAATAGAATAGGGATGCGCCATACGTTTAATAATGTCATTGGTTGCCAAAGTTCAGTGGATAGGTTTTCACTTCTAATAAAGGCTAAAAACATTGCCCAAGGCTGGAATACAATAGCAATATGATAGATTAGTAACAATCCTATCGCAATTACTCGTAACCAGTCTATATCATATCGTCTTTCCATTGTATTTTAGTTTTAAGGGTGAATTATTATTGTAACATTAAGGCGATTACAGGTCTTGCTTTTTCAACGTCATTAAGATCTAGTTCAAATCCCATAGGCTGCAATTGTAAAATCATCATCTCGTAAATAGGTTTCATTTGTGCAAAATCACCAAGTACAGATTCTCTAGCCGTAGCGCCAAAGTTGTTTTTAATAGATTTATCTGCGTTCGCATCAATAAGCTGTTGTACAATATCTGTTTTTCCAAAAAATGCTGCGGTATGCAGTGCTGTAGATCCATCATTATTCTGAATTGTTAAATCTACATTGGCTTTTAGTAATGCCTTAACCATTTCTGGTTTATCAAAAGTAATCGCAGTCATCAATGGGGTTGAACCTCCCATAGCTTCTTTTTTATTAATATCTCTTCCGGCCTCAATATGTTGTTTTAGAACCTCAAAATTATTGGTAAGAATGGCCTCGTGAATGTCTTGTTGTGGTACCTCTATTTTAGATGCGATGTCATCTTTAGTAGTGTTCTTTGTCTTTTCATCTGCGCAAGAACTTATAAATAATACAAGTGCTAAGCTTAACAGTTTTACAGTTTTGATGGTGTTCATTTTAATAGTTTTCATTGTTTTGATTTTTTATATTGACGTTGTGTCGTTTTGTTGATACAAATGTCTGATAAGTCTTGAAGCAAGGCGAAACACTTGTGAATCAATACATATGAAGTTTGAAGCCACTATATAAATTATGTTGCAGGGATATAAATTATGACGCAAACCCTTGAAGCAGGTCATAAAATCAATGGAATTTATAAACAATATCTAGAAAATATATATCTTGTTATTTTAACGCAATTCATGTCCGAACATTCCTTTTCTAATGACTTTTTAAGCCAAGCTAAAGCACTCGTTTTAGATGAAATCTCTAATGAACAATTTGGGGTTTCTGAATTGGCAGAGGCCATGCGTATGAGTCGTTCGAGTTTGTTACGAAAAATTAAAAAACAAACCGGCTTGTCTGCCAGCCAGTTTATTCGTAATCTGAGGTTAGAAAAAGCCAAAGAACTTTTAGTGACTTCTGAACTTACCGTTTCTGAAATTTCATATGAAGTAGGTTTTAGTAATTCATCCTATTTCATTAAGTGTTACAGAGAGTACTTTGGGCATCCGCCTGGTGAAGCTAGAAAACAGATTGATGAGCGCTCAGAGGTTGATGTCATATCTAGTCAATCTGATAATGAATTAGAGGACGCTCAAGCGTTAGAGGAAACATCAGCCTCATTTTTAAGTACGCATAAAAACAAAATAATTGGTGTACTGTCAGCATTAATTATAGCACTTATTAGTTTCTATGTTGGTAATACTACAGGTGATTCTCAGAAAGCAGCAGAAACACAGAAGTCTATAGCCGTTTTGCCCTTCAAAAATATGAGTGCTGATTCATCCAACCTTTACTTTGTTAATGGATTAATGGAATCGGCATTAGGTAAACTCCAAAAGATTGAAGATTTAAGAGTGATTAGTAGAACTTCGGTTGAAAAGTATAGAGCTTCAAATTTGTCGGTCGCTGACATTGCTAAAGATTTAAATGTCAAATATATTGTAGAAGGTAGTGGGCAAAAGCAGAATAATGAAGTGTTATTAAATATTCAGCTTATCGATGCTACGACAGATACGCAATTATGGACAGAGCAGTATAAATACAAGTTAGACAATGTTTTTGAACTTCAGAATACCGTTGCTAAAAAAATAGCTTTAGCCATTGAAGCTAATATTACACCAAATGAATTGGCCATTTTAGACAAAACGCCTACAGAAAGCGTTGAAGCATACGATTTGTTTTTACAAGGTTTAGAATTGGCGCAAAACAGAACTACAGACCATTTATTACAAGCAGTGGACTTCTTTGATAAAGCCATTGATTTGGATAAAGAGTTTGCGATGGCATATGCACAAAAAGGCATTTCTTATTACTACCTAGATCAGTTTAAAATCGAAAAGAAGTATATAGATAAACTTAATGAAGCTGCAGATAAAGCCTTGCTGTATGATTCAAAGTTAGACCTAAGCCTTATCGCAAAAGCGCTGTATTATATTTCTACGATGGATTTTAATCTGGCAATTCCACACCTTGAGAAGGCTTTAGAGTACAACCCCAATTCTTCATCTGTAGTTTTAATTTTATCAGACTTGTATGCACGTGCAGTACCAAATACCGCTAAACATCTAAAGTATGCACTTAAAGCCAATCAGATTAATGTTGAGGCAAACGATTCTGTGAGTAAAAGTTACGCGTATCTCACCTTAAGTAATGCCTTAATCCAAGTTGGTTTTGTTGACGAAGCCTTAGAACAAATCGATAAGTCATTAGATTACAACCCTAACAATCCATATGCACCTTATCTTAAAAATTTTATAGAATATGCCAAATATGGCAATCTCAAAAAAACCACCGAATTAATGCTTAAGGAATGGAAAAGAGATACTACACGATTAGATGTCTTAAATGAGGTTGCAAAATTGTATTATTATCAAGAAGATTATAAAGAAGCATATCATTATTACCACATTTACAATGACATAAAGACGGCTCGTGGTATTGATTTATATCCGCATGAATATTTAAAAATGGCCATAGTGTATAAAAAAATGGGTAAGGTTGAAACCGCTAACGCCTTTTATCAAAAGTATGCTACCTATTGTGAAACGGATACATCCATATATCAATCCGCCAGTTTAGCGGTAAAGCACATTTATGATGGCGATTATGATCAAGCAATTGCGCAGTACAAGATATTTTCAAATCAAAGCAACTTTCAGTATTGGATGATTGTGTTCTTAGAAAAAGATCCATTAATCAAAGCGCTACAATCACATCCAGAGTATAACAAAACCATAAAAAGTATAAATAAAAAGTTTTGGGAAGATCATGAAGATGTTAAGCGCATGCTCATTGAGAATAACCTGTTATAATTGGACTTAATTAGGCTAAATAGTTGCGCCAAACTGAGTTGTATTTCTTCTTTTTCTGACTATATTTACCCATATAACTGACTAGATATTTGCCCTACAACAACCTATGGATCCGACATCTCGAATCGTTTTATTGACCATCTTTTTTGTGAGTATGGCTTTGGTGGTTTTGAGTCGTTTTTATGTGTTTTTTGAGCAGCTCTATGCTTTAAAATATCGTAAACCGTTCTTCTTAAATGTTATTCCCTTTAAAAAGACATTGAGTCCGTTTCAATTGCAATTGCTTATTGAGGAGTTTTCGTTCTATCAAAATCTTGATAAAAAACAGCAACTGATATTTCAGCACCGCTTGGCACACTTTATCGCAGAAAAGCAGTTTATTGGTAGACAAGGTCTTCAGCCTAATGAACGCATGAAAACACTAATTGGTGCTACGGCTGTAATGCTCACTTTTGGTTTCAGAAAGTATAGTATTGGGTTGATTGAGACCATAATTATTTATCCCAGGCAATACCATTCAAAAGTGAATGAGACCTATCATAAGGGAGAAGTTAACCCAAATCTTAAAGTTATTGTCTTTTCATGGGAGGACTTTGAGCATGGTTACCATGTAGGGGATGATAATTTAAATGTGGGTATTCATGAGTTTGGTCATGCCATTCATCTCAATGCCTTTGGTAATAAGGATACAAGTAGTGTCATTTTTAAGCAAGGGTTTCAAGATTTGATAACCTATTTGAAGTTGAATGCGTCTATTCGGAAATCATTAATTCAATCTAAATACTTTAGGGCTTATGCCTATACCAATCATTATGAGTTCTTTGCAGTGTTGCTAGAGAATTTTATAGAAACACCAAGAGCATTTAAGACGCAGTTTCCAGAATTGTATCGTTTAATGCAAAAAACAATGAATTTTTATTTTGCTGGATACTAGAGACTTGTAAATAATATATTATTTTTAAGAAACGATAAAACAACAGACTTAATGAAAAAAATACTAGTTACAGGAGGTGCCGGTTTTGTGGGCTCTCATTTATGTGAACGCCTACTAAACGAAGGCAATGAAGTAATATGTTTAGACAATTACTTCACAGGTTCTAAACAGAACGTAGAGCATTTAATGGATCATCATTATTTTGAATTAATCCGTCACGATATTATTAACCCTTTTATGATAGAGGTTGATGAGATTTATAATTTGGCCTGTCCTGCGTCACCTGTGCATTATCAATACAATCCGATAAAAACTATAAAGACCTCAGTAATGGGAGCCATAAATATGTTAGGCTTGGCAAAGCGTGTAAAAGCAAAAGTTTTACAGGCTTCTACCAGTGAGGTTTATGGTGACCCTAATGTGCATCCACAAACAGAATCGTACTGGGGTAATGTGAATCCTATTGGTTTACGTTCCTGCTATGACGAAGGGAAACGTTGTGCTGAAACTTTATTTATGGATTACCATAAAGAAAACAATGTAGATATAAAGATTATTAGAATTTTTAACACCTATGGTCCAAGAATGCATCCTAAAGATGGTCGTGTCGTCTCTAACTTTATTATGCAAGCTTTACGTGGTGATGATATTACCGTATTTGGTGATGGGACACAGACTAGAAGTTTTCAGTATGTTGATGATTTGGTGGAAGGTACCATAAGAATGATGAATTCTAGAGATGGTTTTGTAGGACCTGTAAACATTGGGAATCCAGTAGAGTTTACCATGCTAGAATTGGCGAAAGAAGTGATTGATTTAACAGGTTCTAAGTCTAAAATTATTCATATGCCATTACCACAAGATGATCCAATGCAACGACAGCCCGACATCAGTTTAGCAAAAAAGGAATTGAATGGCTGGGAGCCGAAAATACATTTACGTGAAGGCTTAGGCTATACAATAGACTATTTTGAAAAGTTCATTTCAAAATAGGGATAGAAGAAACTACCAATAAAAAAAGGTCTCATGATAATGAGACCTTTTTTAATAATATATTTTCTATACTATAAAGCAAACACCATTTGTATATGTGTTTGGTAGTGGTTACTATCAATTACTACATCAGAATTATTCATAGCAAATTTACCAATCATTTGTAATCTTACACCAAGGGTTTCTCTACGGTTTAACCAAAAAAGAACACCACCACCAACATTTAATGAAATATTGGTTTCATCCATTGAAAAGATACCAAGACCAGCATTACCATAAAAATCAATCCAAGTAGATTTTGGGAATAAATGTTTTCCAAAATAATATTTTACATGCGTGTCAAAAGAGGAATAAGTCAAGGATTCTGAAAGCGTGATACCTTCAATTTCGTCACCTTTAGCAAATTGATTTAGGGTAAAGCTTTGTTCTATAGCCAAACCTGACGTCCATCCTAACTCAATGGCAGCAGAAATAGGTAAACCATTCGCCCAATCGAAAGGACTTTCAACTGGTGATTGAGATCCAAGATTATTGATGGCGTTTAAACCAACACTGGCAAACCATTCTTTGTCATTTCTTGAGGACTGTGCATTGATTGAAAAACCAAAACAGATAAGTAGTAAAAGTAGAGTAATTTTTTTCATGCTAAATTCAATTTAAGTCAAAGGTAAAATTTATGTGTTATAAAACAAATAAAGCTGTAAACTTATTGCTATAATACTTAGTTTTTATGTATAATCGATTTAAAATGGTCAAAAATTCGTTTTCTATCATTGATTATGGCATTTCTGTAAGATCTGTGTAGAATGAAAGGTATTGACCTATAGGTAATTAAACGAAAAAAATAAAAAAGGTCTAAACTCTTGTTCCAAATATTTCCAAATCTTTTATATTTTAATTTTATTAAGAATAATTGGCTTTTAACTCTAAATTTTCTTCCCGCAACTGTTTTTATATCACTAAAGAAATGTGACATATTTATGAAGTATGAATTATAAATATTTTTACTGAATTCACTCTTATAATTACTATTCTTTTGCCATAACACAATTGTTTCATGAACTGATCTGAAATTTATGAAGTTATACCAGTAGGCTTTATCTTCTAATTGATGATTTAAGATGTTATGTTTAAGGAGATGTCTATCCGATGGTACTGAAATATCGTTAATCTTTCTCCTGTGTTGAAGTACCTTGCAATTAATTAAGTCATTATCTTTATGAGTTATCAATAATTTACGATGAAGCTCTACAGCACTGATATACTTATTTGTCTTGAGTCTTGGAAGATGTTTGTGTTCAAAAAATGCAATTCCTAGCGCTTCTTTACTAGGAATAAAGCCTTCTATTAATAATAGATTAAAAGCTTGATCTAGTTGTTCCAAATCGACCAACACATCAATGTCGCCAATCATACGTTCAGCCATATCCTCATAGAGGTCCACCGCTAAAACGGCCGCACCTTTTAAAAAGACATGGTTGATTTGATGTGTGTTAAAAAGTGCAGACAACCAATGTATCTGTTCTAAAATGGCTTTATTTCTATTGCGATTGATATTCGTAATCTCTTCAAGATAGACGCTCAATTCATCAGGAAGCACATGCAACAAGCCTTTAGATTTCAACCGGCAATATAGTGCTGGTAAGACCAAATGTTTACTACCTTCCACAACAATAGCGTCCCAATCAAAGTTGGGTGCTGTTAATGCAGCCTCTAATGCCTCGGTAGAACTTTCAAAGCTTAAGATGTCGGCAATATGTTGGTAGGTTGCTAAACGTTTAGCCATAAATGGGTTTCAGTTGCGTTTGGATTTTAATCACTTACACCATCAAAACTAGTAAAAAGAGATGATATCTGGTCTACAACACTTTCGGTATTACTATAAGTCAGCTCATACAGTTGTGCTTGTTCCAACCAATCCATAAATTGTTTGGCATATGCGGCATTATGCGATAACCAAGATTCAGGAATTAAGGTTTCTAATACAGGTGATATAGAAGTCTCCTCTAAAACCGTCTCAGCCCCAGCCTTGTAATTCACCATAACTATGGCTTTACAAGGATAGCCTTTCAGCTCAAATGTGTGTTGAGGGACATAGGCAATTTGACCTTTATTTTGATAGAACGATGTTTTTGGTAAGGCATCAAAATCTTTAAGAAAAGGCTTCAGCACATCAAAAGCTCCATGTTTAATTGAAATCGCATTAGGATTTCCATAGATTTTGCTGTCCTCAGACAACATAGGTGAGACATCGTCGGCCAAAAGTTGAAAGCCATGTTGTGCAAGTAATGCACATAAGGTACTTTTGCCTTTCCCTGAGTTGCCTATAAACAATATAGCATTGTTACCATCCGTTATTGTAGAGCCATGAAAAGTACCTAGCCATTCATATTCTGGACGTTTATGGATGGCACATATGATATGCATAATGAACTTTCCTTGAATCTTATGATAGTTCGCTTGGCGTGCACTTATCACATGTTCTTCATTGATATATAGTGAAATATTACCGTTTTCATGATGAATATCGAAAATAAGTTTTTGGCTGGCAGATCTATTTTTAGCGACATACTGTTCTAAAGCTGGATGAAATAATGGTTTCAGTGACGCGTTACTATAATGGACTTCTAGAATGGTGTCACCAATAAGATATTTCTCTAAAATGACACGATTTTGAAGTTGAAAAGGAATTATTTCTGTCAAACCATCATGTTCAATCGTGTTACAGCTCTCAAGAAAAGTCCTAAGATTCTGAGCAACTAAAACGGCGTCGGACTGTCCATCCAAATCATTTAATATGCGTTCAAAATCGTCGTAAGATTTTGCATTAACGAAATGATTGAGTATGTGAACAAAATCATTTTCTACTAATGAGTACCTGTTCGATTTAAAAAACCAAAGCAAGACCATCTCATCAAATGATTTTTGATATGTAGGTGCTAGAGAATTCAGCACTAGAAAAATATAAAAATGCTTTCAGTATTTTTAACCTGGTAATAATGGATCATTACCTGGATCTGGTGGTGATGTAACTTGCGCCTTCAGAGGATTTAATATTAAAAAGGTGCCTGCTGCAGTTAGGGCTGCATACTTCCCCATTTTTTGTATTGCCTCTTTTCTTGTAATAGAATTTTTAGCGTTTTCTTTGTTGTTCATGGTTACTTTACGGTTATGTGCCAAAAATAATAATTTATTTTTATTTGCGTGTGTTATGAAATTATCAAGTGCAACAAAAGTCGTACTATATTTAAATATTCAGCCTATAAACATGTCACCACATTTATAGGCTAAATATGAATCATCATTTATTTCAAAATAATTTTTTCAGTTTTTTTCTTTGCATCTTGGGTCAGCTGTACCAAGTAAACACCAGCATTTAAACCGTTAACATCTATGACGTGGTTATGTTTTATGGTGTCTATTTCAGTAGATATGACTAATCTTCCTTGAAGATCAAATAAGCTTATCTCTGTATTTACTTCTAATTCTCCAATAATTTTAATCATTTTATTAGAATGATCAGTAATTATATTTAATGCATTAAAGTCAAGTTCATTATTAGAAAGTGTAGCATTTGAAAAAATGATGTTGAATCTTCCAACACCCGTTAAGTCGTTTGAAGGTGTCAAAATATAGTTTCCTAATGTTAAGTCAGTAACCGTGTTTTCAGCTGTATCTTCGAGATAAACCTTAATACCTGCAGGTAAACTGCTGTTCATTAAACTAAAATTAATTTGTTGTCCTGCAGTGCTTTTTACACCCAGAGGTATTGTTATATCATTAAAGTCTTCGTAAGGTAATGATTGCATAGCTAATTCAATTCCAGTATTTCCTTCTACTAAATGTGTGAAAATACCATTAGCATCTCCAAGATATGCTCCAGCATCATAACCTGGATCTAGGTTGCGTGTGGCGTTAGAATTAAAATATATAATAGTACTAAAGTCACTATTATTAACGTTTAGATTAATATCAGCTCTCGCAACATTTACTGTGTTGTTTTGACTTTCACCGGCAACAATAAAATCATTGCTACCTTCTTTGGTTCTCATAGCTGCAGTGAACGATACCGTACCACCACCAGTTTTAGAATTTACAAAAAAGCCTTGCCCTGGTGCAATACGTTCTGTAACACCTAGATCATCAATCGTGGCTTGATTCCAAATGGTCCAACGGCTTGCAGTAGCATTGTAGCCATAGATGGCTTGAAAAGCACCAGACGCAAATTCAGTTTTGTTTTCATCAAAAAATGCTTGGAAATCAATAAATGAAGGGTATGGGTTACCTATTAAATTCCAAGCTTCAGTGCCATTACTTGCACCGCCAACGGTAATACCAACATCAACTTGAGAAGTAGCTACTGCACCTGTAAAATTAATATTTGAATTAGGACTACTAGTTGCAGCTCTGTAACCTTTACCATTAGTTAAAGCTCCAGTATCATCAGAGTCCATGTTTTGGTATAGGCCTGTGGTTGTATTATCAAAAGGTGCAAAGGCATAAACTGTTGGTGTTCCAACTTGTAAGCGGAAATTTCCATTACCAGATAAAAATGCTGCCACATCTGAAATACCAGTAGGTGAGGAGATTAAATCATTTGAGTTTTCAATGGTTGTAGCATTTGAACCATCATAGTCGTTTACATGACGACTGTACGTCACATTACCTGTAACAGAACCGACTACAATTAAACTTGAATATTCATCAGAGTCAGAATTTAAAGTCAGTGTACCACCAGAACTATCTACATTTCCACCTACATCTAAGTTTTCATTTTTGTCTACTCTAATGGTTCCTCCATTAATTAAATTAAGATTGTTGTTCACGTAAAAGTCTGTCATCGAGCTTTGAGAACCGTTTGTTAGATCTAAAACTGAATTATCAATGATTACATTGTCAGGTGCACCAGCTCCGAGAGTACTTGCATCTGTCCATTCGTTAAAACGATCATAGTCAGCAACAATATTTTTATATTGTAAAGTACCTCCACTTGAATAAGTTGGTGTAATCAGTGTAAAACCTCCATCCAATATGGAAAGTGTACCACTGACATTTAAATCTCCATCACCACCAATTTGACCACTAATATTAAGTGTGTGAGTACTATTTATTGTTAAGGTAGTTCCCGTTTCTATTGTGAGACTTGAGGTTGAGATGTCTGTATTTAAATTTAGATTATCTTGGATTGTAATAGGTGCATTTGCTGGAGGCACTTCATTGGCATCCCAAGATGCTGCAGTTGTCCAATCTGTTGCGCCTGTATTGGTTGTCCAAGTATTCTGTACAGTGTACGAATAATTTGAACCTCCATTGTTTTCTAATCTTAGTGCTATTAAATCATGGTTGCTTGAAGAAGTCGCAGCAACAGTTGTTGAATAGGCATAGAAACTTACGTTAGTTCCCGCAGTATTAACACTCGCAGGTATTGTAGCTGTACCTGTTGATCCTGTTGAAGGAATACTTGCTTCTACAACTTCTGAAGAACTAAACCCATCTGTTGAATAACGAATGAAGACCTTCTCTTGCGATGATTTATTACCAGAAAGAGTCACTGTTACAACAAGATCTTGCCCTGGGAAAACAGTCGGTGATGAAGGTGTGATAGGATTAGATCCAGCAAAATTAATAGGAGCATTATCTGTTTCCATTAAAACTGCAATTCTATCTGAATAAGCATACCCATTAATTTGCAAAGTGTAATGTTTACCTATTGTTGGTTGTGTATTTAGGGTTGAAGTATTATTAAGCCCGGCATTTGCATCGAATGTCAAAGTGAATTGTTCATTGAAATTGATTGAATTGTTGTACCATTCATTAAATTGACCATCCCATTCAATATAAAAAGTAGAGTTAGTTGATGAAGCTGTAAATGATCTCTGTACTATATTCGAAGAAGCGGCTGGACTGAATACTCCATCTGATCCAAATGTTGGATTCATATAGTAGTTTGCTGGCTGAGCGAAAGAATATGATGTGATTAGAAGAAATCCTAATATTAAGTAAAACTGTTTCATATATGTAGTTATTTAGTTCATTTAGTCACACTAAATTACATAATTATTTAAAATTATCTTTAGGGTAAATGTACGAAAACGTTTTCGTGTTAAAAACTCCATTCAAAAATATTTTTGAACAATAAAAAAGCAGCTCAACTCGAGCTGCTTTTTAAGAGAGGTCTAAGGGCTTGTAATTAATTGATAATGACCTTTTGGGTTTTATTTTGGTTACTATGGTTCAGTTGTACGACATATACTCCAGGGTTAAGCGTGTCAACAGCAATAGATTGTTTTAATGCACGACTATTCAGTACTGTAGATAGCACGATACGACCTTGTATATCAAATAATGTGACATTGCTTTCTTGCTGTAAATTGCCAATAATATCTATGGTTTTTGTATGCTGATTAGAGAGGATTTGTAGCTCGTCTAATTTGTCTTCAGTTGATGATAATGTTGTATTTACAAACCTTAAGTAGAAACGGCCAGTACCACTTAGGTTACTTGATGGTGTAAATACATAATGCCCAGCATTTAACAAGGTGCTGTTACCTGATACCATGTCGTCTAAGAAAATGTCAACGGTACCTGGTATATTATTCATCTCGTCAATACTGAAGGTTAGTTGGGTGCCTGCACTTGCATTGACACCTACCGGTATAATGACATTATTGATGTCATCGCTTCCTACGGCTTGCAATGCTATGTCTATACCTGTATTGTCTTCAACCAAATGCGTGTATATGGAAAAACTACTTGGCGCTGTACCTCCCCAAATCATGGCATCATAGCCTGGGTCTAATCCTAAAGAACAATTATTGTCAAAATAAATTTCTGTTATAAAGTTAGAACTCGTATTGTTGATTTTGAGTTTAACAAAGGTTAAGGCACTTCCATTTGTTGTGTTTTCTGCATCACGTCCTGCGATAAAATCGTCTGAAGTACTTACCAGTCGCATATCTGGTGTAAATTCAATATCATAGGTTCCAACGTCATTGCCATCAGCCGCTACAAAAAAGCCTTGTCCAGGTACAATATGCTTACCGCTTGCATTTGCTAAAGTGATAATTTCCCAACCGTCTGATACATCACCATCATAGCCATAAATACCAGATGCACTGATATCCAATAAACTAGCATTGGTGATGCCTGGTGCTACTTCATGATTTAGAAAAAGATCTGCATCAATATGCGATGGGTAAGGATTTCCAATAAGGTTCCAAGCTTCATATCCGATGCCTGAATCTGTGATATTATAAGTTATCGTGCCTGTTGGCGGAGTACCCTCAAAGGTAATGGTGCCACCATCTGTAGTCGCGGCTCTGTAACCTCTACCTGAGATAATATTATCAGCGTTATTGACGTCAAAATTCACATACGCAGCAGGGTTGGCTGTCTTATCAAATGGAGCAAATGCTCTTAAGGAACCTGACGCTAATAAATTGGTGTTGTCTAGATGATTGGCTAAATCTGAAAATACAATCGTACCAACAGGTGAGGACACCAAATCGTTATCGTTAAGTACCGCATCATTCGTGTAAGCATTTATGGCACGTTTATAAGCAATGTCACCTACTACACTAGTTGCAACTAAACTAGAGAATTCGTTTGAGTCGGAGTCTAATGTGACATTATCATTGGTTGTTAAGGTACCATTTATGGTTAAGCTAGCTTGCTTTTCTATAGTTAATAGACCACTTGTTACGGTAATGTTGTCATTATGAACAAGATCAGAACTTACGGTGACGTTATGGTTAATTTGTACGGCTTCTACTGAACTTGGAATACTACCACCAGCCCATGTCGCTGCAGAGCTCCAATCTCCATTACCAGTAGACGTATACGTTGTTGAAGAATCAAATTTAAAGAGCTTTCCTTGTGCAAAATCAGAAAAAAACATCTCGTCATTGTTTATCTCAAACCCTGATGCATCTGGTAGGTTAGAGTATATGTTTGTTACAGTAGGTGATACATCGTTAATGTGAAACTTAGAGATTTTGTTAGAAGTGCCGCCATAACCTATTTCACTAAAATACAACACATCTGCTTTTAAAAATAGAGCAAATGGTTCATTTAATCCTGTAGCAACGTTTGTTGTTGTAGTCGGTAATGATGCTGATAAATCTACTTTAGAAATTTTGTTATTATACCTTTCTGCGACGTAAAGGGTGTTATTTACAATTGCAAGGCTATTAGGGCCATTTACACCAGTGGTTACGACATCAATTCCTGTAGGGCTTGGATCAGTCACGTCAATCTTAGAAATTTTGTTACAATCTATCTCTGCGATGTAAAGATCATTGTCTTTAAATTCTAAACCCGCAGGGCATGTAGAACCAGTATATATAACAGTTGGAGTAGTTGGTATTGAGGCTGTAATGTCAATTTTAGAGATTTCTCCTTGGTCATATTCTGATATAAAGAGTTCGTTACCTTTAAGCGCTAAACCAATTGGGCCACCAAGACTACTAACGACATCGGTTAAAGTAGGTGTTGGATCTGTAATATCTATTTTCTGGATTTTGTCTTGATTGTAGTTGGCAAGATAAAGGTCGTTACCAACTAATACCATTTCGTAGAAACCAAAATTTGGATCCGAAATGACTTCGGTTTGGCCTAGTAGTGTAAGGCTAAAACTGCACGTTATTAGTGCAATACATCCTAGGTAAAGTTTTTTCATTATTAAGGGGCTATTTGAGATTGTTAAACTTCATATTAACAGATCTATAAAAAGCTCTTAATTAGCGGAAATGTAGGATTACGACTCTTGAAGGTTTGATAAGATTGACAATTTGGGACTCAATACTTGTGTTCAAGATTTCATGGGACAATAGTACTTAAATATACGGTAAAAAGCAATAAAATATCGATGAAATACAATATTTTTTAACTTATGATAAGTTCATACCATGCAATTACACGCAATATTGGTGTATTTATATTAAAGGTTAAACTAAAAGCGTATCCGAATGTTTCGGATACACTTTTTGAGATGTATATCATATTAATGTGGTAAAGATTTACTTTAAAACCACCTTAACCGTTTTGCTACCTGTAGTATTGTGCAGTTGTACAATGTAGATGCCTGTGCTCAAGTGATTGACGTTTAGGCGTTGTAAAGACTTGGTATGATCTAATGCTTTTTTAGTTATTACTCTGCCATGCACATCTATAATCTGAGCTTCAGTAGGTACCGCTAAGGCACCGCTAACCACAATAAGTTTAGTCTTATTATCAGCTTTCACCTTAATAATATCTAGGGATTGTTCCGTTGCCGAAAGCGCAGTATTGATAAAGGTAACATAAAATCTCCCAGTACCTTGTAAGTTTGTGTTTGGTGTAAGGATATAATCACTGGTATTCAGTAAAGTGCTTGTGTTGGCAACGTGATCTTCTAAATAGATATTAATAGATGCATCCATTTGCATCGCTTCAATGGTAAAGGTTAATTGTTCACCTGCATTGGCATTGACTCCCAAAGGAATAGTGACATTAGAAAGATTATTGGTGTTTATGGCTTGGATAGCAAATGGCATGTTGTTGTTATCACCAACAAGTTCTGAGTACAAGGCAAAATCACTAGGCGCGTTTCCTCCAAAAACAGCAGTGTCATAGCCAGGATCTAGATCTATGGTGGTATTGTCATCAAAGTAAAGCGATGTTGTATAGCTTTTTGCTGTTGTGGTTATCTTCAGTTGAGCGAATTGCAATGGGCTAGTGTTTCCAAAAGCAATAAAGTCGTCAGAAGTACCCGCTTCAATACTTGTTTTGCGCAAGTCTGGTGCAAACTTTAAATTGTGATTGCCATTGGTAGCTACAAAAAAACCTTGGCCTGGTGCCAAGTTTACAGATGCTGCAGTAAACAAATTAATGATATCATAACCACTACCATTCCAACCATATACTGCTACCGCAAATGGATCTAAAAGATCTCTATTAGCGACTCCAGGACTGACCTCCTGATTTAAGAAATCAGCGATATTAACATATGCGGTATAAGGATTGCCGACAAGATTCCATACATCAAATTGTGGTCCTGAGGACACTATTGGCACATCAACTTCACTTGTTTTGACTGCTCCGGTAAAAGTCAAGGTATTTGCGTCTGAAGTTGCCACTCTGTAAGCCGTGCCATCTGAAATTACCGTGTTGTCATTGGCAACCGTATCATAGTTGGTAAATGTTCCCGTGGATTTGTCAAAAGGTGCAAAGGCTCTTAAGGTGTTTGAAGCCAATAAATTACTGTTGTCACTTGCAAAGTCACCAAAAGTTTGACCAGAAAGTGGTGATGAAATTAAATCATTATCATTCAAAACACCATCATTGGTATACGAATTCACATGACGTTTATAACGTACCGTTCCCGAAATATCACCATTTAGAATAAGACTAGCATAAGCATTACTTACAGATTGTAGTTCTAGCTCATCATCGATAGTTAAGAGCACACCAGAATTTACTGTCATTCCTGCACCAGGATGTACGGTAATATGTTTCGCTTGGGTGGATACCGAAAAAGTCACGTCACCATTGATGATTTCTATTGGATTAGCTAACGTAGCTATACCATTCGGATCTTCTGGAGACCAACCATTATTATAGGTGTAAGTGATTGCAGGTAAAATAGTCACGGTGTAATCTTCTATTTCGCCGTCAGTAGAGCCATCACATGGACCATTATTAGGAATAAATGTGTTGTAATATTGGCATAATACTCTTAATCTTGTGTCGCCGATGACGGCGTCAACTGGAGCTGTAATACTTAAAGCACTATTTGAAGTTGGGCCATCACTAACATTTTCAGCAAAACCTAGGTCATACGTTTCACCAGCATCTTCAAAGTCACCGTCTTGGTTCCAGTCAATCCATGCGTAGCTGTAAATGGTTTCATTGCCGTCAGTGTTCAAATGCACGGTTAAATCTTCAGTAGCACCTTGTGATATACTCGTAGATTGTGCAGTAAAATCATCATAACCTGTACCTTGTCCAGTGACATTATTTATAGATCCAAAGTTGACTAAGGTGATGGAGGTGTCAAAAAACTCCGTATCACCAGTTACGGCACAATAATCACTGTCATAACTAAAAGGCACACCAGCACTCCAATTACTACCTTTTCTTGTGAAGATTTCAAAGTGATAAGAATTACCTAAGGTAACATTACCAATATTTACACCTGTAGCGACTCCTTTAAACACTACAAACTCGTCTGTAGAGATTTCGGTGCCATTTCCAAAGTTAGTGTCTGCCGTATAGGTACTACCATCTCCTACGGGTGCTGCGGTTACGGGATTATTTTCCTTAGCAAGGATAAGCAGTTCGTCATAACATGTACTCAATTGCCAGTCTAGTCTTATACTATTATTTTCAAAACCTGTTGTGATATTAGTAACATCTTCAGGTGTGGTACAAGTTGAAATATCTTCTACAGAAATATCATCTAAAAACCAATTGTCCCCATCATTCTGTTCCATTACAAAAGCAATGTATACAGTTCCTGTAAACTGAGATAAATCAATAACTTTTTCATTAAATGCATTCCCTAAGGTTGCTTCAGAATAGGTTTGAATGGTTGTAAAGCTAGAAATATCAGTTTGTGAGGTTTCAGAAATTCTTACGGAATAGGATGTATTGTAGTTAATCGTAAATTGATCTCTAGCAAAAAAGCGCAATTGCGGTTGTGTATTACTAAGGTCTATGGCAGGTGTCACCAACCAATCTTCAGCGTTACCGCCAGTTACCGCTTCATATTCAACAAAGGCCGCATTATTACCAGAATTTGTATCTAATGTCGTTGACGTCCAGTCAAATCCTGTACCTAAACCATTGGTGCCTCTAAAGCTTTGCCAACAGTCTGGTGGAAATGAGACGCCTTCAAACCCTTCGTTAAAAGGTAACGAAAATGCCGTATTACAATCTGCTGTGCCTGTGACTTCAATATTATCAAAACGGTGACGTTCATTATTGGCATTATTCACTGAAGTAATTCTAATTTCAAGCGTATTACCATTTAGGTTACCTTGGCTGATCTCGATATTACCATAATCATTAGACAGTGAGCCATTTGTTTCTGCGACAGTCCAAGTACCACCATCTAAACGGTATTCGGTAGTCACTGTATCATCATTGTCGAGGTTATTACGTCCTTGCGAGGCATCAATTGTAAAGGCAACATCCGTGTAAGACGAAATATTAATTATTGGTGATAGCCAAGCTGAAGTACCAACGTTCCGAGACTCGAAAACCGTGCTACCATTATTTAAGGTTCTTACGTTAAATATATAATCGTTACTTAAATTAGCATCGGTAAAATCAATGTTCCAGGTGACTGCTGTCACGTCCACTAATGGTATGCTTCCAGTGGCTCCTTTTCCAGTTTGTCCGGTAAATGTTTCTAGGTAAATGGTGCTTTGTCCAAAACTCAACATAGGCATGATGAGTAAGAGTATAACTATTAAGCTATTCTTTTTCATTATAAGCGGGTTTATGTCTTAGTTATTAGGAATTTGCAGCAAAGGTAAGTCATTTTTGTGATTTGCGATTTGACTTTAACAAGCGTATCGTTCAATTGCACTCAAATGATATCAGTTTTGCAACATCTTCATTATTAAGACACACTTTTTACGAATATGTCACAACATCTCGGAAGTCAGGAGTTACTTATTGAATAACGAGGTGAAAATTTGAGGTGTTATAAATAGAAAACGCATCCTGCAAAAGGACGCGTTTTCAATTACTTAATATGTTAAATACCTTTATTTCAGAAGGATCTTAGCCGTTTTGCTACCTGATGCATTGGTAAGCTGTACGATGTACAGACCAGTTTTTAAATGATTCGCGTTAATCGTATTTGTTAGCTTTGAAGCGTCTAAAGGAGCCGTCATTACAGTTCTTCCTTGTAAATCAAATAGTGTAAACGTGGTGTTGGTGTCTAGTTCTCCAGAAACAACAACCGTTCTATTGGTATTGTTAGCATAGATGTCTACGATGTCTAAAGTTTGCTCAAGCGTAGACAAGGTCGTATTCGTAAATGTGATGTAAAAACGACCTGTACCTGTCAGTTGACTCGAAGGTGTGATAATATAGTCTGAGGTATTAAGTAACGTAATTGTATTATCTACAGTATCTTCAAGATATACATTCACCGTATCTGGAATTTGCATTTCATGTATTGTAAAAATCAATTGCTCACCGGCATTAGCATTGACTCCAAGTGGAATCGTTACGTTGGATACATCACTACTACCTAGAGCTTGTAAGGCAAATGGTGACCCCACATTGTCTTGCACCAAGTGTGAGTATAAGGCAAATGAGCTAGGTGCATTACCACCAAACATCACCGCATCATAGCCTGGGTCTAAACCTAAGGACGCATTAGGATTAAAATAGAATTCGGTATGGTAAGCGTTGTTGGCAGTATATGCTTTCAACTCTAAAAAGGTTAAAGTGTTATTGTTGTTGATTGTGATAAAGTCGTCAGCGGTTCCTGTGGTACGCATATCTTTGGTGAATTCTATATTATATGCTGCAACATCAGTACCGTCTGCTGCCACAAAGAAGCCTTGTCCAGGTGCGAGTAGTTTACCAGCATCATTAGCTAAACTAATCACAGTCCAGCCATCATTAGAGTTGCCATCATAACCATAGACTCCTGATAGACCCTCTAGTAAATCTACATTACTAATAAAATCTTCTGAATCCTCAGGATTAATATATACTTTGTGTGTTAAGAAGGCTTCTAAATCGACGTAAGAAGGGTAAGGATTCCCAATAAGGTTCCAGTCTTCAAATTGAGTGCCGGTATCAACAATGTTAATTCCAGATGCACCAGTTAAGTCAGTAGATACTGGAGTACCAGTGAAGGTTAATATTTGGTCACTTGTTGGTATGGTGGCCACTCTATAACCCGTTCCAGGATTAAGTGGTGTCATATCTGTATTGTTGTAGTTGACATAAGTACCACTACTTTTAACAAAAGGTGCGAAGGCTCTTAGACTACCAGACGCTAATAAAGAACCAGAATTAGCTGAAGCAAAGTCACTAAAATGATCAACAGCCAATGGTGGCGCAATAAGATCATTATCATCAAAGGTACCATTATTGGTGTATGAATTGGCATAACGCTTATAGTTTACCGTACCGCTGATATTACCATCTAATATTAAACTTGCGAATGAGCTTGAGGTAGATTCTAGAGTGAAGCCATCTGTTGCATCATTAACTGTAACCGTAACCCCAGTGTCAACGGTTACTCCTGCTCCAGCGTTAACTGTAAATGAGCTACAAGTTACATCTGTATCAATAACTACATTTCCTGATGCAACAACAATAAAATCATTCAATGTAGCATTACCTATTGGAGTAGAAGGCGACCAGGTGCCATTGTAGGTGTAAGTAATTGGTGTTTTTATCACAGTAACATCAATATCTTCAAAACCATCAGAACCTCCATTCATGTTAAAAGTAAAACCGACCTTTAACGAATTGACCCCAGCAACATTAATAGTTGTTGGCGCAATTGCTAAAGAACCAGTATAAGAGGTTCCGTCACCAAATGCTGACCCTAAGCTAGTCTCAGGGCCTCCATCCAACTTATACCACCATTGAAACTGTTCACTATTAGTATTAAATCCACCATTAGTTGTATTTCCAAAAGTTTCTATATCTACAGAGGATTCCCCAGAAACATCAATGGAGAATGTTTCGAATTTACCGGTTCCTCCCCAATCAGCACTCTCGATTAAACCATCAATTGTGTTTGATCTTAGGTAGTTACCGCTTCCATCTGTACTTGGTTGAGAATCATAATAAATTCTGTAGTTGTTACCACAAGATTCGCCATTACTACCTGAAGGATTACTTCCGCTATTATCATGATCTAAGTTTGTGCTACCACTAACGCCATTGAAAGGGAAAGTTGTTGTTGAACTTGCACAAGAAACAGCTGTAACCTCACCGCTTAAATTGATATCTTGTTGAGTTGCACCGGTACTAGTAGCGCTTAAGGTACCATTATAAGTGTCAATATCTAGTGTAGAAGCTAATCGCACATAAATAGTAGTTGTGCTAACAGTACCATCAGTAGGTGTGAGCATTAAGCTAGAAGCAAAGCCAGAGCCAGATGTAGTAGAAATTTCAAAATTTGTTGGAGCTGTAATTGTAATGTCTGTAGTTAAACTACTTCCTTCTGCTGTGAATGTCTGTTCGTCTGAAGGACCACTTCCTTCTTCATACGTGAAGCCAGTTAGATTTGTTTCTGATAATGTGATAGTTGGTGGAACGATAGGATCCACCGCACAAATATTAAATGATCCTTCTTCGGCTCCATCATATGCCCAGAATAGCACATAAACTGTAGATTCAGGCACTAAACCTGTAACAGAAATTAATGGCATCAATCCTGCACCATCATCATCATCACACTCTATTAAAGTTAAAGCACCACAGGTGCCAGAGTATAGTGCCATTGCACCGTCAGTAATGCCGTCAGCAGTTGATTCAATATCTAAATTTCCAGAAGTTGGCACTTCAATACTGAACCAAACATCTGCACCAGAATAAATACTGCATCCAGGATCTGGAAGCGTTCCACTATTCGTGCCACTCGCATTCGAGTAAGAGGAAGATGAGCATGAGTTGTTAACGGTAAGTGCTATAGCGTTTGAACAGTCGTCATTTGTGGGCGGAGCAGCAGTAACCTCACCACTTAGTGATAGAGTTGGAGGTGTTGTATCTCCACCACCACTTGTTGTTATATCGCCAAAGTAATTACCAATTGCTTTACCATCTGCTAATCGTACCCATAATTCATCAGTTGTACCATCAAAAGCTGATAGCGTAATTGAACTACTATAAGTTCCGTTTTCATCATCTGACACTTCAAAGTCCGTAGGTGCAGTAATGATGACATCAGTATTGTCTAAATCAGTACCGGAAACATCAAATGATTGGGCAGTTGAAGGGCCATTATTTTCTACGTAATTAAATCCTGATAATGTGGTTTCTGATAAGGTGATAGTTGGTGTTGGGCCTGCTGAATAACCTGTCCATACAATATCGTCTACTGCCACTCTATCTGCACCACCATTGTTACTTCCTCCAATATTGTTGTCTATTCTAATAACAATATTTCCCGTAATGTTTATATTAGTAATTGTAGTTGTTTGTACAGTTGAGCCATATGGTATAGTGCCGATACTTGTACCATTAATTAATACATCTAAATTTCCTGTGCCACCACCAAATTTTCTTTGTGTAGAGATCGTTATATCTCCAATTCCTCCTGAAATTGTTCCAGATTGAATATAAGTATTTGCATTATCATCATTCATAGTCATTGCAGCACCATTTATAGTTTCTGTGGTTCTTGAATTTGTGGCTGTCCAGTTAGAACCATCGTCTCCAATCCAAGATCTGGAACCATAAGATGAATTGGAAGGACTGCAACTACTAGTGCATATGTTAGAGAATGTTTCTGTTCCTTGCCCAAATCCAAATCCACTTGTTAACAAGGCAAGCAGTAAAATGTAAAAATGTCTCATATTGTTTGAAATAAGTATAGTAAGCAGTTAAGACAATAAGGTAGTTTGGGACGCCAAATATAGAAATGTCATTGAGGTATCACATTAATATTAGATTAACTTAGTGTTAATTAGGGTGTATGGTTGTTTTATTCTGTGAAAGGTGTATTTTACCAGGACACATATTAAAAACAAAAAGCACATCAATAAAAGATGTGCTTTTCTATAGATGGAAGCGGTATAATATGGGATTCTTCCAGTCTAAATACTGTGACTGATTAGACAATCAATATCATAAAATTGTGGGTGTCCCACCAAAAGCATAGCGCTTTTTAGGCATACGTAAGTGATTATAAGGGTTAAATTGGTGTCAACAATTGTACAAATTTAAACTGCGTGTACTGGCAGTAGTAGGTGTGTTAAAATTTGGGAAAGCTAGCGCAAATATATAAATTTTCTATTAGAAAATAATACTGTAGTTTTTACAAATAAGGTACAGAATACTCAAGACAAATGATGCGTTGTAGTTCTTCCTTAATTTCAGTATGCTTTGCTGGTTTAATTGTGTGAATTAACATGTGATAAAAAACGAACAATTAAGCATTTAATCTTATAATTATGTTAATTTTGCGCAGTGTTTGAATTTACCCTCAATAGTCTATTATGATTCAAAAAAATGCTAAGATATATGTCGCAGGACACAAAGGCATGGTCGGGTCTGCGGTTTGGAGAGCCCTTGAAAAACATGGCTATACCAACCTTATCGGTCAATCAAGTAAAACCTTAGATTTACGCAATCAAGATGCTGTTAATGCTTTTTATAAAGACGAAGAGATAGCCGTGGTCATAGATGCGGCAGCTCGAGTAGGTGGTATATTAGCAAATAATAGCTACCCTTATCAGTTTCTGATGGAAAATATGCAGATTCAAAACAATCTTATCGATGGTGCGCTGCAACATGGTGTAGAGAAGTTTATCTTTTTGGGGAGTTCTTGTATCTATCCAAAATTAGCCGAGCAACCCTTAAAGGAGGAAGCATTGCTCACGGATAGTTTAGAACCAACGAATGAGTGGTATGCCATTGCAAAAATATCTGGTGTTAAAGCTTGTGAGGCCATTCGTAAACAATTTGATAAGGATTATGTGAGTTTAATGCCAACCAATTTATATGGGTCTCATGATAATTTTGATTTAAAGACCTCGCATGTATTACCAGCAATGATTCGTAAGTTTCATGAGGCAAAATTGAATCATCATGCACCCGTAGAACTTTGGGGTTCTGGAACACCGATGCGTGAATTTTTGCATGTAGACGATATGGCACAAGCTGTAGTGTTTGCTTTAGAAGGACAATTGCCGGAGCATTTATATAATGTAGGCACGGGCAAGGATGTCAGCATAAAAGAATTAGCAGAAACCATTCAAAGTATCGTAGGTCACGAAGGTGAGATACATTGGGATAGTAGCAAGCCAGACGGTACACCACGCAAGTTAATGGATGTGTCAAAACTCAAGGAGTTGGGATGGCAATATCAAACAGAATTAGAGGATGGCATTGCACAAACTTATCAATGGTTTTTAGAGCATGTAGATGATTTTAAAGAGGTGAAGATGTAGATAGTAGTGATTAGTGACTAGTGAATAGTAAGAAAGAATATATTGAAAACACATAAGGACTTAAAAGTTTGGCAAGAATCTATTGATTTTGTCTCTGATATTTATGCTATGACTTCTAACTATCCAAAGGAAGAACAATTTGGATTGATATCACAGCTAAGAAGAGCATCAGTATCCATTCCTTCTAATATAGCAGAAGGTGCCTCACGGCATTCTAAGAAAGAATTTATTCGTTTTTTATATATCGCAAGATCATCAGCTTCGGAGATTGAAACACAGTTGATTATTTCTAGAAAATTAGGATATTTGAACACTGAAGATGATATAGTAGAGCAACAGCTAGTGCGTATAGCAAAAATGTTAACCGCATTAATCAATACATTAAATTAGGTATAACTGAGATTAAGTTTTGAAAACCAACCAATCACCAATAAACCAGTCACCAATAAACTAATAAACCAATCACCATAACAACAACGAAACAACGCATGAAAGTTGCATTAATAACAGGAATCACAGGACAAGACGGCTCATACTTAGCAGAATTGCTTTTAGAAAAGGGCTATATGGTACATGGTATCAAACGTAGAGCCTCGTCATTTAATACGGAGCGCATAGATCATTTATACCAAGATCCACATAATGATGATGTGCGCTTAAAGTTACATTATGGGGATTTAACAGATGGGATGAACCTCACACGAATCATTCAAGAAGTACAACCTGATGAGATTTATAATTTGGGAGCCATGTCGCATGTAAAAGTATCTTTTGATACTCCAGAATATGTGGCCAATGTGGATGCTTTAGGGACATTACGTTTGTTAGAAGCCGTACGTTTGTTAGGATTAACCGAAAAAACCAAGATTTATCAGGCCTCAACCTCTGAGTTGTATGGTGGTATGCCAGAGAATAAGAATGACCAAGGGTTTTATGATGAAAACACCCCATTTTATCCGAGGTCACCTTATGGTGTTGCTAAGATTTATGGATTTTGGATAACAAAAAACTACCGTGAAGCGTATAATATGTATGCGTGTAATGGCATTTTATTTAATCATGAGTCGCCACGACGTGGTGAAACGTTTGTAACACGTAAGATTACTAGAGCTGTGGCCAAAATTGCCTTAGGTTTACAAGATAAGTTCTACTTAGGGAATTTAGATGCTTTAAGAGATTGGGGACATGCAAAAGATTACGTGCGCATGATGTGGATGATCTTACAAGCTGACGAACCAGAAGATTGGGTTATTGCCACAGGGGTTACGACGAAGGTGCGTGATTTTGTGAAAATGGCATTTAAGCATGTAGGTATCACCTTAGAGTTTAAAGGTTCAGGTGTCGATGAGAAAGCTTTTGTGGTAGAATGTAAGGATGCTCGTTATCAGTTACCTGTTGGTAAAGAAGTCTTATCAGTAGACCCTAATTACTTTAGACCAACTGAGGTAGATTTGTTGATTGGCGACCCAACAAAAGCCAAAGAAAAATTAGGATGGGTGCCAGAATACGATTTAGCAGGTTTGGTGGAAGATATGATGACTTCAGATGTGGCTTTGATGCAAAGAGAAAAATTTTTAAAGTCAGGCGGTTACGAACGCCTAGAGAGTTTTGAGTGATGTCCTCTGCCATTTTATTTAGATAGTGATAATCTTTTATTATGTACTCAGTTTAACGGAAACATTACGAAGAGCATTGTGCTTGTTCGGAAATTGATATGATGATAAATCGTATATATCAAACCTAGTTTTTTGCAAAATATGTTAATGATATCAACTATTTTTAACTGAACATCTGAAAGAGCTGAGACTAGATGTAAAATATCCTTAATATCTTGTGGAAAATATAAATTTGTAACTGTGGAAACGAAAGAAGAGCATAGGAAAAATTGGTATGTGCTGTATGTGAAAACAAGACAAGAACTAAAAGTGTCTGATCGTTTGAAAGGTATAGGAATAAAGACCTATGTGCCTTATAGAACAGAGATTCGGCAATGGTCAGATCGCAAAAAAAAAGTAAATATTCCTTTGTTACCTTCTATGGTATTGGTTTATATTGAGGAATCGGAAGCTTCTAAAGTGTTTTCAATTCCTGGTTCTGTCCGGTTTTTATTCGAAGAAGGTGTGCGGGCTCAAATTTCTGAAAAAGAAATCAAGGCCTTAGAATATTATGTTGCTGGAAAGTATGATGTCGAAGAACAAGAGGTAGGGATTGGAGATTGTATTGTCGCACCGTTGCTGAATCAAAAAGTAGAAGTGTTAAAAGTACAAGGAAAAAAGTGCTTAGCAAAGTTACAACAAATAGGAGCGCTGGTGTCTTTTCAACTGCGTTAAGCGGTTGGTTTTTATAAATTTGATAGACCATTACTGTGAGTAGTGATGGCGAAGCCGTGGATGGAAATGAGTATTTATATAATATCAAACTTGCTATTTAAATACGTGTTCATACACGTTAAAAACTGAGATGTTTTTCTGAGAAATTTAATATTAAGATAGAAAAATTGTAATAAAAGGGAATTGTAGTTTTCATCCCTATTGAAATATTATTTTTTACGCATGCTCGGTTCATAGAACAAAACAATGTCAGAATCAAACCAATCAAATATAACATCAGCCAATAATAAACGAATAGCGAAAAATACAATGATGTTGTATTTTCGTATGATTTTTATCTTGTGTGTAGGGCTTCTTACCAGTCGTATTGTTCTAAATACCTTGGGAGTTGAAGACTATGGACTTCATAATGTTGTTGGCGGTTTTGTAGTGATGTTTGCATTTTTTAATGGTGCTATGGCAACAGCTACTCAACGTTTTATAACTTTTGAATTGGCACGTGGAGATATTCAACGACAGAAGATAGCCTTTTCTACAGCATTAATTATTCACTTTTTATTAGCTGCTATTATTTTCATACTTGCGGAAACAGTTGGTTTATGGATGGTTTATAATAAACTTGTTATTCCTGAAGCTCGTTTCACAGCGGCACTCTGGGTTTATCAATTGTCTATTGCGACATGTATTCTCAATATTGTATCCATACCATATAATGCTGTGATTATTGCACATGAGAAAATGTCGGCTTTTGCTTATATTTCTATTCTAGATGTTTCGCTTAAACTTATAATTGTTTTTGCGCTTACAATGTCTTCGTGGGATAATTTAATATTGTATTCCTTACTTCTATTTCTAGTCCAAATAATTAACCGTTTAATATATGGGCTATATTGCTCCCGTCATTTTGCTGAAGCGAGGTTTGTTAGAGTATTCAATAAAAGTCTATTTTACGAGATGAACAATATCGCTGGATGGAGTCTTTTTGGTAATATTGCGGGAGTGGGTTATACACAAGGTTTGAATATACTTTTGAATATTTTCTTTGGCCCAAATGTTAATGCAGCTAGGGGTATTGCTGTTACCGTTCAGGGCGTTGTTTCAGGTTTTGTTTCAAACTTCCAGATGGCATTAAATCCTCAAATAACTAAGTCTTATGCAATAAGTAATTTAGAACGTATGCACAAACTAATTTTTGCAAGTTCAAAGTATTCATTCTTTTTATTACTAATTTTAATACTACCTATTATTATTGAGGCTGAACCTATACTAATGTTATGGTTAAAGCTTGTGCCAGAGCATAGTGTTTGGTTTTTACGTCTAACATTGTCAATTATGCTAATTGAAGCATTGGCCAATCCATTAATGGTATCTTCACAAGCAACGGGGAAAGTCAAAGTATATCAAAGTGTTGTTGGTGGTACTTTGCTTCTGATTGTCCCAATAGCATATGTAGGATTGAAATTAGGATGGGATCCAGAAAGTGTTTTTGTCATACATTTTTTCGTTGCGATTGTCGCTCAATTTTTTAGAATATTAATAATCAGTAGACAAATACAAATGTCTTTAATGTTGTATTTTAAGAAAGTTATTCAACCAATTATGTTAGTATTACTTTTTTCATTAATTCCTTCTATTTTAATCTATTTGATTCTACCTCACACATTAGTCAATGCCTTAATTGTCATAGTTTTTTCTGTTATGATTACATTATTGATTGTTTATTTAATGGGGTTAACAAAGACAGAAAGAGGTATGGCAGTTAGTAAGGCTAGTACATTACTTAAAATGAAAAATAAATATGCTGAATAAATTATATGATAATTTACGTCTATTAACTAGACCGGTATTAATCAATGCTTTTGTTTTCCATAAAAAAGGAAAGGTGATATGTGAAAATTGGGGAGACGATATTAATTATTACTTTCTTAAAGAGATTGTTCAAAAACCTATGTTAATGTTTAATCGTGTGTCTTTAGCAATTAGGTTAGAACTGAAGAATTATCTTGTCATTGGCTCTACCATAGACATGCTCTGTAAAAAGAACACAGAGGTATGGGGCGCTGGCATCATTGATGAAAATAAACCACTAAGAATTAAACCGCGTAAGGTTCATGCAGTTCGAGGACCACTAACACGTAAGAAATTACTAGATCAAGGTGTTGAATGTCCTGAGGTTTATGGTGATCCGGCATTACTTATATCTCGTTACTATAAACCAAAAGTTTCAAAAAAATACCGCTATGGTTTCATACCTCATCGTTCTAATTTAGATAGAATTGATGATTTTATCATTGATGGAGTACGTTTAACTGAGCGAGAGGATGTATTAATTATTGACTTATCTAAATATAATAAATGGACTGATATTGTCGACCAGATATGTAGCTGTGACAATATTTTATCTGCTTCTCTTCATGGTTTGATATTACCTGAAGCTTACGGCATACCAAATTTATGGGTTGAGTTTGGAAAGCCATTAATAGGTGGGCATTTCAAGTTTCATGATTTTTTTCTCTCTATGGGTAGAGATCGAGAATTCCCATATGTTATTGAAGACTATAAATTGACTATTAAAGATGTTCAAAAAGGGCTTTCATCTTGGCAACAAGGATATATTAACTTACAACTATTGATTGATTCTGCACCATTTCCAATCAAATTATAGTTTTGATTTTATGTAAGACTCACCTCTAAGCTGTAAGTTAAATTAATTATAGTTTAGCATTTATTAATGAACATCCTATACCATACATACGAAAAAGTCCATTCTACCAAAGGAGGTACAGAGCGCACTACCATCACCATGGCTACGGCTTTAACCAAGCAGTTTGATGTTAAATGCTTCTCTATTTATGAGGCATCTGCAGATACCCCAAAAGAGGATTGCTTTGTTAAAGAGTTCTTATGGATTCCACAAAAGGAATTGGAAAATAATAGCCAAGTGATTAGGGATATTATAGTGGCAAACCGTATTGATTTTGTTATTGTACAAGGATCTTTCATCCATGTTAAAATATTTAAAAAAGCCGTTAACGGATTAAAGTGTAAAGTGATTTTAGCACATCACTTTGAACCTGGTAGCGAGCGCGTTTTTTTTACATTTAAAAGCATTGTCAAAGCACAGGCAAGCACATTAATAGGATTACTAAAAAAGACTCGACGTATCGTATTATTTCCGTACCTCCGCAAGAAGTACTTAAGCGATTTATCGCATTTGTATCATGAAGCTTATAAGCATGCAGATAAAGTCGTGCTCTTATCGGAACGTTTAATCGTACCATATCTAAAATTTGGTAATTTTAACAGTACTGAAAAATTCTCTATTATCCCAAATGCACTATCATTTAAAAGTGAAATAACAAAGGAAGCCTACCAGACAAAGAAAAAAATAGCATTAATTGTTTCACGATTAGACGATAAACATAAAAATATTTCAGAGGCACTAAAGATTTGGAACAACATAAAAAAGTCTAAGCTAGCCCAAGAATGGGAACTGAAAATCGTTGGCCAAGGAGTTGATGAGCTAAAGTATAAAAAATACGTTAACGCAAACAAAATAGCTGATATTAGCTTTGTTGGAAGGCAAAATCCAATTCAATTTTATAAAGAGGCCTCTATTTTTATAATGACATCAAAAAGTGAATCATGGGGCTTAACATTAACTGAAGCGCAACAAATGGGTTGTGTTCCTATAGCTTACAACACATATCCCACATTAACAGATATAATTACGGATGGGGAAGATGGTGTTGTCATTGCTAAAAGTGACATGACTAATTATGAGCAGAAGCTTTTAGAATTAATGACTGATGATAAAAAGCGACATCAATTAGCAATACAAGGTATAGAGAACTGTCAACAGTTTTCACAAGATAAAATTGCGGAAATGTGGTGGAAATTACTAACTGAAAATAGAGCGTAAAGCTAAATAAGGATATAGATGATAACTGTTTTGTATGTCACATTTGCTTCAAAGAATTTTGACGGTGCCACCTATTCACTCATGGACTTGATAAAATCTGTCCAGGAACAGGTACATCCTATTGTCATGGTTAGAGAAGAAGGATGCGTATATGATTACTTCACCAAAAATGGTGTGGAATGTATTATTTGTGATTTTAAAGAAGATTTAGTAGGGAAACCCATAAAATTGCATCAATACATAAAATATATTATCAAATACATTCCAAATCAGTTGACGTACTATTGGCAAAACCGTAAAAGTGCAAAAACTGTTGCGAAAATCTTGAGTGGTCGACAGATAGACATCGTACATAGCAATAATACCGTATTGCCAGTTGGCTACGACGTATCCAAGAACCTAAACGCAAAGTTTGTTTGGCATTTACGTGGCTTTATGGACTTAGATTTCGGGTGGATGCCATTAAGAGGATGGCATAAATATAAAAAGACGCTAAAACAGACCGATGCTATCATTGGTATCACCAAGTCTGTACTTAAGCATCATGTGCCTGTAGAGGATAAGAATGCCTTCGTAATATCAGATGCCGTGCGGAGTAATGAGGATACATGTCTTGTGTTGCCAAAAGAAAAGTATTTCTTGTTTTGTGCAGGGTTCTTAACAGAACAAAAAGGTTGTGGCTTTGCCATTTCAGCATTTGCAAAGTCAGGACTAGTAACTAAAGGCTATAAATTGAAAATCATCGGTGAGGCGCATCCAAAGTATAGGTCACAACTCAACCAAATTGTAGCGAACGCCGGCATATTAGATGCTGTAGAGTTTCTAGGACGTAGCGATAAGGTAAAAGAATATATGAGTCGGGCAACGGCATTCTTAATGTGTTCTGAAAACGAAGGCTTGGGTCGAGTATCTGTTGAAGCCATGTTTTATGGATGCTTGGTTCTTGGTCGCAACTCTGGCGGCACTAAAGATTTTGTGTTTGAGGGCGAGACAGGACTCTTATTTAACGACATAGAGGGATGTGCTGCTGCGATGCAGAAGGCAACAGAGACCGACCATCAAGACATCATTCAGAATGCTCAACAATTTGCTCAACAAAACTTCTCTATAGAGAATTACGGAGGAAAAATAATAAAGGTATACAACAAAGTACTTAACCAAACCATCATTTAGGTAAAAATCATTATATAATAAACTCAGATTATGAACTATAAATTATTAGCAGTTTCAAAATATCCAGGTAATTCAGGCGTAAATATTGGAGATTATGTTCAGGCACTTGCATCATCCCAATTTATCCCACAAATAGATGGCTTTATCGATAGGGATGAAGAACTAAAAGACTACGACGGAAAACCATGTAGAATGATTATGAATGGCTGGTACATGCATAGTCCACAAAATTGGCCTCCATCCAAGTTAATAGACCCATTATTCGTTTCTTTTCACCTCAACAGTACGGTAAAAGAAGAATTATTGTCTTCCTCAAGCATTGCCTATTTAAAAGAGCATCAACCAATTGGTTGCCGTGATTTTAGGACACGTGATATGTTGGTAAGTCATGGTGTCGATGCTTATTTCTCTGGTTGTCTGACTTTAACTCTTGGAGAAAAATACAGTTCGTCAAAGAAAGGAAATACATCCTATATTGTAGATCCTCATATTAATGGGGAAATGAAATTGGATAACATTATTAAAGCTATTTTCACAACAATTCTCAATCCTATTGATATATTGAAGCTTTATCGAAATAAGCAACTTTCTCTTTATAATGGGCGTAATTTCATACGAAAATTAATAAAAACAGCTGTTTACTATAAAGAGTATTCACGAATATTCAGCCGAAAGGTGATTATGGAGTCAACATATGTCAACCAAGAAAATGATTTTTACAAGACACATTTTCAGAATGATTTAGATCGTCTAGAAGAGGCAGAACGTCTAATACGCCTATATGCAGAAGCTTCCTTAGTGATAACGTCGCGTATACATTGTGCACTACCATGTCTAGGTCTAGAAACACCTGTAATATATTTAGAGAAAGGGCAGGATAATGAGGAGAGTAGGTGTAGGTTAGATGGGCTAAGAGATTTGTTTAATGTAGTAAAAGTGGACAATGGGGTTTTAGTCCCGCAATTTGAAACTACATTACCTATTACAGCGTCCAACCATCCATCTAATAAAGATTTATGGAGAGATTTTGCAAATAATCTAAAGCATAGATGTCAGGATTTTATAAGAAACGTTAAAACATCGATATAAGGAAAATGAAAGTTTTATGGGTGTCCTTGATTAAATTTCCTCCATTATGCACTTACTTAGAGGAAGCAATACCAGCACATTGCGGATGGTTATATGCTTCTGCAAAGGCATTACTAGACAGAATGCCTGACTTACAACTAGGAGTGATTGTATATTCCTATGGAAGTGAATTTGAGGAACATCATGTTGACGGTATCACGTATTATATGGTGCCATCGAAAGACATGTCAAATACTGATAAACGTCAGGTAGCAAACTGTAAAGAAGCTTTGCAACGTTTTCAACCAGACTTAATTCATATTCATGGCACCGAGCATTCTCTTGCCAAAGCCGTATGTGTGGCAAATGAAAGTAAAGTGAAAACAGTGGCAAATATACAAGGGTTAGCAGGTCCCTACACGCGTTATGCAGATGGAGGTCTCTCTTTATCTGAAAAGTGGACCAATATAACGCCTCTCGATTTTTACAGAAACACATTCCTTTTAAATACAAAGCGAAATTTTAGACATCGAGCAGCATGTGAGAATTATGTCATTAGGCATATATCAGATATTATTGGGCGCACCCAATGGGATCACGACCATGTAATGACCATTAATCCAAAACTTCATTACCATTTTATGAATGAAACGCTTCGTGATGCATTTTATATGGAGCCTATTTGGAATTTCGACCACTGTAAGAAACATACGATATTTGTTAGTAATAGTGGCGCACCTTTAAAAGGGGCTCATCAAGTATTAAAGGCACTGGCAATCGTCATTAAGTCTTATCCAAATACTGTAGTTAACTTCTGTGGTAGTACTGTTCTTAACTCAGATCTTAAAACAAGGCTTCGCTTTCAGGGCTATCACCTTTATCTGCGTAAGTTGGTGAAAAAATTGGGTTTGAAAAAGCATGTTTGTTTCCTTGGAACTTTGACAGAACTTCAAATGAAACAAGCATTTTTAGATGCTCATGTTTATGTGATGCCCTCTGCCATAGAAAATTCACCTAACAGTCTATGTGAAGCTCAAATACTTGGTGTGCCGGTAGTGGCGTCCTACTGTGGCGGTACGCCTACTTTGGTTGAAGAAGGTAAAACAGGTTATATGTACCGTTATGAGGAGATAGAGATGTTAGCACACACCATTATGCGTGTATTTGAGCAAAAAGACTATATTCAATTGTCATCAGAAGAAAGGCAAGCTGCACTAACCAGACATGATAGAGAGATAAATGCTGATCGTCTTGTAGAAATTTATTCCGACATTTGGAATCTATAAAAAAAAGATGTACAGAATTATAACAACATATTTAAACCATAGGTATCTGATATACTTCTTTGCGTTAATAGCTGCTTGGCCATGTGTTTTTTATTTAATGGGTTGGCTCCCTTTTTATAAAACGAACTATTATATTTTATTTGTTTTTGTTGCGGCAACGGCATTGTATAAAAATGCCTATCGATTGGTGCCTAAAACGATATTGTACATTATACTATTTCAAATAGTGATATGGTTATGGTATGCGGTAGTTTATTCGGATTCTTCCTATGTTACAAGAATTTTTATTTTGCTGATAACATTAGGCATTTTAGCAATTCAGTTAAGTTACCGCAATAAATTTGAGTTTATTAAAACCTATAATTTTTGGTTAGTTTTCCAAGCAGTTGCTGGTACTATTGGTTTTGTGTTAGTTGTTTTTGGCTTATTACAGCCAATATCACAATTTATTGAAATGGACGGCCGACCTGGATATTTTTATGGGCTATTTACTACTAATGCCGCTTTTCTTGGTTTCGTTCGTAATGCCGGATTCTTTGATGAGCCCGGGGCTTTAGCATTTTGGGGTATTTTTGCCTTGCTCCTTAATAAACTCTATGTAAACAATAAAAAAATAGAATATCTTTTGCTCTTTGGTTTGATTTCGACGCTTTCATTGGCTTATTTCATACAAGTGGCTGCGTATCTCTTTTACTTTTATAAAAAACAACGAACCAAGATACTATTGCCTGCAATTCTTTTTCTTCTTGTATTAAAAGGTATTGCGTCAGTTAATGAAGGCATCGATAATGCGATTTTTGGGCGTTTTACCATAAATGAAGAGACTGGATATTTATCTGGTGATAATAGGTCTGAACTCATGGAAAGATGTTGGAGGATTTTTACAACATCCCCATTGATTGGGGTTGGTGCAACTAATTTAGCAACAGTTGTCGCTGCTAAAGAAGGCTTTGTTGGCGCTAATTTTTTTGTAAACTGGGCGTCTGATGGTATTTTAGGGGTCGTAGTAACATATATGCCACTTCTATTGCTTTTAAAATTTGGGCAACGTAAACGGCAATATACCTATGCGTTTATAATTATACTATTAGGATATTTTCAAAGACCATATAGCGATACTCAATTATTATATCCACTTGTTTTATATACTATATTATTATTTGCTTATTTAGACGTTAATAAGTATAATTTGAAGGAAAGTAAATCGATAATAATCAAAAATTTGCAAGAATGAGCAGTAGGCTGATATGGCTCGACATAGCTAAAGGGATTGCCATTCTATTAATGATAGTAGGGCATACCTCAATACCGGTTGTTTTGTCAGACTTTATATGGGCCTTTCACATGCCATTGTTTTTCATTGCCTCAGGCTGGACAACAAATTGGCAAAAGGCAGATGTTATAGGTTTTACAAGGAGAAAGATTAGAACGCTGATAGTGCCTTTTTTAATTTATTCATCGGTTGTTCTACTGATACATGTCCTTCAAGGATGGGTTAATTTTAATCATTGGATTAGTAATGGATGGATCTCTTATGCGTTATGGTTCATACCTGTGCTGTTTTTCGCTTCGCTTATAGCTAAACTGATATATGGTATAAAAAATAGATATTATGTTATTGGGTGTGCCATTATATTTGCAGCAATCAGTGGTGTTTTGAGTTTTTATAAGATACAGTTACCATGGAATTTATCCTCAGTGCCGTTCGCTACATTTCTGATTGTAGTAGGTGTTGAGTTGAAACCATATGGCTCTAAAATTTCAGAATCAAAGCTTTGGTATATTTTGATTTTGTTCTTTGTTACTGTAGGTATTTCACAATTTTGGAGACTAGATTTATGTTTTAATTCAATCTTACCTATTCTACCTTTGACAGCAGGTGCAATAGCTGGTACCGTGATGATTTTTATGGTGTCGTCATGGATTGATAAACATCTTAAGTATGTGTCTAGAATACTTCAAAGCGTTGGAAAAGAAACGTATGTAATTGTTGCCTTCTCACAGATCGTCATTATGCTACTCAATGAGTATTACGCATTACATACAACTATAAAATACTTAATTTTACTTTTATCTCTATTGGTGTTGAAATACATTAAGGATGGAGTAAACAAACTCGCTAAGGTAAATATATTATAATGCGTATTTTTCAAACATTTATATTACCAGATGCTTTGGTGTCAAAATACAAACTGTCGTTTGCAGCCGCGAATTTCTCTCGGAATCTAATGCGAGGAGGCGGTTTTGATAAGGTCTATTCTTTGATGCCTCTTAATGTAAACGGCGAATTACCACAGATAAAAGATGATGGTTATGATGTTGTGTACTCTAAATGGAGAAAAAGGGGAAGCATCCTAGCGAAATTTGCAATCTTTCATGAACAATGGAAGCTATTTAAAAAAGTTAAGAAAGACGATGTGTTGTGGTTGTACAACCTCAATGTCATTAATGCATTATTGTTCATATTAATTAAGGCATTTAAACCTTCAGTTAAGTTAAATATTATTGTTTTAGATTTTACTCCTGCGATAAGCTGGAAACAGCAGAATTACTGGTATTTGAAACTAATAAACAGAACACATGGCGCTATTTGTTTGGCAGACTCCAATCTGTTTACAATCAAAAACAAGACAATTTTACCAGGTGTGGTGCCGCCCGCAAGTAAACATTATCCGGAAATAGTTACACCAAAAAAAGAATTTTTGCTATCTGGTGTTATTTCGCCAGCGATTGCTTCAACTCCTATGGTGCTTGAGGCTTTCTCTCAGATGCCTGATTGTACCTTGCATATTACAGGTAATGTACTTGAGGGTGAAGATATGCTTAAGGAGTATGCAGCCAAATATCCCAACATCAAATATCAAGGTGCGGTGTCCTTTGAGGATTATATTAGCATTATGCAGAGTGTGACATATCAATTGAGTACGCGCGACGAAAGTTACCCTGAAAATCAGTGTAATTTTCCATCAAAAATAATTGAAACGCTACTTCATAACCGGATAGTGATTTCAACAATTGCATATAAGCAACTGGATGGCGTAAACTATTTCAAAGTAGATTCAAATGGAGACACATTTAAAAGGCAAGTAGAGGAAATATGCAATAAGCCTAATGGTGTTCTCATGCAATATGCTAACCAAAGTACACTTGTTACCAAACTGTTTGGTACAGACGTTTGGAATAACACCATGACAGATATTGAGAATTACAGTAAATGAAACTTGTATTTTATTCATTAATACTAAACCATCATCAAGCTTGTGTTGCAGATGAATTCTATAAACTCTTGGGTGATGATTATGCCTTTGTAGAGACGGCAAAGAGTATGGATCATAAAGGTTCAACAGAAGATTATTCCAAACGGCCTTATCTATTGCGTTCCTGGGAGTCAAAAGAGGCTTGCCAAAAAGCAATGTCGCTAGCATTACATGCAGAGGTTTGCGTTTTTAGTGGTTATGAGGCATTACCATTTGAAAATGCTCGAATGAGGAAAGGATTATTTTCTTTTGATATGGGCGAGCGTATGTTGAAACGCGGATGGCTTAATTTAACGTCTCCAAGAATATTAAAGATGGTGATTGCTTATCATCTTGGTAGTTGGGGCAAGAAACCACTATACAAACTTTGCTCCGGTGCCTTTGTAGCAAGTGATCAATATAAATTAAAATCGTTTAAGGGAAAGTGTTATAAATGGGGATATTTCACGGAAGTGAATGTACTTAAAGAAAGAAAATTTAAGATAAAAGAATCTCATCAACCAGTAACACTTATGTGGTGTGCTCGTTTTTTGAAATGGAAGCATCCAGAGATGGCAGTGAAATTGGCGAAAAGATTAAAGTTGGAGGGTTATAATTTTCATTTAGATATGTATGGCGATGGTGAAATGAAACCTACTATACAAAAGTTAATTGACGCTTTTGGACTTACAGATTGTATTTGTTTAAAAGGTAATGTGCCTAATGAACAAATACAAAAAGCTATGGCTAATCATGACATGTTCTTATTTACTTCCGATGAAGAAGAGGGTTGGGGAGTTGTTGCTAATGAGGCTATGAGTAACAAATGCTGTTTAGTGGGGTCTAATAAGATTGGTGCCGTTCCCTATTTAGTAAAACATGGTTTCAATGGAATGGTATTTAAAAACAAGTCTGTAGATTCGTTGTATCAACAGGCAAAGTATCTTATGGATTATCCTGTTAAACGTCAGATGATGGCAGAGCAAGGCTATCAAGATATGCTTGACCTTTGGAGTCCAAAACATGCAGCAATGAATTTACTCACTTTGATAAAAGATATTAAGAATGGGTACTTAGCTTCTATTAATGAAGGTCCGTGTTCAAAGGCATAAAAAATGAGAGTACTACAATATATCCCTTCTATAGATGAGAACTCAGGTGGCCTTGGTGCTTATATGCAATTATTAACACGCGATCTTGGAGCTTTAATTGAGCTGCATATCCTTACTCATCATACAAAAAATGAGCGAAAACTTGAGAACTGTACCATCCACTATATAGGAGAAAGATGGTTGCCATGGAACTCTGAAAAGGATGAGTTCTTGTCAGTATTGAAAGTAATACATCCTGATATTTATCATACTAATAGCTGTTGGCTTCCACTTACAGCTTTAACAGCAATGTGGGCAAAGGATGCAGGTTACAAAGTCATCTATTCACCTCATGGTATGTTAGAACCATATGCTATTGCACGTCATTATTGGTTTAAAAAACTCCCAGCAATCCTACTATATCAAAAGAAAGGTCTTGAAGTCTGTGACCTTGTTCACGCAACTGCAGATACAGAGAAACAGAACCTGATGAATCTCGGATGGAATAAGAACGTGCATGTAATAGCTAATTGCGTACAGATTGATGAAATAACTATAAAAACTTCCTGGAAGTCCAATAAGAATATATTATTCCTTAGCCGAGTGCATCCCAAAAAAGGTGTTAATTTCCTGATTGAAGCTGTTGCTCAATTGAAAGATGAAATGACTGAATATACCATTACAATTGCAGGTCCTGGTGAGGAATCTTATGTTGAGGAGTTGAAAGCATTGACATATAAAAATGGCGTGGTTGACATGTTTGATTTCATAGGTCCTGCTTTTGATAGCGAAAAGTGGCCATTGTATCAGAAAGCGGATTTATTTGTCCTTCCAACACATAGTGAAAATTTTGGCATTGTTATTCCAGAAGCTCTCGCAAGCGGAACACCTGTTATTACTACTTTCGGTACGCCATGGATGGAGCTAAATGATCTCAATTGTGGTTGGTGTATCGAGATAGGTACAGAGGCCTTGGTTGCTGCTATTCGTAAGTTCTTGAAGTGTTCAGAAGCAGACCTAAAACAAATGGGAAGCATCGGACGAAAGCTTGTAGAAGATAAATATTCTAGTACATCAATTGCAAAGCAGTTTGTTGGCATGTATAAAAAGCTATCACAGACATAAAGAAGATAGAGTTTAAAGTTGTAATTTGGGACAATTAACGAATCTAAAACTATTGAAATAGAATAAGTAATATACTTACTCATTGAATTAAGCTTTTGGAATATGAGTTTAAACAGCATAAAATTATATTATGATTAAGAATTTATTAATGGGAAATACTAAGCCTGAATTCGTTTGTACTTTGTAATTTTGAGGTTTTAATTAGTTATAATAAGTGAAAAAAACTGAACTTTCAAAATATAATAATGATTGGTATAAACCAGGTAACAAAGCAAAACAGATTTTGTGGTTTTTTGTCAATGCCATATTAGTTAAGCCTTCATGGAATGGATTTTCTGGAATGAAGGTTATGGTATTAAAGTGGTTCGGTGCAGAAATTGGGACAGGAGTGGTTATTAAACCTAAGGTTAACATTAAATATCCTTGGAAACTTAGAATTGGTGATTACTCATGGATAGGTGAAGACGTCTGGATAGATAATTTGGCAGAGGTTGTTATAGGGAGTCATGTTTGTATTTCTCAAGGAGCTATGTTGTTATGTGGTAACCATAATTATAAAACCGTCACTTTTGACCTTATGGTGGCCCCAATTACCTTAGAGCAAGGTGCTTGGATCTGTGCAAAAGCAGTGGTTTGTCCTGGTGTTGTTGTAAAAAGTCATGCCATTCTTGGAGTAGGAGCAGTCACATCAAAAGATTTAGAGGCCTATGGGATCTATCAAGGCATTCCGGCTATAAAAGTAAATGAGCGCAGTATTGCTTAATAACCTATGAAATTTTCAATCATTACCATTACCTATAACAGCATTGATTCTCTTGAGGATACCATTACTTCAGTTGTAAAGCAAACGCATCCAGATGTAGAATATATTATTGTAGACGGTCAATCTACTGATGGCACCGTAAACCTAATTACATCTTATAATCATGTGGTGACCACTTGGGTATCAGAACCTGATAATGGACTGTATGATGCATTAAATAAAGGTGTGGCAATGGCAACTGGCGAAGTGATTGGTTTTGTGCATTCTGATGATATGCTTGCGGATGCTACGGTATTGGAAGCCATTGCAAAAGCATTTAATGCTAAAAATGTAGATGGGGTCTATGGCGACTTAGATTATATTGATAAGCAACAACCGCATAAAATTATTAGAAAATGGAGAAGTCAAGACTTTAAAAGTAGCCTTTTAAAAAAGGGATGGATGCCTGCGCATCCCACCTTATTCTTAAAAAAGGCAGTATATGATAAACATGGCCAATTTGATACTTCCTTCAAGATTGCCGCAGATTATGAGTTTATGCTTCGTGTGTTATCTGATACTAGCCTAACATTCTCATATATGCCAAAGGTTTTTACTAAAATGCGCGTGGGTGGAGCTTCTAATCGCAGTTTAAAGAATATCCTTCAAAAATCAAAAGAAGATTGGCGTGCCATACAAACACATGACGTGGGGTCAGTTTGGACTTTAGTGCTTAAAAATACCTCTAAATTGAAGCAGTTTTTTTAAAACATTCCCTAATGATATTTTGGTGGCTGAGGTGTCACGCTGAGCTTGTCGAAGTGCTCTCGAAGTCACCATTACTCAATTGTTCAAGAGATTGCCACAGTATTCTGCGAAACCTTCGCAATGACATCATCAACCTAAAAGAACGTCCGTTGGTCATTGCAAGTTACTATGTCATTGCGAGTGTCTTGTACTACGAAACTTTGGTGAAGTTGTAAGCGACGCAATCTGTATATTGTTATAGTACATTACTGAAGTAATTTCAATCCAAATTATGCCAATTTGGATTGTTCTTTTCAATTAATGCTATTTTCTTAGCCCTACTACCAGCCTTTAGTTGCTTTTCTCTTGCAATAGCATCACTTATCATTTGATAAGATTCAAAAAACACCAATTTATATAATTTATATCTCGAAGTGAATGATTTAGGATTCATGTCTGTCCTATGTTGTTTAAGTCGTTTTTCAAGATTTGAAGTCACTCCAACATGAAGTGTTGTGTTGTTCTTGTTGGTCAAAATGTAAACGAAGCCAGGTTTCATAAGTCTAAAATAAGGTTTTTAATAATCCGTCGACTCTTTGATTTGAGTTACATTCTTAATAAAGCATTGATTCTTACAAATAGTCCATGGACTAACATCATCAATTAAATAAAAGTCAATACGTCATTGCGAGCAGCGCGAAGCAATCTCATCGTCATATTTGTTCAATTGTTTGAGAGATTGCCACAGCGTTCTACGAACCCTTCGCAATGACATTGTCAACGGTATCAGGAGTTATTATGTCATTGCGAGTGTCTTGTTCAACAAAACTTTGGTGAAGTTGAAAACGAAGCAATCTTTGGTTTTTAGTTGAGTTGAATCAAACCTTGTTCTCGATACTATTTCACGTTGTGAAATTACTTGAACTGACGATTTTGGTGGGTGAGGTGTCACGCTGAGCTTAGCCTGTGCTGAGCGTACGTGTGTCGCTGAAGCTTTAGCGTAAGTACAGTCGAAGCATCGAAGTGCTCTCGAAGTCACCAATGCTTAATTGTTAATGAGATTGCCACAGGGTTCTACAAACCCTTCGCAATGACAATAATAATCTTATTTAGGAGTCCGTATGTCATTGCGAGTGTCTTGTACAACGATACTTTAGTGAAGTTGACAGCGACGCTATCTTAATCATATCAATACCTTTTTTCTTGTAGAATAGAACTCGAATCAACTGTTTTTACCAAATGTTAATTAAAAGGGATAACAGGCATTTTTAATAAATTCTTTGATTAAAAATAAAATGTTACGATTTTTTAATTAGTATATTGCGGCTCCATTTGCTATTAATCCATTATTCGGCATGCTGAAACGTTTCCTTCAAGATTTTGCACCTGAAAACCATATTGGGATTTGGTTGTCGGCGGCATTTATTTTAGCCTTTATTATTGCCATTCGGTCGTTTCCGGCAATTATTAATGTCGCTAAAGAAAAACACTTGATGGATGAACCTGATGACCGTAGTGTGCATTCTGAAGTGGTACCAACCTTAGGTGGTATTGGTATTTTTTTGAGTTTAATTGTGGTGATGACTATAGTTGGGGCGTTTTTAAATACCAAAGTATTGCTATTGGTGATGGGAGCCTTAACGACCTTGTTTTTTTTAGGTTTAAAAGATGATTTATTCGTGTTGTCGCCAACTAAGAAAATGATGGGGCAAATCTTTGCGGCGGCCCTACTAATAATTTTTACCAATACCAGAATCATCGGATTCTCTAATATCTTAGAAATCGATGTATTGCCCTATTGGTTGTCAATAGTTTTTACATTGTTTGTGTATGTATTAATTATTAACGCGTTCAATCTCATTGATGGTATTGACGGTTTGGCAGGCTCTTTTGCCTTATGTGCTAGTGGAGTGTTCGTATATGTATTTGTGCAAGCCAATGCCTTAAGTTTAGCCACCATTGCCATCGCTTTATGCGGAGCTCTTATTGCATTTTTACGAATGAATTTATCGAAAAAGAACAAACTGTTTATGGGTGATACGGGCTCTATGATTGTAGGCTTTCTATTGGCGTTTTTTACCATTAGTTTTATTAATATCGCACAAACAGATGACAACTCTATATATCATAGTGCGTCACCGGCGCTGGCTTTTGCTATTATGTTTTATCCTTTAATGGATACCCTACGTATCTTTTTCATTCGAATAGTGGTACATAAGACCAGTCCTTTTAAAGCCGATAAAAATCATATTCACCACCGGTTTATAGAGCAAGGCTATCGCCATATCTCGGCTACTACCATAATTGTCGTTGTTAATTTTATAATTATATGTGTGGCCTTCAACTTAACTCAGATGTATCTTACGTATCAAATTTTAGCTCTAATGGTCTATGGTGCCTTTTTATATGTGCTGCCATTGAGCTTTAAGAAATTTGTAAGTTAGAATAAACTTTGGTCTAGTCTTTCAATTCAATTATATTTGTTTAAACAGCTGATTTATCAATGAAAATTAAATATTTGAGCCTTCTCATTTTAACGCTTACCCTAGCATGTGCATCAAAAAAAGATATTCATTATTTTCAAGACATTAAAGAAAATACAGAGCGTCCTATTAATTACCAATCGGCGACCATTCAGCCTAATGATATATTAAGGATTACCGTAGAAAGTAATGTCCCAGAAGCGGCGATACCCTATAATCGAGGTTCTGGGCAACAGGTGCCCCAACAAGGATTACAATTGTTTCAATTGGATGGGTATTTGGTGTCATTTGATAATACCATAAATTTCCCAGTACTTGGTGAGATCTCAACAAAGGATAAAACCACTCAAGAGTTAGCAAAGTCGATTAAAACAACATTAGAAGTTGAGGGCCATTTAAATGATGCCAATGTGATTGTACGTTTAGTAAATGCGAAATTTACCATTCTTGGGGAAGTGAATCAGCCTGGGACTTTTAGTTTTACAGAGCAAAATATTACGATTTTACAGGCCTTAGGTTACGCTGGTGATTTAACGATTAATGGAAAGCGCGACGATATAATTATTACTAGAGAGGTGGATGGGGTTCGTAAAGTAAGCCATATCAATTTAACACAATCAGACTTTATGGATTCTGAATATTACTTTATCAAACCTAATGATTTGATTGTCGTCAACCAAAATGATCCTCGTGTCAAACAAGCTGGGTTTATTAGTAACATAGGTACGATATTGCCGATTGTATCTTTAGCTTTAAGTATAACGATTCTTTTGACCAGATAACAGCCTTATGGAGCAACCAAATAACCGTGTAAATATGTTTGAAGAGGTCGATTCTTTAAACATCAAAGAAGAAGTTCAAAAGTATCTACGCTATTGGCCATGGTTTGCTGTAGCTGTAGTTTTGACTATGGTATCGGCGTATCTTTATTTGAGATATACTCCACGTATTTATCAATCTACAGCCAAGATTAAGGTGCTTGATGAATCTGATGGCCTAGAACTTCCAACTGCAGCACTTGTGTTTAAACGGTCTAATATCAATTTAGAAAACGAGATTGAGATTTTAGGTTCTTATTTAATTATGAGTCGTGTGGTTGAGCAGTTGCGATTAAATACCACATTTTATGGTGTTGGTACACTACAGACCACACAAATTAATCAACTACCTTTTGCATTTGAGCAATTAGTTAAACCTCAAGATTTAAGCTTTCAGAGTTATGAACTAAATATCACTGATAAGGGTTTAGCTATTACCAATTTGAATTCTGAACAGATCACAAATTTTCCCACTTTTTCAACCTATGATGTGGAACATGACTTACCGTTTAATGTGGATATTAACCGTAAAATTGAAGAAAGTAGACCTGAAGACACCTACATTGTCTCCTTTACAACAGTTAAAAACAAAGCATTGCAATTAAAATCACAGGTTCGTGTAGATCCTGTTGGAAAACAGAGTGACATCTTAAACTTGTCTTTATCAGGTCAAAGCAAAGAGTTAAACGAGAATATTTTAAACAAACTAATAGAAGTGTTCAATGACGATGGGATAAAAGATCGCCAATTGGTATCTCAGCGAACCATCGATTTTATTGAGGATCGTTTTGAGTATTTAACCAAGGAATTAGATTCTATAGAAATTGAAGGTGAAGATTTTAAAGAACAAAATAACATTGTAGATGTTGCTACGGACGTGCAATTAGGTTTAGAACAACGCATGAAATCTGAAGAAGAGTTGTTTCGTCTAGAAAATCAATTGTTATTATCAAAATCATTAGAACAGACGATAAACGTAAGTACAGATTCAGATTTATTGCCTGCCAACGTGGGTTTAGAAAGTGCTAGTATTAATGCGTTTATTTCAGATTATAACAAAGTGGTATTGGATCGCGATAAACTGATTCAAGGTGGATCTGTCAACAACCCGGCCGTACAATATGCTAATACCCAAGTAGAGGATTTAAGAGCAAATATTAAACGATCACTGAAAGAATTTACGGAACAAATACAATTATCTTTAAATCAATTACAATCAAGAAATCGTGAATTTGCGAATAAAATCTCACAGATTCCAAATAAAGAACGCTTGTTTAAAGCCATACAACGCCAGCAAAAGATAAAAGAAAGTTTGTATCTATTGCTCTTGCAAAAGCGTGAAGAGGCGGCGATTAACCTAGCGATTACTGAGCCATCTATTAAAGTAGTTGAAAATGCCTTGTCTGGGACATTTCCGATTTCACCAAAGTCCAGAATTATCTACGCTGGAGCATTGTTAACAGGTGTATTATTGCCTTTTGGTATCTTGTATTTGATTTTTATGTTGGACACAAAGGTACATAGTAAGGAAGATGTTATTGGCGAAACCAATATACCAGTAGTTGCAGAAATACCAGAAATTAAAGGTAAGGAGAAAGCCAATATGATTTTTAAAAATCCTAACGATCGTACCATAGTCGCAGAGGCGTTTCGTATTTTAAGTGCCAATGTAGATTATATCTTACCAAATGAAACCGATAAAAAACATAATATCATCTATTGTACCTCAACCATTAAAGGAGAAGGGAAAACCTATATCAGTTTGAATTTATCATTAGCATTATCGAGTATCAATAAAAAGGTCTTGTTAATTGGAGCTGACCTAAGGAATCCACAGATTCATACCCATATTAATGTTGATAAAGGCCAACCAGGTCTGTCTAATTATTTGCATGATGCCAGCTTTGATTGGAAAGAGGCATTGGTTTCTGGTTTTGAAATGCATCCTAATCACCATATCATGTTGTCTGGGACTATTCCACCAAACCCTGCTCAGCTACTAACAAACGGTAGGTTTAAAGAACTTGTAGAAGAAGCACGTGAGTTATACGACTATGTCATCATAGATACAGCACCTACTATTTTAGTGACAGATACTTTATTAATTTCTCAGTATGCTGACGCGACGATTTATGCGGTACGTGCCAACCACACGGAAAAGAAGTTATTGGACTTTTCTAAGGACCTTAGTGAAACGGGTAAATTGAAGAATGTGGCTTATGTGGTGAACAGTGTTGGCGCAAGTAAGTCTTATGGTTATAGCTATAACTATGGTTATGGTTATGGCTATGGTAGTGATTAGATACATTCCTGCGTCTGCGTGTCATTAAAACTTTAGCGGAGGTGCCAGACAAGAATCCTTTTATAGTATACACAGGGATGTATTGCTCAATTCTGAATGACATTTTGGTGGCTGAGGTGTCACGCTGAGCTTAGCCTGTGCTGAGCGTACGTGTGTCGCTGAAGCTTTAGCGTAAGTATAGTCGAAGTATCGAAGTGCTCTCGAAGTCATACTTCGAAATGACAGTCTGGTGGCTGAGGTTCTCGAAGTCACACTTCTGAATGACATTGATTTGTCATAACGTACTTGTTAAGGCATCTCATATGTCATATGCAAGCTGGATTGTTGAGATTGCCACAGTATTCTTCGAATACTTTGCAATGACATTCTAGTGACTTAGGTGTCACGCTGAGCATAGCCTGTGCTGAGCGAAGTCGAAGTATCGAAGTGCTCTCGAAGTCACAATTCGCAATGACAGCTTGATGAAGTGATAATTCGATTCTTTTCCTTCAATACTTTTTGCATTGATCAAAAAGTATCCAAAAAATCTAGGCTGCATTTTTTACTCTTGAAAATCTAACGAACAGTTTTTAATCCTGCGCATTGCAACCACTGCGTTAGGCAATGCTCTCATCCATCGCTTAACTGTTCTTGATTTTGCTACAAGCAAAAAAGTGAGGCCAAGGTATCACTTTCAAAAAGTAATTGCGTCACTTCGAGTGGTCACCTTGAGTGAGTGTATCGAGAAGTAGACAGGTTTAAGCTTTGGTTTTGAGTTGAGTTGAATTGATTCTTGTTCTCGATACGATTTCACGTTGCAAAATCACTCGAACTGACGATTTTGGTGGCTGAGGTGTCGCTTTGAACATAGCCTGTGCTGAGCGTGCGCGTGTCGCTGAAGCTTTAGCGTAAGTACAGTCGAAGTATCGAAGTGCTCTCGAAGTCACACTTCGTAATATCATTGATTAGTCATGCCGCACTTGATACGGCATATAATATGAATGCTGTGTTTATAAGGTTCCATCACGCTTTTAAAAATAACTGAGACTTTTACAATGCTAATGTTTGATTCAATACTTTTTGCATTGATCAAAAAGTATCCAAAAAATCTAGACTGCATTTTTCACTCTTGAAAATCTGTCGAACAGTTTTTAATCTTGCGCATTGCAACCACTGCGTTAGGCAATGCTCTCATCCATCGCTCAACTGTTCTTGATTTTACTACAAGCAAAAAAGTGAGGCCGAGGTATTACCTCTTGGTAATAATGGCGTCACTTCAAGTGGTCACATTGGGTGAGTGTACTTCAACAAGCTCAGCAGAACTATCGAGAAGTAGATAGGTTATAGCTTTGGTTTTTACATGAGTTGAACCAAATCTTGTTCTCGATACGATTTCACTTCGTGAAATCACTCGAACTGACGATTCCGGTGGCTGAGGTTCTCGAAGTCACCATTACTCAATTGTTCATAAGATTGTCACAGTGTTCTAAGAACGCATTGCAATGACAGTCTGGTGGCTTAGGTGTCACACTGAGCTTGTCGAAGTGCTTTCGAAGTCACACCTCGCAATGAGATTGAGAAGCATCGTTCACACGCTCACTTAGTAATGATGAATTGGTCACATGACAATTATCATACTTTTTTTCGGGCCTTTCCGCTACTTTTAATAACGAATATTAAATCCTAGCGTCATGAGATATATACCACCAATTTCCGAAATAATGACCCGAAACATCATCGCTTTAAATAGAGATGATGATTTAGAGACGGCCGAGATGCTTTTTAAGCGTAATAAAATAAGACATATTCCTGTGGTTGCAGGAGACGTAATTGTCGGTATGCTAAGCTATTCTGACTTAATGCGCATCAGTTTTGCCGATGCGGTTTACGAAGATGAGGATAATGTTGATACGATGGTGTACAACATGTTTACCATTGACCAAGTGATGGTGAAAAACGTAGTCACAGTACCATCTAATGCTACAATAAAAGAGGTGGCACAAATACTATACGAGAAAGAGTTTCATGCTTTACCTGTTGTAGATAATGGTTGTCTTGTTGGTATTGTAACCACAACTGACTTAATCAACTATCTGTTGAAGCAATTATAATTACTGGTTGGCCAATGTTTTTAAGTGTGCAATGGTATCCGTTGGATCATCACTCTTAAAGACATGGCTTCCTGCTACAAAAGTATCTGCGCCTGCCGCAACAAGTTTTTCAATATTTTTATCGGTAACACCACCATCAATTTCAATACGAGTATCTAGACCTTGAGCATCTATCATTTGACGCAGTTTTTTGATACGTTGGTACGTCACCTCCTCAAATTTTTGACCACCAAAACCAGGGTTAATGGACATTAACAAGATCATATAACACTCAGGTAAAATATCTTCTAGAACATTAATAGGTGTGGTGATGTTTAATACAATACCAGCTTTACAACCAGCATCCTTAATTTGACGTAATGTGCGATGTAAGTGCACTGTAGATTCATAATGCACGGTGATTATGTCTGCACCAACCTTGGCAAATTCTTCAATATAACGCTCTGGTTGTTCTATCATTAAATGCACATCTAATGGCTTTGTGGCGTGTTTTTTAATGGCAGCAATCACTGGCATACCATAGGAAATATTTGGCACAAAATGCCCATCCATAACATCGATATGAAACCAATCGGCGTCACTCTTATTAACCATTTCTGTATCGCGTTGTAAGTTGCCGAAATCTGCGGCAAGCATTGAAGGTGCAATTAATTTTGTGTTCATGTAATATTGATAGCTGAATTATAATGCAAAAGTAAGTAATAAAATAAACCCACGGTAATCAGCCGTGGGTTCTTTCATCAATCAAAAAACGAACAGTTATGTTTTGTAACTGTTGTTACCTTTATTTAGGTTGGTTGTCCAATATACAAAAACAAATGACTAACCTAAATATGTTTTTAATATTTTACTGCGAGAGGTGTGTTTTAATCTACGAATGGCTTTTTCTTTAATTTGTCTTACACGCTCACGTGTTAAATCAAAGGTCTCACCAATTTCTTCTAAGGTCATTGGGTGTTGATTTCCTAAACCAAAGTATAAACGAATCACATCAGCTTCACGAGGCGTTAAAGTCTCTAGCGCACGCTCAATTTCTGTACGTAACGATTCGTGTAATAAATCCTTATCAGGATTTGGAGATTCACCACTACGTAAAACGTCGTATAAGTTAGAATCTTCACCTTCCACTAAAGGCGCATCCATAGAGACATGACGACCAGAATTCTTCATAGACTCCTTAACATCATTAATGGTCATATCTAATTCCTTAGCAATTTCTTCTGCCGAAGGTGGACGCTCATGACTTTGCTCTAAAAAGGCAAAAGTCTTATTGATTTTATTAATAGATCCAATCTTATTTAATGGCAAACGTACAATACGCGATTGTTCAGCCAATGCCTGTAAGATAGATTGTCTAATCCACCAAACCGCATAAGAGATAAATTTAAATCCACGAGTCTCGTCAAAACGTTGTGCAGCTTTAATCAAACCTAAGTTACCTTCATTAATTAAATCTGGTAATGTTAATCCTTGGTTTTGATATTGCTTGGCAACCGATACAACGAAACGTAAGTTAGCTTTAGTCAATTTTTCTAAGGCGATTTGATCTCCTGCCTTAATGCGCTGTGCTAACTCAACCTCTTCATCTGCAGTAATTAAATCTACCTTACCAATTTCTTGTAAGTATTTGTCTAATGATGCAGTTTCTCTGTTGGTTACCTGCTTGGTGATTTTAAGTTGTCTCATGTAATTATTTTAAGATTTGTGCATTAAAAAAGCAAAGTGCTCTTTTATAGTACGTATGGAATACACAAAATGTTACAGAAAAGTTTAAAAAAAGTAGAAATAATACTTTTTTTGAAATAAAAAAGCCTTGAACAACTATTGAACAAGGCTTTATAACTTTTTATCTAGAACTCGATTTATTCCTCTTGAAAAGTTTGTGTATCACCAAAATGAGCGACTCTAGTGTTCACCACCTCAGGCGCACCAATAAAATCGTCATTAGAAATAAATGCAATAACACTCATCTTAGACGTATCAGAAATATTAGATGGCACATTTGCCGTAAATGTTCTACTGTATAACATATTTACAACATCTCCTTGAGAAATCGCATCACCTGAAACATTGGTTAAGCTTTCTCTTAATACGTGATCATGTTCAAAATTTGGAATAGTGCTTACTCCACCATAATAACTTGTGTAATTTTCTTGATCTGCAATTAAATCATCTTCAAGAATAAATACAACAAGCTTGGTATTATTGAAAGTGAATAATTCATTAAACTGAGCGCTCACTTCAATAGACATGGTATTACCATTTAATGTTGGGTTAACTGCTATACCTAAGTCTGCATCGTTACCTGTTAAATCTACAACTTGTGCGACATTATTTGGTTCTGGGAATGTCCAATCTGTTTTACGATTTAATTTAGCAGTTGGATAACCACTTATACCGAAGGCATTTTCTAATTGTGCCACTTCAGAACAGTAGAACTCGGAGTCATTGTGAACAGCAACAACATAAGCCTGATCAGTCTGTTGTTTTACTAATTCTATTGCGTGAGATACTCTTGGGCAATACCCACACCATGTACCGGTATAATCCTCAATGAGTGCATTCTTTTTAAATTTAACAGGAGGAGTTAAAACCTCAATTGTAAGTGTATTACTTGTGAAAGTATCATAATCAGCAGTTACCGTTAAAGTTCCTACTGCAGTAGTTACATAGCTGTTTCCAGAAATTACAGCTCCATTTACAGAAATTGTACTTGTACTTGTGACGTCTTGGCCTGTATCAGCAATAACAGAGAAGCTCACTGTATCACCTACAAAAACATCTCCTGAACTTGTAGTTGATAATGTAATGCCAGAAATCACCGTTACTTCTTGTACTTGTACTTGAATGGTGTTACTTGTAATGTTATTATGCGTAGCCTTAATTGTTAATGTACCAGCACTTGTGGTTTGGTAAGAACTACCTGTAATCGCTACGTCGTTAACTGTAATTGTACTCGTAGAGGTCACATTCTCACCTGTATTGCCTACAACATTGATGTTAATAATATCACCGACAAAGACGTTAGCCGTATTGCTAATAGATACCGTAAGACTTGTGATCTGGTTGTTATCACCGTCACCGTCGCCATCACCATTACCATTGCCATCGCTGTCGCTACTACAATTAAAAATTGTTAATGACGCTACTACAAAAAATAGCTGAAAAAAATATTTTACTTTCATAAAAAGAAGGTTTTTGTTATAAAAAGCAGCAATTTATAGTATTTTTTCATTTTTTGGTATTATAATTGTTAAATTTTTTAACTAATAACTATATACACATTTTATGAAAAGCATTTGTTTCTTATTTTTTATGACTATCGGGTCTTTTAGTTTTGCACAAGATATGCCAAATCTAACAGTGAAAGATATTGATGGCGAAATCACAACCACAGATAAACTATTGGAAGGTGATAATGTAAAAATTATTAGTTTTTGGGCCACATGGTGTGTGCCTTGTATTAATGAATTAGATGCTATTGAGGAGGTTTATGAAGACTGGCAAGAAGAAACTGGTGTTGAGGTGATAGCAGTGGCTACAGATGATGCTAGAACTAAAAAGCGTGTGCAACCATTGGTTAATGGCAAGGATTGGCCGTATAAAATTTTAATGGATGAGAATCAAGACTTTAAGCGCGCCTTAAATATTAATGTATTACCATTTGTGGTGGTCATTAAAAATGGTGAAATCATTCACACAAGAACAGGATACACACCTGGCAGCGAAGAGGAATTGTATGAGATTGTAAAAGAGCATTCTAAATAACTTACTTTGCACTAAAAACTAACACTACTTACCAACCTATTTTATGAAAAAAATAATTTCGGTAGTATGTCTTGTGTTTACAATACATACTATGTCTGCGCAGCTTGTAGAAAATTTAAGAATTGGATTAGAAAGCAATGCTGCATGGTACAATGATGACAAAACAACTGGTGCCTTTTTTGATGATGAAAATGATGATGGTGATGAACACCTGAGAACGAATTCTTATCTGAAGATTGATTATGATTTTCTAAAGAACTTTACAGCGACGGTTCAAATAGAATCCTATCAACCTTTAGCTATTTTGAATTATTCCCCACGATTTGAAGGTACAGATCTTGGTATCTATTCATTAAATTATAACGGCAAAAAATTAGAGGCAAATGTCGGACATTTTTATGAGCAATTTGGCAGCGGTTTAATTTTAAGAAATTGGGAGGATAGACAACTTGGAATTAACAATGCCCTTTTAGGTGGAAGGTTAAAATTAAAACCCTTTGAGTTTTTGAGTTTGACAGGGCTATATGGAAAACAGCGCTATGGATTTGAAACCTCAGAAGGTGAGATTTATGGGTTTAATACAGAGTTTGATGTGTCAAACCTTTTGAAATTTGAAAATACATCAATAAACCTTGGTTTTAGTTATGTTGGGCGAAATGAAGCAACTGATATTGAAGATCCTAGTTTTGATGAGTTGACCAATGCGTTTTCTGGACGAATAGATGTGTCTTCAGGAAGTTTTTATGCAGGTGCAGAATATGTCACTAAGTCAGAAGACGTGTATGTGTTCTCAGGACAACTTTTGGATAATTTTGTTAATCCAGGTAATGCACTTTTAGTGAATGCAGGTTATTCTGCAAAGGGATTCGGTGTAGATGCTACGTTCAGGAGACTTGAAAATATGGGGTTCTTTTCAGAACGAGGAACCACAGGTAATGTATTTTTAGAAAATAATGTCAACTTTACACCTGGTCTTACAAAACAGCACGATTATTTATTAACTAACATCTTTGTATATCAAGCGCAATCGCAGGTCGTTTTTGCTGATCCACAACTCATGGAAGCCGGTGAAATTGGTGGACAAGTAGATGTGTTCTATAAAATCAAAAAGGGTACTCCGCTAGGTGGTAAATACGGTACCAAATTAGCATTTAATGCCTCATATTGGGCTGGCCTTAAAGGAGATTACGATTTTGCTAACCTAGAGTACGATGTTGATTATTTAGGATTTGGTGCGAAGTACTTCTCTGATATTAGTTTTGAAATGCGTAAGAAATGGTCTAAAAATTGGAATTCAATTATATATTACGTGAATCAGTATTATAACCAAAGAACCATTGAAGATAATTTTTCAGGTGAACAGATAGAAACCAATATTGTCGCATTAGAAAGTCAACACAAGCTCGGTAGTAAAGGGAAATCTTTACGTTTGGTATTACAAAAATTATGGTCTAATACAGACAGTCACGATTGGGTTGGTGGTGTAGTAGAATACAATTTCAATACCAAGTTTTCTATTTATGCTAATGATATTTACAATAGCGGAACAGATAGTAGTACAGAAAAAATTCACTACTATAACTTCGGTGGAAGTTATACCAAAGGTGCCACAAGATTCTCTTTAAATTATGGAAGACAGCGTGCCGGATTAGTTTGTGTTGGTGGTGTATGTCGTTTTGTGCCAGAAGCAACAGGCCTTTCAGCGAGTTTGTTGATGAGCTTCTAATTTTATAAAAATGAATCGCCTTAGCTAGCTTTGGTTTCGCTAAGGTGATTGTTTATTTTTTGAAAGAAGTTTTCAATGATAAATGGCTTTACAATAACGTCATTCATACCACATTTATATACGTCATTTTTGTCATCATCAATCTTTAAAGCAGTAAGGGCAATAATCGGCGTGGTTTCATCAAAGGTTCTAATGTTTTGTGTGGCCTCATAACCATTCATTTTTGGCATATGGATGTCCATAAGAATAACATCGAACTCATTTTGTTTGGCCAAACTAATGGCTTCTAATCCATTATTTGCAATGGTAACTGTAGCTCCTCTTCCTGTAAGTAAACGTTTAGTAATCATTTGATTTACGGCATTGTCATCTACGCAAAGGAAGTGTTTACCTTCAAGCTCTGTTGGGTTTGCAGTGGTTTCTTTTTCATCGATTTGGCGTACCTTAGATAATCTTAGAGGTAAGGTGAAATCAAAGGTTGTACCTACATTGGGTTTACTTTGAACAGCAATTTTACTGTCCATGGCATGCAATAATTTTTTAACGATTGGCAATCCGAGACCTGTGCCTTCATAATTACGTTCTAATTGCATAGACTGCTGATAGAAATCCTCAAAAATCTTTTCGTGTAATTCTTCAGGAATTCCAATACCAGTATCTGCTACTGAGACTTTAATTTTTGCAAGTTCAGAATTACGAGAGACTAATTTGATAGAAAGCACTACAGTACCATCGTGGGTAAATTTTAAGGCATTATTAACCAGATTGATTAATACCTGTTTTATCTTTAAAATGTCACCTGTAATGTTTGGTGGTATGTCATCATCAACATTTACAATAAGTTTGTTGTGGTTTTCTTCAGCAATAAAATGTAAGGTACTCTTAATGTCATTAGCTAATTTTTTGAAACAAAACACAGTTGGATTGAGTTCAATTTTGTTGCTGTCGAGTTTATTAATGTGTAATACATTATTAATTAGCGACAATAAATGTTCACCAGATGATTTTAATACTTCTAATTTATCTTGTTGAGATTTGTCCTGGTTCTCCTCTAGTAAAATATCTGTGATTCCGGTTACGGCGTATAATGGTGTTCTCAGCTCATGACTAATGGTTGAGAAGAAGGTTTCTTTTAATTTAGAAGCATATTCGGCTTCTTCTTTTGCTTTAATAAGTGATGTATTGCGCTCTACAAGAAGTGCATTGAGTTTTTTACGTCTTTCTTTGTTTTTAAAAAGAATAAAGGAAAACAATCCAAGAATAACCACCAGACAAATACTAAAAATGGATAACATTCGAGAATGCAGTAGTTTTTCCGCTTGCGCTTGGCTAATTTGTTTATTAAGTTCTATGGTGTTTTGTTGTTTAAGAACATTCAGTTCGAGGTCTAAGTTTTTAGTATATAGGGAGTCTTGCTGTCTATTGATATTTTCAAGTAACTGAATTTGATGTTCTTGTGAGCTTAAAACTTTGGTGTTTTGGTTTAACGCTTTGTAAATCTCAGTTTTATGTCTTTCGGACTCAAATAGTGCATAGTGATTTTTAAGTGATGACGCTAGGGAATCACTCTGTTTTAGGTGCCAAAATGCATCTTGATAGTTTTTTTCTGAGATAGCGATACAAGCAAGGTCTAAATTAGCATCTATAAAGATTTCTGGTTGATAGTAATTTGAGTCATAATGACTAATGGCATTTTGAAGATGTATTTTAGCTTCTTCTAGCTTTCCCATTCGCATAAGAAGAGCACCAATATTGTTGTCCGTTGCACCAGAATATTCATATTTAGCTTCTAATTCTAGAGCTTTATAGTAATATGTTAAGGCGTTAATGGTGTCTTTTAATTCTAGGTGTACATTTCCTAAGCCATTGTAAATGTGAGAAACATCTTCGGTTGGTTCCGATTTGATAGCCTCATTAAAATAATGTTTGGCTTTTAGTAACTCATTATGCTCACTATAAATGATTGCGAGATTAAAATAAGCCAAAGAAATATAAAAGGAGTCTTTTTCTCGTTTACCATATTCCAACACTTTATTCATGTCCTTTAAAGTGTTTTCAAAGTTGCCGCTTATTATCATTTTACCGAAAGCATGTTCTAGAATAGAGTCAGCTTCGTGTGAATTTAGTGTTTCTTGAGATTGTGAAACATTACTAGTCAGTAGAATTGTAAACGCAATGATGTATGCTTTTAAATTAGAAAGGAATACTAATAAAATGTCGTTGAAATTCGAATCGAAAATAGTCGAAATATAACGAGGGAAACGTAAAGGTTTTAGACTGCAATTTTTCAAATCTCTAAGGGTAAAAATGGGTTAACGAAAATAAAAGTATTAAAAAACCTTACTGAAATTTAAATCTGCGCGCCGATACTAACCTACATCAATAAAAAATGACACAAATCCGAACGTTTTTAGCAAATGATAATTTTTTAACCCTAATTAATACGCTTCTAATTGCAAGAAAGATTATTCAAAATTTAATATTTGAGAGGCTTTAATGAGTTGCTGAAGTGCTTCAATTTTAGAATGTAATTTGTTAAAAAAACTTCGCTTTTCTTTTTCACCGGCTGTATTTAACAATTTGGAACTTTGCAACTGTTTCTTCAAAAATGCTTCAGCCTCTTCACATGTTTTTTTATCTGATGTTTGATAGTAGGATAAGATGGTGAATGGCACAAATAAGGACTGTTTTTGAGGTGTAGAGACGAGTACATTATTATTCATTAATAGTAGTTCGTTATAATAGAATAAATATTTATCGTTTTTTGGAGCAACTTGGGTAGAAATAGATGTGACTAAAGCCTGTAATTCGTCACAGAGTTGTAACGCAGTTGTGGTATCCATATGACCTGCTTCGTAATAGAAGTAAATCTGTTTTAGTGTACTGTTAATGGTAGTAATATCCCAAATTTCTGAGGTATTGAGGTCTTTATAAAGTCCACCTAATGCTTTTGCAGATTCTAAGGTATCAACCTTTAAAGAAAAGCTTTCAAAACCTTTATCGCTCATTGTTAGGTCTAAGAGTTTTAACCAAACAAACATTTTAAAGCGACTTAAAGTGTTGTTTTCTAAAGTGTAGAACAAAGGTAAGTCTTTTGCCGAGTATAGAATGTGACTGTCCTTTTGGTTTAATAGTGGTTTTAAAGATTCGTATGAAGTATCAAAATATTCTTTTAACTCACTTTCGCTATCTATGGTTTTGGTTTTTTCTACAGCGATAATGTTTGCTTGAGTGTTTTCAAACAAGCGATCTAGAGATAGGTCATAATACTTTGCAAGGCGCACACTTTCTTCTAAGGATAGTTTGCTTTTGCCTGAGGTACGTCGATGTGCAGCGTCATAGCTTATGTCTAATGCTGTTGCGATGGCATCATTAAGTGACGTATTAGATGAGAGGTTTGCTTTTAATAACTCTAATAATCGCTGTTCATACATCATTTAAAAATTTGTGAAAAACACAAAAAATAAATTTCGATTTTGCGTTTTAGGTCAATTTAGTTGTGAATATAGCAATAATTTTGAAATGAATTTAAATCACACTGATATGAAACATGCAATCACACTAATCGTATTATTATTAAGTTTTTCCCTTTTTGGGCAGAATGACACCTTAGTAAAACAAAATGATTATAAACCATATGATATGTTTGGTAATTATTGGAAAACTGTAACCTTTAAAATTGGTGGTGGTGTTTTAGTCCCGCAAGGAGAATTAAGTAACCATTTTGGAATATCTCCTTTGGTGGAATTGAGTCTAGATTTTCCAGTAACTGATTCTAAATCTTTAGAATTAGCGATGCAATTGGTTATCCCAGAACAAAAACAATCTTTTGAATATCAACGCACATCTGATATTGTGGAAACCAATGCTGCTTTTTTATTCAACCCGATATTGAGGTTTAAGAAAAACATGAGTGCATCACAAACCAAAAAGCTAGTGTTAGGTTTAGGTCTTGGTGCTTCAGTAATTACTACAGATGCTAGAAATACTGATTTTTTCGATACTTCCGAAGACAGAAATAAGTACGAGGTCATCACTGCGTTTTTAGTGTCTCCGAGTCTAGATTACTCTAAGACATTTAAAAATAACAATGAATTTACCTTGAGTGTAGGTCTCAATTATTCACCTTATAAGATTGAAGGTGCTTTACAAGAAGATATTGGTAGTATCGCAATTACGCCAAGATTACTTTACAGCTTTTAATAAAAAAAACCTCACCAAATGGTGAGGTTTTATTTTATGATTTCAAAAAGCATTAATCTTCTTTTCTATCTTGTCTAGGTTTACGATTATCGCGATTACGATTGTCTCTTCCACCTTTATTGTCTCTGTTGTTGTCACGTTTTGGACGTGGCTGCCAACCTTCTGGTTTTGGTAAAATAGCTTTACGAGATACTTTTTCCTTGCGTGTTCTTTGGTCTATCCCAAAATATTTAACATCGAATACATCTCCCATGTTTACAACATCAGACACATTTTCAGTACGTTCCCAAGCTAATTCACTTACGTGAAGTAAAACCTCATTTCCTGGTGCTTCAGTGTATTCTACTACAGCTCCAAAATCTAACATTTTAATCACTTTTACTTCATAAACGCTACCAACTTCAGGCTTAAACATCATAGCATCAATCTTAGCTTCTACAGCAGCAATGCCTTCTGCACCAACACCTAAAATTTCTACAATACCTTCTTCAGTTACTGGGTCTTCTTCAATAACAATAGTCGTATTTGTTTCTTTCTGAAGCTCTTGAATCACTTTTCCACCAGGACCAATTAACGCACCAATTAAATCGTTTGGTATACGTCTTGTAATCATCTTAGGTGCATGGTCTTTAACATCTGCATTAGGTGAAGCTATCGTATCAGTTAACTTCTCTAATATATGTAAACGACCATCTCTAGCTTGCATTAATGCTTTCACTAAGATTTCGTATGATAAACCTTTAATTTTTATGTCCATTTGCGTTGCTGTAATACCATCTGCAGTACCAGTAACTTTAAAGTCCATATCACCTAAGTGGTCTTCATCGCCTAAAATATCAGATAATACAGCATATTTATCACCATCAGAAATTAATCCCATAGCAATACCAGAAACAGGTTTCTTTAATTGTACACCAGCATCCATCATAGCCATAGTACCAGAACACACTGTTGCCATAGAAGAAGAACCGTTAGATTCTAATACTTCAGATACAACTCTTACTGTGTAAGGACAATCATCAGGAACCATTCCTTTTAAAGCACGTTGTGCTAGGTTTCCGTGACCAACTTCACGACGAGATGTTCCTCTAATAGGTCTTGCTTCACCAGTTGAGAATGGTGGGAAATTATAGTGTAAATAGAAACGCTCTTCACCTTCGTAAGATGGCATATCAATCATATTAGCATCTCTAGATGTTCCTAAAGTTACAGTTGCTAATGCTTGAGTTTCACCACGTGTAAAAATCGCAGAACCGTGAGTTGATGGTAAGTAATCTACTTCACACCAGATTGGTCTAATATCTGTAGTTTGACGACCATCTAAACGTAAACCTTCATCTAAGGTTAAGTTTCTAATCGCTTCTTTTTGTGCTTTTGCTACATACTTATGAATCAATTTTCCTAACTCATCTTGCTCCTCTTCAGAGAATGAATTGAAAACTTCTTCTTTAATTTCACTAAACGCAGCGCCTCTTTCGTGTTTTGCAGAACCTGCTTTTGCAATAGCATATGTTTTGTCATATACCATGTCATGAATCTTTTTAGCTAAATCTTCATCTTCAACTTCTGGCTCATATTCACGAGTTTCTTTTTTACCAAATGCTTCAGCTAATCTTAACTGTGCATCACATTGTACTTTAATAGCTTCGTGTGCAGCTTTAATCGCTTCAACCATTTCTTCTTCAGAAATCTCATCCATTTCACCTTCTACCATCATTACAGAATCAGCAGAAGCACCAATCATCATATCGATATCAGATTCTGCTAATTGCGCAAAAGAAGGATTAATGATAAATTCACCATTCACACGAGCAACTCTTACTTCAGAAATAGCAGTTTCAAAAGGAATATCTGATAACTGAATTGCAGCAGAAGCCGCTAAACCAGCCATTGCGTCTGGCATAACTTCTGGGTCGTGAGACATTAACTGAATCATTACCTGAGTTTCTGCGTGATAATCTTTTGGGAATAATGGACGTAAACAACGGTCCACTAAACGCATTGTTAATACTTCACCATCACTAGGTCTTGCTTCTCTTTTAAAGAAACCACCAGGATAACGACCAGCAGCAGCAAATTTTTCTCTATAATCTACTGTTAATGGTAAAAAGTCAACATCTGCTTGATGGTAATTGGATACTACAGTACATAGTAACATACATTTACCTGATTGCACCACAACGCTACCATGCGCTTGTTTTGCTAATTTTCCGGTTTCGATAGAAATTTCTCTACCATCACCAAGGTCAATGACCTCTTTGTAAGTTTTTGGAATCATAAATTTTTTAATTCGTTTTGATAAAGAGATGCTTCGACTGCGCTCAGCATGACAGCTAAATCAAAATCTTGTTAAACAATGGTCACCACCTTCACTTGCGTTTCGGTGGTCAAGGTTGTGTTGTTGTGTGTAGTTGTTGTTGAGTGACCAGTGAAAAACCTATGTAGCTTCTTCTTTTGTTGTCATTACGAATCACGACTTTTGTCGTGATGTGGCAATCTTTTTGAAGTGATTACCACGTCGTTACACTCCTCGTAATGACACGTAACTTAAAACAAAAAGAGGCTCGAAAGCCTCTTTTAATATTATTTTCTTAAACCTAATTCTTTAACAATAGCACGATATCTCATGATATCTTTCTTTGTTAAGTAATCTAGTAATGCACGACGCTTACCTACTAATTTTACTAACGAACGCTCAGTGTTAAAATCTTTACGATTTTGTTTTAAGTGCTCAGTTAAGTGATTAATTCTGTAAGTGAATAACGCAATTTGTCCTTCTGCAGAACCAGTATCGTTTGCTCCTTTACCGTGTTTTGCGAAGATTTCTTCTTTTGTTTCTTTAGATAAATACATTCTAATATTATTGTAAATGATTGTTATGTATGTTTGAAAGTCCTTCTTTCAGGCGGCAAATATAGTAATTTTTAACGATTTACAATCTATTCAGAAGATTCTTTTCATTTTTCGATAAACGGTATTAAACCTTTTTAAAAGGTGAAAGTCTTAGTAGCATAGTAACGCAAATAATAAAATCATGAACTTATTAAATTTCACTTTAAAAAAAGACCTATTAAGAGGATTATTTAGCCTTTTATTATTAGGGTTTATTAGTACATCATGTTCTGATGATGCCACAAATGAAGCTGATGACATACAACAAGATATCACAGAAGTTGAGCGCGCTTCCCAAATAGATCAAATAGATGATACATTAGGTGACTTGGTGATCGAGGCCTACGAACAACAAGAAATAAGCGAATCGGGTAGATCTAGTTATACAAGTGGTATTCCTGAATGTGTGACAATTACCATAGTCGCTCAGCAAAATTATAGAGAAGTGACCCTAGATTTTGGGACAGAAGGTTGTATAGTTAATGGACATGTGTTAACTGGTCAAATCGTTTTTGATTATACCAGAGATCCTGAAGCACAGCAAATTATGATTAACTACAATTTGGTGGCATTTACTTTTGATGCAAAACAAGTTTTAGGTAGCAGAACTATCTTGAGAGAATTATCTAATGCTAATGGTAATCCACAATTTACACATACTTTAGACCTTACAGTAATTTGGCCAAATGGAGTACAAGCTTCTAGAGAAGGCACACGTATAAGAGAATGGATTCAAGGTTTTGGAACAGGTGTTTACACAGATAATGTATTTGAGATTACTGGCGATTGGACAGCTAATTTTGTAAATGGTAACACACATACGTATGAGGTTATAACAGCTTTAAGGCGCGAAGCAACGTGTAGTAATATTGTGAGTGGGTCTGTGGATGTGCAACGTACTAATTTTGGTGGAATCTTTGATTTTGGTGATGGTAGTTGCGATAATCAAGCCACATTTACTTTTAATAATGGGACTGAAATTCCGATAACACTTAACTAGTTTTTACTAGTATATTTTTAGATTGATTGATTAAAAAAAGCGAGCCGTTAGGCTCGCTTTTTATGTTATGTAATAAGTTGTTTTTAACCTGCGTCAACTGTTACTGTAATATCTAAACGAAGTATAACTTCAAAATCTACAGGAGCTTCATTTACTGTTCCTGTGAGTGTTACAGTAACTGTAGTTGTATTTTGAAGTGTACTTGCAATAGTATTTAATAAAGCTGTGTCTGCAATAACAAATTGTTGGTTGCTCGCGTCAGCTGCTTGCAAATTAATATCAGCTACATTAACCGTAATACCGGCAGCAGTCACTGCAGCCTCTGTAATCATTGCACCTTCAACACCAACAAAATTATCAATTTCGTAAGTCAGTGAATTCAGTTCAATGTTTTCTACAGCATCTAAGTTATCTTGAATATCTTGGTCTGATACCAAATCAATAGTAGTAGCATCTGAGAATGTTAAATCCTCTCCTGCAGGAACTGACACTTCGATTGTGGTCTCATAATCTGTAGAGATGTCAAACTCGGTCAATTCATCAATTTCGTCACATGAGAAGCTAATACAGAATATAAATAAAAGAATGCTTGTTTTTTTTAGAAGTTTCATAATGCAATTTTTTAGAGTTTATTATTTGTACAAATAGTTTGTAAAAGGTTAACAAGTAACATCAAAAAAACGACAAATAAAAATGGTGTCCATAAAAAAAAGAGGTTAAATACCTCTTTTTCTTATTGTTATAATGTGTTAAGCTCTTATGGCTTGGTTTTTTATTAAATCGATATATAAATTGATTTTGTCTTTTAGGTCTTTCCTGTGACTAATAAAATCTAGGAAACCATGTTCAAGAAGAAATTCTGATGTTTGGAAACCTTCTGGTAATTCTTTACCTGTGGTATCTCTAACAACACGTGGACCTGCAAACCCAATTAATGCACCAGGCTCAGCAATATTAATATCGCCTAACATGGCGAAAGAAGCTGTTGTTCCTCCTGTAGTAGGATCTGTACATAAGGATATGTATGGTATACCAGCATCTGCCAACTGTGCAAGTTTTGCAGACGTTTTAGCCAATTGCATTAAAGATAATGCGGCTTCCATCATACGTGCACCACCAGATTTACTAATAATCATAAATGGAATGTTATGCTTTAATGAATAATCGGCAGCACGTGCTATTTTTTCACCAACAACACTTCCCATAGAACCACCAATAAAACCAAAGTCCATACAAGCTATAACCAAATCTTCTCCTTTAGATTTACCTACTGCTGTTTTTACCGCATCTTTCAGTTTTGTTTTTTCTTGAGCTGCTTTTAGTCGGTCAGGATATTTTTTGGTGTCCACAAATTTTAGCGGATCCTTTGAGGTCAAACCTGCATCTAATTCCTTGAATTTATTGTCATCAAATAAGATTTCAAAATACTCTTTGCTACCAATTCTTACGTGATAACCATCCTCTGGACTTACATAAAAATTTTGTTCGAGTTCTTTTGTGTCAATTATTTTACCAGTTGGAGACTTGTACCAAAGCCCTTTGGGAGTGTCTTTTTTTTCCTCAGTAGAGGTTTGAATTCCTTTATCTTTTCGTTTAAACCAAGCCGTCATATCAATTGCTTTTTGTGGTTTGTAATCGTAATACTCTAGATATTAGATTACAAGGTGTTTAGTTAGTTAGTGTTTGTGAAACTAAGGTAGGCAAAATTACTTATTTCTAATGAAACGCAAAAGCCTAGCCTTTTTTCAGTGGGTAAATATATTAAAAAAGAAAACCCATCAAAACTAGTTTTATAGCTTAAATGGGTTTTGAATTTTTATATAAGAAAGACCTATAAGGTATCTACATTATTTAAGTCTTCAAAGGCTTTTTTAAGTCTTTCTACGAAAGCTTGCTCGCCTTTTCTTAACCACACACGTGGGTCATAATATTTCTTATTTGGTACATCGTCACCTTCCGGGTTTCCGATTTGAGTTTGAAGATAGTCAGACTTTTCTTCTACATAGTCTCTTACACCACTTAAGAATGCCCATTGCATGTCTGTATCGATATTCATTTTGATGACACCATAACCAATAGACTCTCTAATTTCTTCAACTGTAGAACCAGAACCACCATGGAATACAAAGTCGATGTGGTTTTCACCTACGTTATACTTTTCTGTAATGTAAGATTGAGAATTCTTTAAGATTTTTGGTGTTAATTTTACGTTTCCTGGTCGGTAAACCCCATGCACGTTACCAAAGGCAGCAGCAATTGTAAATTGATCACTTACTTTACTTAATTCTTCATAAGCGTAAGCCACTTCTTCTGGTTGTGTGTATAATTTTGATGCATCAACATCACTGTTGTCAACACCATCTTCTTCACCACCTGTAATCCCTAATTCAATTTCTAAAGTCATACCCATTTTACTCATACGTTCAAGGTATTGCTTACAGATTTCGATGTTTTCTTCTAATGGTTCTTCCGATAAATCAATCATATGTGAACTGAATAAAGATTTACCAGTTTCAGCAAAATGCTTTTCACTAGCATCTAATAAACCATCGATCCAAGGTAAAAGTTTCTTTGCACAGTGATCTGTATGTAAAATTACAGGTACACCATAAGCTTCTGCCATTTGATGTACGTGTTTTGCTCCTGCTATAGATCCGGCAATTGCACCCTTTTGGTCATCATTTCCTAAACCTTTACCAGCGTTAAATTGTGCACCACCATTTGAAAATTGAATGATAACAGGTGCATTTAATGCTTTTGCAGTTTCCAAAACACCATTAATGGTATTAGATCCTATGACATTAACTGCAGGCAATGCAAAGCCTTTTTCTTTTGCAAGTTTGAAAATTTCTTGAACTTCTTTACCTGTTGCAACTCCAGGTTTAATATTATGACTCATAACAATGTGATTGAAATAATTTTAGACCTCAAAAATACATAATTTTAAATACTAAAAACTGACTTTAATCAGATAAATACACTATAAAATACCGAAAACGATATAGTTTTAGAATGGATAGTTGATACCAATATTATAGACGGCATCTTTGAAGTTATATTCTGTAAACCATCTGTTACTGTTAAGAGCAGGATTGTATGTTTTGAATCCTGTATCAAAGCGCAGTACAAAGAAGTCAAAGTCATATCGCAGTCCAAACCCAGATCCGACTGCAATATTTCTAAGTGAGTTAAAGCTGGTAAATGTGGCGTTGTCGTCTTCGACATTATCAAGGACGTTCCAAATATTTCCGGCATCTACAAACAAGGCGCCTTTAACGTCCCCAAAGAGATCAAATCGTTGCTCGGCACTCAAATGAATTTTAAAATTGGCTTCGTTGAATTCATTAGTCGTTCTAGAGCTTCCAGGTCCTAGGTTGTAGGCTGTCCATGCTCTGTTGTCGTTGGGTCCACCAGCAAAGAAACTTTCAGCAAACGGAATACTTTCAGAATTTCCATAAGGAATAGCAATCCCTGCATAACTTCTAAATGCGAATATATTGCTACCACCAAGATCAAAGTACTTCACATAGTCAAGTTCGGTTTTAAAATACTGTGAAAACACCACACCAAATACTTCGTAGTTGCCATCTGGATTAGGTTGTGCACCAAATACTTCTGAAAGATTAGATAATAAGTTTCCTGCGAGCTCAACATGCCACTTAAATACTGAGAAATCGTTATCAAATATATTGGTACGTTTATCTTTCTTATAATCAAAACTTGTAGAGAAGATAAGGTTGTTTTCTGTGAGTCGTTGTTTGCGCTCTTCTATATTGTTAACGGCAATGAAGTCGTCATCAGAATTGGTTAAGCTGGTGTTTCCTGATAATACATCAGAAATAAATTGATCTGCTGGAGAAAATCTGTTTGGTAGTGAATCATCTCTTAAACTTTCATCAGAATTTATATAGTTGATATTTCTAGCAATACTATTTAATCTTCCAAAAGAAGTAGAATAAACCCCGAAGTAGTTGCTTGTTCTTAGATTTTTAACAAATTGAACATTAAATAACTCTAAGGTGTTCGACACAGATCGTGAAGGTTCCCAGTTATAACTCAAAAGACCAGAAAGGGTTTGTTTGTCTAGACCAATATTTTGCTGGCCGGTTGTAGATATGTTTATTGCCGTACTTGGAGACATGTACTTTGGGATAATACTATCCGTATTAAAAGGAGTAAACAACCTAGGAATATTTAATCTTAAATTTCCACCAAACTCATTAATATCAAAAAAACTTGTAACATCATCAGTTCTGTTTTTAGAAGCACCAATAGCTGCAACTCCACTTATTTCAATACTTTCTGCTCCTCTAAAGACATTCCTGATTTTTAATCCAGGTGTTACTGAAAATCCTATAGTTTGAATATTACTTTGGCTTACATCAAAATCAAAACCTAATTGATATTTTTTCTTTGGTTCTAAATAGATGTTTGCCGTAAGCGTTGTGTCTTTACTATTTTCAATAAACTCTATGCTAGGATACCTAAACATCTGCAAATCGTTGAGGTAGCGCGATGTCCTACTTCTTGCTAAATCACTATAGATATCACCTTTATTTAAGAAAACAGCATCAGTTAAAGCTCGTGGTCTAAAGCGTAATTTGTTTTTACTATAAAGATTGTAGTCTTTATAAAAGACACTATCTCGTATGGGTTGATTTTGGTTAGCGAAACTTTCGTCAGTGAAAATATTTACTTCCTTAATCTTATATGGCTTAAAAGGAGCAACGGTTGTAGAGTCATCGTTTCGTATTGAGCGATTTGCTATTTTCAGCTCTGTATTAACTTTATAATTAGTGTCTATCGTGTCTGTATTGAAACGAATATAATCTTGACCGAAATAATAGAAACCAGAATTCCTTAAATATGCCGTTATTCGTTCTCGTTCCTTTTCATAGTTTTCCGCATCAAACTGTTCTCCTTTTTTAAGCCATGAAGACTTCATGAATTTTGGATATAATGAATCAATGAGCGGACTACTAATTATAGGTGTAATAGAGTCGAGGACATATGGTGTTTTTTTAGTGATGTTATAAGTAACTTCAGCACGTTTTGAGCTATCTTTTTTAATATCATAGCTTACAGTATTATTAAACCAGCCTTTTCTGTAATAATATTTTCTCAGGTTGTTTACTGTTTTTTCAGTCTTAGATTCGTTAAGTATTGTCGGTGCCTCACCAGTTCTTTTAAGCCAACTATTGAAGTTTTTTCTAGAGTTGATCTCTCTATCAAATTGTTTTTTAGAGAATAATTTAGACTTCCAATTTACTTTAGAAGAATCGCTCAGAACTTTAGCTTGAAGAATAGAATCTATATTTGGTCTAGCCAGATTATATATATGTAATCTTAAAGGCAAACCAAAAAACGTATTCATTCCAGAATTCGTTTTCTGAATGATAATATTGTTAATTCGTTCGTCTTTAATCACTTTTCCATCTTCAACGATGGTGTTTTTGGTAATAAGATGTTCATCCTGCTTTACACGCTTTACGACATTACAAGAACTAAATAGAATAAATAGCAGTAAGAAGCAGAACGCGCTACAAGTTTTATTGTGCAATTTATGATGGATTAACATGCTTAGCGCTAGCTTCAAAAGAGAGATGTTTTTTTAGATATTGATTCTTGTAAACAAAAATTAGTCCAAAATTGGTTTACTTTGTATTAACACTAACAAATGTAAAGACATTTTAATGTTATCAAAGAACAGAATAAAGTTAATTAAAAGTTTATCTCAAAAAAAATACAGACAACAACATGGTTTATTTACCGTTGAAGGCATAAAAGGTATTCAGGAATTTCTTAATTCTGAATTTGAATTAGAATCAATTTATACAACGGTGGATCAATTCAATGCTCCACAAGCACTTACTTTTGAGATTTCTTCTAATGATTTAAAAAAGATTTCTTCTTTGAAAACCCCAAATACAGCGTTGGCTGTTTTTAAAACTCCTAAACCAAAGGCAATACTTACTGATGCGCTTGTAGTTGCATTAGATGATGTTAGAGATCCTGGCAATCTCGGCACAATAATACGATTGTGCGATTGGTATGGGATTAAAGATTTGGTTTGTAGTGAGAATACAGTGGATTGTTATAACTCAAAAGTGGTTCAAGCTACAATGGGTTCTTTGTCTCGTGTAAATATTTCCTATCTTAATTTGAATCATTTTTTAGAAGAGACTTCAGCCGAAATTTTTGGAACCTTTATGAATGGTCAAAATATTTACAATACGTCCTTGCCAACTTCTGGAATCATAATTATGGGTAATGAAGCTAATGGTATATCTGAGGCAATAACTAGTAAAATAAACACTAAGCTCACCATTCCTCAGTTTGGTGATCAACGCGATACTGAAAGTTTAAATGTTGCTAATGCAACAGCTATAGTTTTAAGCGAGTTTATGCGACGAACTATTGAAATGTAAAGTTGATGAAAATTCCCCTTGTTTGCATCTGATTGACATTGCCTGTCCATGGACTATTAGGGTCAGCATCCCTTATGATTTCATCATTAAATGAGAAAATAGCACGTATTGAAGGTGTAAACTTAAAGTAAAGTAGGTATAAATCAATACCAAAACCGAGTTCGTAAAACAACGTATTTTTTTGCATTCTAAATTCACCAGAGCTATTATCATCAGGATTGTCTTGATTGCTCGATAAATTTAGAGCAGTTGAAATACCACCAATAATAAAAGGCTTAAAGTTATTGATACGTTTAGTAGAAATTTTCAATAACAATGGTAAATGGATGTAAGTCGATTTAACTTCTCTCAATAAATCGGCGTCATTAAATTCCATACCAGCAAAATAGCTTTCGTCATAACGTAAATTTCTGGTAGTGAAGAAAACACCTGGCTCTAACCTTAAATTCATATAATTGTTAAGGCGTAAATCTCCAATGAGTCCTAAGTGAAATCCAAACGTTTTATCTACTAAGATATCTTCAAGATTCTCATTGTATTGAAACTTAAAATCGTATTGATTAAACCCAAGGAAATAGCCCCAAGACAATTGTTTTTGATCTAAATTGTCAATGTTGTTAGCGACCTTTTCTTTGGTGAAAAGTTGGGCAGAACTGTTTTGTGTTGCCAATAAAAACGTTAAGATGACAATAATTCGTTTCATATTATCCTTTAGATGCGGTATATATTGTTGCCACTCCCATGGTTTGCGGTTTATCTTCGACATTTATAAACCCTGTTTTTCTTAAAATATTGTTTAAAGCTTCACCATATGGGAAACTAGAGGCTGATTCGCTCAAGTATTTATAAGCTACTCTATCTTTAGAAAAGATTTTACCTATAGTTGGTAATATCAATTTTGAATAGGCATTATAACCAAATTTATATATTGGATTTGTTGGTACAGAAGTTTCTAAAATAACAAAAATGCCATTTGGTTTAAGGACTCTTAAAATTTCAGCTAAGCCTGTTTCTAAGTTTTCGAAATTTCTAACTCCAAAAGCTACTGTAATGGCATCGAAGGTGTTGTCTTCAAAAGGTAAATCTTCCGAATCTCCTATCACCATTGAAATGATACCGTCTAGATTTTTGGTTTTTATTTTTTGTCGTCCAACTTCTAGCATACCATCGCTTATATCTAAACCAATGATTTCTTTAGCGTTGGTTGAAGTGAGATTTATGGCTAAATCACCTGTACCTGTTGCAATATCTAGAATATTTTCTGGTTTTTTTTCTGTAACAAGTTTTACAACCTTTTGTCTCCACTTAACGTCAATACCAAAAGAGATTACTCTATTTAGTCCATCATACTCATTTGAAATCGTATCAAACATTTCGGTGATTTGCTCTTTTTTAGAGGCATCACTGTCTTTGTATGGTTTAACTTTTTCGTCCATCAAAAATTTTTGACAAATATAGGTATTAGTTATAAGTCCTTAAAGTTGAAAGTATTTAAAGTTATGGCAAATTAAATATCATGTCATGTTTATTTGTGTTGCGTGTTATGGTAGACTAAGTTTAGGAAGTGAAGCTAGGTCTTAACATATTATTCTTACTATATTTGTACGTTTATTTGAATCATCAATAATGAAAATAATTATCGCAGGCGCAGGAGAAGTAGGCTTTCATTTAGCAAAACTACTGTCTTACGAGTCGCAAGAGATAACCCTTATAGATACGAGTAAAGACAGCTTAATTTATGCCGATGAGCATTTAGATATTAAGACAATAAAGGGAGATGCCACTTCCATTTCCATTTTAAGAGAAGCTCGTATTGAATTGGCAGCATTATTTATTGCTGTAACATCTTCAGAAACCACTAATATTACTGCAAGTGTACTTGCAAAGCAATTAGGTGCGCAGCGTACCATTGCTAGAATTTCAAACACTGAATTTTTAGAAGAAAAAGAAGTTATAGGTTTTTCTCAATTTGGTATTGATGAATTGATTTCACCAGAGGCTTTAGCGGCATCTGAAATAGAATTGCTTCTAAATCAATATGGATTTAATGATACTTATGAGTTTGAAGGTGGTGCATTAAAAATGTTAGGATTACGCTTATCTAGAACTGCAACTTTTGTTGGCAAAACAGTTAGAGAAGCTGCAGAATTGTTTCCTGAAGTGCATTTTATTCCTATCGCTATTCAGCGTTATGGCACCCAATACACTATTATTCCAAGAGGTGATACTCAGTTTAAAGAAGGCGATAAAGTTGTTTTTGTAACCTCTAAAGGTGGAGATGAGGAATTATTTGAACTTTCTGCAAGGGCAAAGGTTGATATGAAAAACGTTATGATTCTCGGTGGAAGTAAAATCGGTTTCAAAACGGCTAGAGATTTATGTCAGAATAAATTCAATGTAAAAATTGTAGAGCATAAAAAGACTGTAGCCATGGATTTGGCGGATAACTTGCCTAATGCTTTGGTAATTTATGGTGATGGAAGAAATGTTGAAATTCTTGAAGAAGAAAATATTTCAGACATGGATGCTTTTATCTCGGTGACTGGTAATTCTGAAACTAATATCATGTCTTGCCTTTTGGCAAAGTCTAAAGGTGTGAAAAAGACAATAGCCTTGGTAGAGAATATGGATTATTATCAGTTGTCTCATTCAATAGGTATTGATACGTTAATCAACAAAAAACTTTTGGCAGCCAATAATATATTTAGATACATCAGAAAAGGTGAGGTAGTCGCGATGACCAAGCTGACTAATATGAATGCTGAGTTGTTGGAGTTTGTTGTAAAACCAAAATCTAAAATCACGAACAAGATTATTAAAGATTTAAATTTCCCTAGGTCAGCAATTCTAGGTGGTGTTATACGAGATGGAGTTGGGATGATACCAATCGGAAGTTTTAAAATTGAGGTTGGTGATCGCGTAGTGGTGTGTTGTTTGCCTAGATCTATTTCTGAAGTAGAAGCCTTTTTCTCATAAGCTGAATTAATGAAACTTAATTACAAAATAATATTCCATTTTTTAGGCTTACTGTTGTTGTTTAATGGTGGCTTTATGCTAATTGCAACACTATTTAGTTTGATCTATAAAGATGGAGTTACCCTCAATATTCTTCTTGCTGGTTTATTAACTATTTTATTAGGTGGATTTGCAATGATTGGTACTAAAAATCATCGCAAGGAAATGAATAAAAGAGAAGGTTATATTGTGGTGACCCTTGGTTGGATTGTCATGTCTTTAACCGGAACACTACCTTATCTTACGACTGGCGCCATTCCTTCATTTACCAGTGCCTTTTTTGAAACCATGTCTGGTTATACAACTACAGGTGCAAGTATTATAAACGATATAGAAGCGTTGCCAGAAGGAGTCTTGTTTTGGCGAAGTACAACCCATTGGATTGGTGGTATGGGAATTATTGTTCTGGCTATTGCTATTCTACCATTATTAGGTGTTGGTGGGATGCAGTTGTTTGCGGCTGAAGCTCCTGGTCCTGGCGGTGATAAATTACATCCTAGAATTACAGATACAGCAAAACGTTTATGGCTTATTTATTTTGGATATACTGTTGCTGAAACATTACTTCTTCAGCTGGCAGGAATGTCCTTTTTTGATGCAATTAATCATGCCTTAAGTACGTTGTCCACAGGTGGTTTTTCAACCAAAAATGCTAGTGTTGCGCATTGGAATGATAACCCAGCAATACAATACATTATTATCTTTTTCATGTTTATGGCAGGTACTAATTTTGTCTTGAGTTATTATCTGTTTAAAGGTAACGTGGTGAAGATTATAAGAGATGATGAGTTTAAATTGTACTTTAAATTCATTGCTAATTTTACAATAATAGCAGCGCTTTTAATTTACTTTAGAGCTGATGTTTCAACAACCACGGTTGATCACCCAATGGTTTTGGGTGAAGGCGAAAGTGCCATTAGACATGCTTTGTTTCAAGTGTTGGCGGTTGTAACGACTACAGGTTTTGTAACAGCTGATTATACGGCATGGACTCCATTTTTAACGGTATTCTTTTTTGGTTTAATGTTTTTAGGAGGATCTGCAGGTAGTACTTCTGGTGGTGTAAAAGTAGTGCGCCATCTCATCTTAATAAAAAACGGCTTTTTAGAGTTTAAACGCTCTTTACATCCTAATGCTATTCTTCCAGTTAGGTACAACGAGAAGTCAATCTCAGGAGATATTGTGTTTAAAATTCTTGGATTCTTTATACTCTATATGTTATCCTTTATCATTGGTGCCTTAGTATTTTCGATGTTTCAAATGGACTTTGAATCTGCGATTGGTTTGTCCGCATCAAGTTTAGGTAATGTTGGACCAGCGTTAGGTGAGTTTGGACCAGTAAATAACTATGCAAAATTACCTCCTTTGGGACAATGGTGGGCTTCATTTTTAATGTTTATTGGACGTCTAGAATTGTTCACAGTACTTATTCTTTTCACACCATTTTTCTGGCGAAATCGATAAATTTTTAATTTTTTTTAATTTTAGCTAGCCTATATTTTTACTGATATTTTGGTTGTTTTGTATTGTAACTAATTGATAATCTAGCATCTGATGTTGTAACATTTTTTTGGGTTATCCGTCATATCTATGTAACCAATCAAAATATATCAATCATGGAATTAGTATTAAATCAAGAATTAGAAACTTTACCAGAACCCGTTATTAACCGTCATTTTACAAATAATGGTTTATTAAATACCAATTACAAATCCATAGTAAAGGATAACTTTAAAACGTCAACTGAGCGTTCGGTATTTAGTATCAAACAACGTGTAAAGTCTTCGCAGTTTAGAATGGTAAACCATACCGCTGCCATTATTAAATTATCAGTCTTTTTTATTGCTGTAATAGCAATGTTTTAGAACTAGACTTCTCAATTAAATATTAGAACTATTTAAAATGACATTGACTTTGGTTAATGTCTTTTGTTTCGGAGGCTATTTAAATATGGCACTCTAGGGGATTATTGTCTTATTCAAACTAAAATTTTAGAAATTATGGCTTCAACTTCTATGATGACGATTATTAAGAATAATCAAAAATTACTTAATAAAAGAGATCGTTTAAAATTTACTTTAGGAGGTTATCATCCAAATAAGAAAACAGAATATAATCTTCCGAAGGCTACAGATGCCCAACTTCATTCTATAGCAACTCGATTACAAAAAGAACGTAAAATACGCATGACGAAAGTTGGTGTTGTGACCGGCTTATTAACTATGGGTTTAGTGATATTTATGTTTAAATTTTTAAATTAGATGTATTATGCCTCTTAGTGAATCTATGATAAGCACATTGAAGAGCAATAAAAATATTATGCTCGATAAGTCTAAACGTTTTAGAAAAACTTTAGGTGGCTATAATAAGGGTACAAGAGGGAATTTTAATTTTGCAAAAGCTTCACCAGAACTACTGCTAGAGATTAAAAATAAAGTTCGAAGAGAAAATCGAAAGCTATGGATGAAAGTTGTAGTAACCTCTGTCATGGTTATTTCAATTTTAATTTGGTTATTTTTCTAAATAAAAAAGCTACAATGCAAGGGCATTATAGCTTCTAAATTTATGATTTAAGTCGGTTTTAGCTTAAAGCAACTTTAATACGACTTATCGCTTCTTTTATTTCTTCTTGCGAAGCAGCGTAAGAAATTCTAATACAATCAGGATTACCAAAAGCTTCACCAGTTACTGTAGCCACATTGGCCTCTTCTAAAAGGAATAACGCCATATCTGAAGCATTATTAATGGTTTTACCTTTAAGTGTTTTACCGAAATATGCAGATACATTTGGGAATACATAAAATGCTCCTTCTGGCTCATTAGCCTTAATACCATCTATTTCACCTAATAGTCCTAGGATTAGTTTTCTGCGCTCTTTAAACTCATCTACCATATATTGAATAGATGACGCAGGTGCTTCTAGTGCGGCAATAACCGCACGTTGCGCAATACAATTTGCACCACTTGTAACTTGCCCTTGAATCTTATTACAAGCTCTAGCAATCCAGTCTGGCGCTCCAATATATCCAATTCTCCAACCAGTCATTGCAAACGCTTTAGAGACACCATTCACAGTGATTGTTCTGTCATACATGTCTTCAAACTCGGCAATGCTAAAGTGACCACCAATGAAATTGATGTGTTCGTAGATTTCGTCAGAAACAATGTAGATATTTGGATGTTTTTTTAAAATATCAGCAATAGCTCTTAATTCTTCCTTACTATAAACAGATCCACTTGGATTACAAGGTGAACTGTACCAAAGCATTTTTGTTTTTGGTGTTATAGCGGCTTCAAGCTGGTCAGCAGTCATTTTAAAATCGTTAGAGATATCTGTCTTTACTTCAACAGGAACTCCACCATTTAACTTTACAATATCACTGTAACTTACCCAATAAGGACAAGGCAAAATAACTTCATCACCATCATTTAACATCACTGAAGCAATATTGTATAGCGCCTGTTTTGCACCAGTAGAGACCACAATTTGAGATGCTGTGTATTCTAAATTATTATCTCTCTTAAACTTAGTGATAATAGCATTTTTTAGATCGCCATAACCATCAACAGGTGTATAGCTGTTGTAGTTGTCGTTAATAGCTTTAATTGCAGCTTCCTTAACAAATTCTGGCGTGTCAAAATCTGGCTCACCTAAACTTAATCCAATAATGTCTTTTCCCTCTGCTCTTAATTCTCTGGCTTTGGCAGCCATAGCTAGGGTAGCTGATGTCGATAGATTATTAATTCTATCTGAAAGTTGATTCATGATGTTAGTAATAGTAAATTTAAACTTGTAGAGCTGGTTTAGTACCCATTTCTTTTAGAAATTTAAAATGAGCGACAATTGCTTTACGTGTAGTTTCGTATTCTTTGTAAGGTAAATTAAATTCCTTTGCAGTGTCTTTCACAATCTGTGCAATTTTTCCATAATGAATATGACTAATATTAGGGAAAATATGATGCTCTACTTGATGATTTAAGCCGCCAGTATACCAGTTAACCAACCAATTTTTTGCACCAAAATTAACGGTAGTTTTCAACTGGTGAATAGCCCAAGTATTTTTCATAGTACCATCTTTATCTGGCATTGGCATTTCTGCTTCATCCATGACATGTGCCAATTGAAATACGACACTCAATATAAGACCAGCTACATAATGCATTAAGAAAAACCCAATTAAAACTTTATACCAAGCAAGATCAGTAAGAATTATAGGTAATACAATCCACATGGCCACATAAACCATTTTAGAAATTACCAATTTACTCCAGTTTACAAAAGGGTTCGGGAATTTTCCATAAGACAGCTTGCGCTTCATATATCTGCGCATTTGTTGCCAATCTGTAGTAATTGCCCAATTTATGGTAAGTAGACCATATAAAAGAATAGAATAATAATGTTGAAACTTGTGATACTTCTTCCACTTTGCATGTTTAGAAAAGCGAAGAATTCTTCCGGCGTCTAAATCTTCGTCATGTCCATGAATGTTTGTGTAAGTATGGTGAAGGACATTGTGTTGTACTTTCCAATTATATACATTTCCGGCTAAAATGTAAATACTACTTCCCATTAATCGGTTGATCCATTCTTTATTTGAAAAAGCTCCATGATTACCATCGTGCATCACATTCATTCCAACTCCTGCCATCCCAACTCCCATAACAACTGTAAGTAGAATTTGAGCCCAAGTAGGAATATCTAAAGTGAGTAATAAAAAATAAGGCGTAAGGAAAAGTGCAAACATCACAATAGTTTTTAGCCATAGTTGCCAATTGCCTGTGCGTTTTATGTTATTCTCTTTAAAATAGTTATTTACGCGTTTATTAAGGGTTCTAAAAAATTTTTTAGAGTCTACTCTCGAAAAAGATAGGGTTTGTTGTTTCATACTTAGTTATTTAGTATTTCGCCAGTAAGGGTTTGTTAGCTAATCTGAGTCAAAGATAAGAATAAATAAAAAAGCTATTTGTTTTTAACATAATTTATAGATGCATAAATAATGTATTTTTGCAAAAAAAAAGTACATGGATTTAATCTTAAAATATTTTCCTGATTTGACAGATGTGCAAATTGAACAATTTGGAGCACTGAAAGGCTTATATCAGGACTGGAATTCTAAAATTAATGTAATTTCTAGAAAAGATATTGATGAGCTTTATTTGAGACATGTACTTCATTCATTAGGTATTGCTAAGGTTATTTCATTTAATGAAGGTTCATCAATTCTCGATGTTGGTACTGGTGGTGGTTTTCCTGGCGTGCCATTGGCAATACTATTTCCTAATTGTCAATTTCATTTGGTTGACAGTATTAATAAAAAACTTAAAGTTATAAATGCTGTTTCTGAAGCCATTGGATTGACAAATATTAGAACTACGCATAGTAGAGTTGAAGCAATTGATGACACTTATGATTTTATAGTGAGTAGAGCTGTAACTGCTATGCCAGAGTTTACAAAATGGGTAAAAGGCAAAATTGATAAAACTCAAAAGAACGATTTGAAAAATGGAATTCTTTACCTTAAAGGTGGTGATTTATCAGAAGAATTAAAGCAGTACACAACAGTGAAAGCTTATTTGCTTTCTGATTATTTTGAAGAAGATTTTTTCGAAACTAAGAAGGTGATTTACCTGCCTTTAAAGCATAAATAAAAAAGCGCTTCAACAGAAGCGCTTTTTTTAATCTTATAATACTTATCCTAAGAACGGATATCTATAATCTGTAGGAGTTACAAATGTTTCTTTAATCATTCTTGGCGACACCCAACGTAATAAGTTTTGTGCACTACCAGCTTTATCATTTGTTCCGGAAGCTCTTGCTCCACCAAATGGTTGTTGTCCAACAACTGCACCAGTTGGTTTGTCGTTGATATAGAAATTTCCTGCTGAATTTTGTAAAGCTTTTGTAGCTTCATCAATAGCATAACGATCAGTAGATATTACAGCTCCTGTTAATGCATACTCACTAGTCTCGTCAACCATTTTTAAAGTTTCAGAATAAGCGTCATCTTCATACACATAAATGGTGATAACTGGTCCAAATAATTCAGTTTCCATAGTAGTGTACTTTGGATTTGTTGTCACAATTATAGTAGGTTCAATAAAGTAACCTTTAGACTTATCGTAACCTCCACCAGCGATAATTTCAGCATCACTATCAGTCTTTGCCTGATCTATATATTTCGCCAATTTATCAAAAGACCCTTCATGGATGACAGCTGTAATAAAGTTACCCATGTCTTCTGGTGAACCCATTTTAAATGAAGCGATATCTTCTAAAACAAAATTCTTTACATCTTCCCAAATACCTTTAGGAATATAGGCTCTAGAAGCAGCACTACATTTTTGACCTTGGAATTCAAAAGCACCACGAGAAATAGCTGTAGCAACTTGTTTTGGATTTGCAGATTTATGAGCAATAATAAAATCCTTACCACCTGTTTCACCTACAATTCTTGGGTAAGTCTTGTAAGTATGAATATTTTCCCCAATTTGTTTCCAAAGTTCTTTAAAGATGAATGTAGAACCGGTAAAGTGTAATCCAGAAAAATCTTGGTGAGCTAATACTGTATTTGTAATCATTACAGGGTCACCAAAAACGACATTGATGACACCATCTGGTACACCAGCTTCTTTAAAGACGTCCATAATGATTTTTGCAGAAAATATCTGACTGTCACTTGGTTTCCAAACAACAACATTTCCCATTAACGCCATACAAGCTGGTAAGTTTCCAGAAATAGCTGTGAAATTAAATGGTGTTACTGCATATGTAAAACCTTCAAGTGGTCTATATTCAATCCTATTCCAGGCATCACTCGTACTTTCTGGTTGTTCGGCATAGATATCTGTCATAAACTGCACATTAAAACGCAAGAAGTCAATAAATTCACATGCTGCATCAATTTCAGCTTGATGAATTGTTTTAGATTGTGCAATCATTGTAGCAGCATTAATTTTGGCTCTGTAAGGTCCAGCAATTAATTCGGCAGCCTTTAAGAAGATGCCAGCGCGGTGTTCCCATGGTAATTGAGACCATGTTTTACGAGCTTCTAAAGCAGTGGCAATAGCTTCTTCAACATGTTTTTGTTCCGCTAAATGGTATTCTCCAACAATATGTTGATGATCATGTGGTGGTGACATGGTTCTAGTATTCCCAGTACTAACATCTTTACCGTTAATATAAAGTGGGACATCAATCTTACTGTTATACATTGCTTTGTATTCGTCTAACACTTCTTGGCGTTCTGGTGAACCTGGTGCATATGATTTCACTGGTTCATTAACAGCGATTGGTACATTGAAGAATCCTTTTCCCATCTCTTAATTTTTTAGTATTTCCACAAAAGTGGATTATTGTTTAATATTATTTATTTCGAAATTTTTCGAGTACAAATTTACAACAATTATAAGATATTAGAATGCTCTAAATTTGATAGTTCTCTGAAACTTTTTGTAAGTTGTTGACTAAATATTTACGTTGATTATATGACTGATAATAATGCCTTCATTTTAACTTTGGCATATCCTGAAACTATTGTTTCTCATGCAGAAGAATGGTATTCTAAGTTTTTGAGATTTTTGAGTATTGGTAGTAGAAAACATGTTCGTGCAGGTCATGCTGCTTTGGTTTTAATTCAAAAGGAAACAGGTGTTTTAGAATATCACGATTTTGGCCGTTATATCACTTCAGAACCTAATGGTAGAGTGAGAGGAAGAGAAACAGATTTTGAACTTAGTTTTCCATTAATAGCTCAAATTCAAAATAATAACATTGAAAATTTGCATGAGATTTTAGAATTCTTGGCAACTCATCCTAAACTAACACATGGTGATGGTAATTTGTATGCGTCTTTATGTACTGAGGTGAATTACGAATTTGCAAGAACTCATATTGACAAGATGCAGTCTTTAGGTTTTATTAGATATGCTGCTTTTATTAAGGAAGCTTGTAATTGTGCGCGTTTTGTTACCGATACATTAATTTCATCCGTAACAAATGATAAAATTAGAAGACGACTTATTCGGTCCAAGTGGTTTACGCCAAGTACTATTGGAAACGTCATTATATCTGACACTGAAGATTATGTCTATTTAGTATCTGATAAAGGCGAAATTAGAGAATTTACATCAACTGTTAGTAAAGAAAATAGAAGGTTGTTTTTAGATAGGCTTCAAGGTTATAATCCAAGTTTGACCGGAACACTAAAACCAAAGCATAATGAGGTTAAGGAGGAACATGCGCAATGGTTAAGTGGTATTGCTGCTGGCGCTTGGTTTGAATTATATGATTTAGATAATGCTTTGGAATACAGGTTTAGAAGAGTTTCTCCATATGGTCATGTAGATTGTGATGGTGTCTATAATTTAAATGATAAGAGGTTTGATATAAAAGCTGATTATCAATTTGTCCATTATTCAAACTGTTTGTTTTTTCATATCAAACAGAATGATAATCTATTTAGGTTTGAGTATATCAGGGACTTTAACTAGGTTTCGATTAATTCAACGCGAACGGTGCGCTCAATTTAAATGAAGGAATGTAAACCTTAAAATTATTGGTTTTCGTGAAGTTTACCATATTATAATGCCCTTGCATTGCACCAAAAGGTGATGTTAGTAAACAGCCTGAATTATAGGTGTGAGATTCACCAGGTTTTAGAACAGGTTTTTTGCCAATGACACCTTCTCCTTCAATAATTTCTTCATTATTTAAAGCGTCTAAAATGCGCCAGTGTCTAGAATTGAGTTGAACAGAGTCTTTACTTTGGTTTTCAATAGTTACTTTATAACCAAAAGCAAAGTGTACCTTGTAATTTTTATAAAAGGTACCTTCGAAATTAGTTTCGACAGAGATTTTGATGCCACTTGTAACTTGTTGAACCATGCAATTGCTTCTTGTAAGAGCTAAAATAACAAATTTTGAGTGGAATTTTAATTCTTTAATCGTTATGTGGTAGTTTTTAGCATTTTTTTAGCAACAAAGTGCTCTAAAGTGTCAAAAAAAGCGATAATGTCTTCTTTTTCGAGAACGCTATTGATGGTTACCAATCTTACAAATTCAATACCATTGTATTTGCCAAAACCTACCATTAGTTTTGAGTCTTCATATAAAGCAGTACATAATTCCTTTGCAGAAATATCTCCATAGTTAAAACAAACTGAAATAGAATTTTCGAAACTGTAGAGTGTGTAGTTTTCGTTGTCTCTTATATATTGTCGTGCAACTTCAGCTAGTAAAAATTGTTTATTTACCATTTCTTCAAGACCCTTTGTTCCAATAGACTTCCATAACGTCCAAAATTTTAATGCGTCATTACGTCTGCCACACTGCAAGGAGGTTTTACCTAAATTAAAGTCATCTGAATCTGTTTGATAGAGATAGTCAGCTTCATTGGAAAAGGATTTGTGCAATTGTTCTTTGTGCTTAGTAAGGACAATAGAACAGCTTAATGGAGTGCCAACCATTTTGTGTGCATTGACACTAAAAGAATCTGAATGCTCTATACCGTTTAGAAGATGTCTATACTTTTTACTAAATAATACACCACCGCAATAAGCACCATCAACATGAAGCCATAAATCATGGGTTTTACAAACCTTGCTTATTTCTATTATGTTGTCGAAGGCACCTAATACAGTTGTACCAGCTGTAGCATTTACAAAAAATGGAATTCGGCCAGCTTCTATATCTTTTTTAATGAGGTAGCTTAAGTGAGATGTTAACATTTCACCCTTATCATTTGTGTCTACCTCCCTAACTTGAGATCTCCCAATGCCAGCAAATGAAGCGTTTTTTGCAATAGAGTAGTGCGCTTCTTTAGATGTGTAAAGGGTCATTTCACCAATTACACCGCTGTTACGAACACTTGGACGTTTAAAATCTCTTGCCATTATTAATGCCATAAAGTTGCTCATTGAGCCACCAGGTGCCATTGTCCCATCTCCTTGTTTGTTATAACCAATGAGATGACAAATACCATTGAGTATTTGCTTTTCAATGCCTACTTGTGGTCCGGCTACTTTATAGGTATACATACTGTTGTTTAATAGAACAGCTAACAAATCTCCTAATGTCGCCTTACTCATGCGACCACCAAAAAGCTGATTAAAGAAAGACTTTGAAGCTGTTTTTGGTGTATGCTTAATAATTTTTGTTAAAGTGTCAATTAGCGCTTCATCAACGATACCTTCTTCATTTAAAGAAAGGTCTAATTCATTAAATAATTCTTCGGTAGGTATAGGCCTTGAGACAGGATGCTCTTTTTCTTGTTTTATCAGTTCTTCGCATAAATGATTGAAAAGATTGAGGTCTTTTAGCATAGTATTATGTGCTATTATTTGAAGTGTTTAATTTTAGTTGAAGATATTTACGGTTGTTAATTGGAAATGTCTATTGAGGAAGCTTCCCCATAGCTTATAATTCTATCATATCGGGCGCCTAAGTCTCTGTAGTAAACAAGAACTTTATAATTGTTTTCTGTTTGCCAATAATCACCACTTATCGCACCTTCATTTAGTGCTTCGGTGTCCTTGTCAACGACCACATATTTATAATTGTAAAATCCTTGTTTGAGTCTAAGCATCACCTCATACTTTCCATTTTCAGAATTGTATTCCATTCTAGTTAATGGTTCAATGGCAAAAGCATTAAAATTCCCATAAACATGAACGTCCTTACCCTTCAATTCTTCGTGAGACAGTGAGAAATGAACCATGGTATAATCTGCTTCTATATCTGTGTCTAAGCGTTCTGCAGCTGTTACCAGAAAATTCCCGTTAATGTCTGGGTTGTAGGTGTATGGTGTGTCTCGTCTAGGTACATTGGTGTAGAGATAACTATGGTAGATGTCTTGTAGATCTATAAATTGCACAGCCATGTTTGAGGTGCGGACATCTTTATTTTCAAACCAAAAGAATTCATTACCTCCCCAAAAAGCAGATTCGGTATCATATCTGTAAATAAGATTATTGCCAATAGTGTATTGAGGCTCTAATCCAGAAATTGATGTGTTTAAATTGTTGTTTTGAATAATTAAGGTCTTTATTGTTTCTAAAGGGTTATTAAAGTTGATGCTGTTTGTTGAAATTTTTAAATCTATTGTTTGCTTTTCAGCAATTGCGGTTACATCTCTTGAGCGTTTTACTTGGACACCTGTGCTCACTAAATCTTCATATATCATGAATTTTCGGCTGAACATTAACTCATCATAATCATCATAGATAGAAATCATGTAGTTACCACTTTTAAGTAAACCTCTTGTTTGAATATTAGGGATTTGTAATTTATAATGTGAATATACTTGATAGGTGTTGAATGAATTGTAGTACTCTAGAATTCTTTGGTTGTCGAGTCCTCGAAGGTATTCAGCTTTTGCCAAAATTGAAGGTGTCCAATCATAATTAAAATGTTCAATAACATAATAGAAGTCTTCTTCATTAGCGTTAAGTGCATCAAATTCTAATATCAAAGGTTCACCTATTCTTAATATAGGTAACTGACCTTGTGTTGTATTACTTTTAAATTTAATTGTTTTTATAAAATCTGGTGGTGCTACTTCTTCAGCTTGCGCTAGAATCGACAATGGTGTAAAGAGTAGAAATAGAATACAATAGACAACCTTTTTCATTTGAGGAATTTATGTAATGTGGTTAAAGATAAACAAAAACCGTACCTTATCTAAATTTGTTATTTAGAATTAGTATAAATAAAAAACCTTAGCATTTTTTCTGAAAGTATATTTATCATTAATTCATAAATTTGCACGGATTTTTAGATAACTAATCTTTTAAGATATATGTCAAAAGACATCAGAATTAGAAAAGGTCTAGATATAAAACTAGTCGGTGAAGCCGAGAAAGTGACAGAAAATGCTATCATTAGTAATTTCTATTATATTAGACCAGAAGATTTCCACAGTATTATCCCGAAACTTGTTGCAAAAGAAGGTACACGTGTAAAAGCAGGTGAGACTTTGTTTTACAATAAAGATGCTGAAGCAATGAAATTTGTTTCTCCAGTATCTGGTGAAATTTCTGAAATACAACGTGGACCAAGACGTCGCATCGACGCAATTAAAATAACTGCAGACAAAGAGCAAACGTATATAGATCATGGTAAATTTGATCTTTCTTCAGATGCAGCAAAAATTAAAGAGCATTTATTAGCATCTGGATGTTGGGCTTTTATAAAGCAGCGACCTTATGATGTTATTGCAAATGTAGAGTCTACACCAAAAGCTATTTTTGTTTCTGGTTATGCAAGTGCACCATTAGCTGCAGACTTAGATTACGTTCTGGCTGGTAAAGAGGCTGAATTGCAAGCTGCTGTAACTGCACTGTCTAAATTAACAGAAGGTGGAGTTCACATTTCAGTAGGTAGTAATAATTCGCCGTTAGCAGGACTAGATAACGTAACCACTTATAAAGTTTCAGGACCTCATCCTTCTGGGAATGTAGGTACTTTAATCAATAAAGTAGATCCTATTAATAAAGGTGAAGTTGCGTGGACAGTTAATGCACAAGATTTAGTCATTATTGGTGAACTCTTACTAACTGGTAAGTTTAATGCTGAGCGCGTTGTTGCTTTTGCTGGTTCTTCAGTTAAAAAGCCAAGATATTTTAAAACTAAAATTGGTTCTGAAGTTGCAACAATGATTTATGACAATGGCGTAGAGAAAGATGGCAACGACAGAATTATTTCAGGAAACGTTTTAACAGGTAAACAAGTAAAACCAGATGGTAGCTTAGATTACTACAGTAATGTAATCACTGTAATACCTGAAGGTGATGATTACGAATTCTTTGGTTGGAATAAACCAATCTTCAATAAAGTATCAACATCTAGAGCGTTGACGTTCTCATGGTTAAATCCAAAAAAGAAATACGACTTAAACACAAATACAAACGGTGAGCACCGTGCATTTGTAGTGACAGGTAGTTATGAACAAGTATTTCCATTAGATATCTATCCATTACAAATATTAAAGGCTTGTATGTATAAGGATTTAGATGAAATGGAAGCTTTAGGGATGTATGAAGTAGCACCGGAAGATTTTGCATTGACGGAGTTTGTATGTGTGTCTAAACAGCCGCATCAGAAAATAATAAGAGAAGGATTAGACTTAATGCTTAAAGAGATAGGATAATGGGTTTAAAACAGAATTTACACAATTTTAAAGAGAAAAATAAGGACAAAAAGTGGCTTCCTGGTTTTAATGCCCTTTTTACGTTCTTGTATTTACCGAATGAAACGACTCATGGCGGTACTCATGTTAAGGCAGCAGATGATCTTAAGCGTACTATGAATACAGTTATCATGGCGATGGTGCCATGTCTTATATTTGGTATGTTTAATGCAGGTTATCAGCATTATCTAGCACAAGGATTAATTGAGAGCGCCAACGGATTTTTAGGTGCATCATTTTGGACTTTAGATAACTTAACAATTGGTGCTTGGAAAATATTACCACTTGTAGCGGTGTCTTATGGTGTAGGATTAGCTGTAGAATTTGTATTCGCTATCATCAAAGGACATGAGGTAGAAGAAGGCTACTTAGTAACAGGTATGTTAGTACCATTAATCGTTCCTGTTGATTTACCATTGTGGATGTTAGCAGTTGCTGTGATATTTGGTGTTGTTATTGGTAAAGAAGTTTTTGGTGGTACTGGAATGAACATTCTTAATCCGGCTTTAACTATTAGAGCATTTTTATTCTTCGCATATCCAACTTGGATGTCTGGTGATAAAGTATGGGTTCATGGTGCAGATCCTAGAGTTCAGGATTTAGCGGCAGGCCAACAACCGGATGCTATGTCTGGTGAGACACTACTTGGGTATTACGCAAAAGCAGGCCAAGAATTAACAGTGGCAGGTACTGATACCGTAACAACTTATGGTGACAGAGCAGCAGAATTGTATTCATACTCTGATATGTTCTGGGGTTTAATACCTGGATCAATAGGTGAGACGTCTAAGTTCTTAATCATTCTTGGTGGTTTGTTCTTAATCTTCACTAAGATTGGTAGCTGGAGAATTATGTTAAGTACAGTGATTGGTGCATTATCAATGGGACTTATCTTTAATGGTGTTGTAGATGCCGGATGGGTTGGAGAATCGAGTAAGTTCTTCGGTCTAATGAGTGTACCATTCTGGCAACATTTAATAATCGGAAGTATTTTATTCGGTGCAGTATACATGGCGACAGATCCTGTAACAGCTGCGCAGACTAATAAAGGGAAATGGATTTACGGATTCTTAATTGGATTTATATCTATTATGATACGTGTATTCAACCCGGCATATCCAGAAGGTGTGTTCTTAGCAATCTTACTAATGAATGTGTTTGCACCAACTATAGATCACTATGTGGTTCAAGGAAATGTGAAGAAAAGAATGAAACGTTTAAAAGCAAAAGTAGCATAGATCATGGCGATTAATACAGAAAAGAATTCGTATACAATATTATTTGCTGTTGCAATGGTTGTTGTTGTAGGTTCATTGTTAGCCTTTACAGCTTCTTCTTTAAGAGCGAATATCGATGAAAATCAAAGAATTGAAAAGCAGCAAAATATCTTATATGCCATGGGTGTTAATGGTAACGAAGGTACAGGAGATATTACTTTTGTTTCTACTGCTGAAGTTGCTGATGCTTTTGCTACTAATGTTGAAGAGCAATTGGTATTAGAATTTAAAGATGGCAAAATCATCAATACATTATCTAGAGAGGACTTTTTAAAATCAAAAGCTGAAGGTGCTGGTAAAGAACCGTATTTAGTAGATATTAAGAAAGAACAAGCCAAAGCTAAAAGTGGTAAGTCTCGTTTTTTACCATTATTTAAAGGTACTCAAAATGGTGAAACGGTTTATGTAGCACCAATTAGAGGAAAAGGATTATGGGACGCGATTTGGGGTTATGTTGCTTTAGATAAAGATATGGTTGTTAAAGGTGCGTTTTTTGACCATGCTGGTGAAACACCTGGTTTAGGTGCTAATATTAAGCAACGTTATTTTATGGATGATTTTTATGGTGAACAATTAATAGATAAGTCAGGTACTTTTAAAGGTATCAAAGTTGCCAAAGGAAATAACGATCCAAAGAATGAAATAAAGGATGACTACGAAGTAGATGCTTTAGCTGGTGCAACAATTACTGGTGATGGTGTGTCTGCAATGATTAAAAACGATTTGAAATTATACTTACCATTCTTTCAAAGCTTATAAAACATTAAACTATGGGATTACTTTCAAAAAAAGATACAAAGTTAATAACAGATCCGTTAGCGGATAACAACCCTATTACCATTCAGGTATTAGGTATATGTTCCGCTTTAGCAATTACTGCAGAGCTTAAAGCATCAATTGTAATGGGTATAGCAGTACTGTTCGTATTAGGTGTTGGAAACGTGGTGATATCTCTAATGAGAAATATCATTCCTTCAAAGATTAGAATTATTGTGCAATTAATTGTTGTTGCATCATTGGTAATTATAGTAGATCAAGTGCTTAAGGCTTTTGCGTTTGAGTTGAGTAAGACATTATCAGTATTCATTGGTTTAATTATTACAAACTGTATCATTATGGGACGTTTTGAAGCGTTCGCACTTGGTAATGGACCGTGGAAATCATTTTTAGATGGTATTGGTAATGCATTAGGATACGCTGTAATTTTAATCATCGTAGGTTTCTTTAGAGAGCTATTAGGTTCTGGGACATTATTAGGAATTCCTGTATTAGGAGATCCAATTGAACAAACTGGTGTTTACAGTATAGGATATGAAAACAATGGTTTTATGTTAATGCCACCAATGGCCTTAATCATTGTAGGATTAATTATCTGGGTACAACGTAGTAGAAATAAAGCATTAATAGAAGATTAAAATTAGTGATCAGTTAACAGTGGCAGTAAGCAGTTACTGAACATTAAATACTAAAATATATGGAACATTTAGAATTATTTTTCAAATCGATATTTGTTGACAACATGGTATTTGCTGTGTTCTTAGGTATGTGTTCTTACCTGGCGGTTTCCAAAAAAGTGTCAACGGCTGTTGGTTTAGGTGCAGCTGTAATATTTGTATTAGCAATTACAGTGCCTTTAAACTGGTTATTAGATCAATATTTACTACAACCTGGTGCATTAGCATGGTTAGATGGTAGCTCTGGTGGAGAAGGTTTCTCTGGAATGGATTTAGGATTCTTATCATTTATCATGTTCATTGCTACGATTGCAACAATGGTACAATTAGTAGAGATTGTGGTTGAAAAGTTCTCACCATCATTATATAACTCACTTGGTATCTTTTTACCACTTATTGCAGTAAACTGTGCGATTTTAGGAGGTTCTTTATTTATGCAGTCTCGTGAGATCGAAACGTTTGGTTTAGCACTTAATTATGGTATTTCTTCTGGTATCGGCTGGTTCTTAGCAATTTTAGCAATTGCAGCTATTCGTGAGAAAATTAGATATAGTAATGTACCACCTGCCTTAAGAGGATTAGGTATTACGTTTATTATTACTGGCTTAATGGGTATTGGCTTTTTAAGTTTTGGAGGAATGTTAACTGGTGGCGGAGATGAAGAAGCTAAGCCAGAAGATAAAGCAGCACAAATTGAAGCTGTTGAGGATAATATGAACAAAGATAAAGCTACACTAGAACTAGCTGAAAATACAAACAAGCAATAGAACCTTATGATATTAGCAGTAGATTTAGGAATTATTTTAGCAACAGTTGGAGCATTCTTACTAGTAACGTTATTATTAGTAGCGCTGTTGTTATTCGTAAAACAAAAACTATCACCTTCTGGTCCTGTAAAGATTACCATTAATGGTGAAAAAGAAATAGAAGTAGCTTCAGGTGGTACTTTATTATCTACTTTAGGTAATAATAAGGTATTCTTACCATCTGCTTGTGGTGGTGGTGGAACGTGTATTCAGTGTGAATGTCACGTACATTCTGGTGGAGGTGAAGCATTACCAACTGAGACACCTCACTTCTCTAGAAAGGAATTACAACATGGAGCACGTTTGGCTTGTCAAGTAAAAGTGAAGCAGGATATGGAAATAACTATTCCTGAAGAAGTATTTGGTATTAAGAAATGGGAAGCGACTGTTGTGCGTAACTATAACGTGGCTACATTTATTAAGGAATTTGTAGTGGAAATTCCTGAAGATATGAATTATAAAGCTGGTGGGTATATTCAGATTGAAATTCCTCAGTGCGAAATCAAATATGAAGATATCGATATAACGGCACATCCAACAGACCATGCTGGAGAACCTGATAAATTCAAAAAAGACTGGGATAAGTTTGGTCTTTGGCCTTTGGTAATGAAAAACGATGAAACTGTCGAGCGTGCGTATTCTATGGCTTCCTACCCAGCAGAAGGAAGAGAAATTATGCTTAATGTACGTATTGCAACTCCACCTTGGGATAGATCTAAAAACCAATGGATGCAAGTAAATCCTGGTGTAGCGTCGTCTTATATATTTGCTCAAAAGCCAGGAGATAAAGTTGTTATTTCTGGACCATATGGTGAATTCTTTATCAACGAGTCAGATAGCGAAATGCTCTATGTTGGTGGTGGAGCAGGTATGGCACCAATGCGATCACATTTATATGAGTTGTTTAAAACCATAAAAACGGGACGTAAAGTGACGTACTGGTATGGTGGTCGCTCAAGAGCCGAATTGTTCTATATCCATTATTTTAGAGATTTAGAAAGAGATTTTCCAAACTTTAAATTTTACATGGCGTTATCTGAGCCATTAGAAACTGATAACTGGAAAGTTAAAAAAGATATAAACGACGAAGAAGGTGATGGTTTTGTAGGGTTTATACATAATTGTGTAATCGACAATTATTTAAAGCATCATGAAGCACCAGAAGACATCGAATTATATTTCTGTGGTCCACCATTAATGAACCAAGCTGTTCAGAAAATGGGTGAGGATTTTGGTATCCCAGACGAACATATTAGATTTGATGACTTTGGTGGATAATTAATCACTAAATGTTATTCTGAATAGTCACACTAAGCTTAGCTTGTGCTGAGCGTAGTCGAAGCGTCGAAGTGTTGTTTTCAGAATCTATAAAAAATAAAACCAGTACTTTTTGAGTGCTGGTTTTTTTATTTTAAACCGTTAGAGAAATAGAATTATTTACTGAAGTTGAAAATTGAAAGATTTGCGAACAGTCCATCACATTATCTATTTTATCTAATTCACATAGCTTAGCAACTACCTCAGAAAGTCCATTAAATAAAATGGCTTTATCTTTATAATAATCTGGTTTGTGACAATAAGTAGGTCCCAATCTGTAACCGCAGCCTTCCAAAAATGAAGCTTCAATTTTAAGAAGTTCTAGAGGTGTATAGCCATTAAACTTCCGGCCAAGATTTTGATGTACAAGTCCAACATAATTCAAAGTTATTGAACCATGTATATTGGTCATATGTCTCCAACTATCATTATTATCTAAAATATTTCCTACGGCGCATTGTTTGCAGTCTTCTGGATTTAAGGTGTTGTTATGAAATGCAGTATAGAGCTTATTAATTGCTGCATTAAAGCGATTTGAAGTTGTCATAGTCTTTTCTTTTTCCACCTTGAAGATAATAAAAAAATGACTATTTATATTCAATAATAAGGAACACAGCAGTAGTTTCACCTACATTTAACACTTCATGCGACGTGATTTCGTCATTACTAAAGCTATAACCAGTTGGTACATCGACTTCTCTAGTACCTTCTTTGTCACTGATTCTAAAAGTGCCACCAGCAAGTGTATAACCGACGTGTCGATTATGATAGTGCTCTTCATGACCAACTCCAGGTTCAAAGGTACATTTAAGCACACGTATGTTTTCATTTTCCTCCACAACTTCACAAACAGATTGTCCAAGCCATCCAGCTTCTAATGGATCTGGTAATTGTTGGTGTTCTTTGCAGTTGGTAAAAAAGGAAAACATCACAAACACACAGAAAGTTATATATCGTTTCATAAGATTAGAATATAAGTGGTATTACAAATTGAAACAAAAGAATTAATAAAACGATGGAAATTAGATTAAGTAAAACACCAACCTTGGCCATTTGATGCACTTTAATAAAACCACTAGCAAATACAATGGCATTTGGTGGTGTTGCCATAGGTAACATAAAAGCACAGCTACTTGCTAAAGTTACTGGGATTAATAAGTGAATCATAGGTATTTCTAAACCAATCGCTATACCTGCTATTACAGGTGCTAAAACAGCAGTCAATGCTACGTTGCTCATAAGTTCTGTCATAAACACCATTAAGATGATAAGTAATGCGGTCGTAACTAATATACTGATATTACTGTTAGAAATGGCATTGGCTACTAAATCAACAATACCTGTGGTGCTCATTCCTTTTGCTAATGCCAATCCACCTCCAAAAAGAATTAAAATGCCCCATGCTAGGTTTTTAGTATCGTTCCATTCTAAAATAAAGTCACCTTTATTGAGTCTGTGAGGAATTGCGAAAAGTGCTATAGCACCAAATATACTTATCATAGTATCGCTCAACCCTAAATTAGGAATTAATGAGTTGATTAAACCTCTAAAAATCCAAAGAAGTACCATTATAGAAAACGTAATTAGGACTTGTTTTTCCTTAGCTGAAATTTTCCCTAGTTCTTTTAATTCCGTTTTAATTACAGATTTGGAAGCGGTAAATACAATACCACGATTTGGGAATAATCGTATTAGTACCACATAAATAATCAAGATTAAGATGGTTGAAAAGGGTAAACCAAAAAGCATCCAGTTTAGGAAGGAAATCTCAATTTGATATTCATTTTCAAGTAGTCCTATAAGTACAGAGTTTGGTGGTGTTCCTATTATGGTAGCTATGCCGCCTGCATTTGCAGAAAAAGCAATACCTAGCATCACACTCAAGGCAAAATTTTGATCTTGTTTCGTATATCCGTCAGCATCATTAATAAGTAAATGTATCACCGATAATGCTATAGGCAACATCACTACAGTACTTGCTGTATTACTTATCCACATACTCATAAACGCTGTCGCGATCATAAATCCAAGAATAACTTTATTGGGTGTTGTACCGGTTAATTTTATGATATTAAGAGCGATACGCTTATGAAGATTTACTTTTTCTAAAGCTAAGGCTAATACAAATCCACCAAAAAAAAGAAAGACTATTGGACTGCCGTAATTTGAACCGACATCACCTATAGGCATCACTTTGAATAAAGGGAAAAGCAATAAAGGTAACAATGCTGTAACAGAGATTGAAACAGCTTCAGTGATCCACCAAATGATCATCCATACTGCTGTAGCAATTACAGTATCGGCTTTTTCAGAAATGAACTCTACAGGTAATAATGAAAGCAGTGAAAATAGAATGGGTCCTAAAAATAGTCCTAAACGTTTAGATAATGGATGATGTTTCATGTCTAGTAAAAATAGAAATTTAACCCGAATTCTGTATTAGAACTTTGTGATGAAACTTAAATGCATAATAAAATCGAGTATTTTCTGAATTTCAGCATAGCATCGCTATGGTTAAATTTAAAAATTCAGTGAGGCGTTAGATTTTGAAGTGATTTTAGGTTGTAATAAACTTTCTATTGCATAATTTGGGTTAAATACGAATTCAAATCAGTTGACGTTATACCATTATGAAGAAAATACTGACCATCATTTCAATTGTAATAATCCTTTTAGTGATTTATCAACTCAAACCTGTTGAACAAACCGTTGGCAAGGTGATTGCTTATACAAGCGAACCAAGTCTTATTAATAAGGACAGTTTAAGTATTAAATCTAGAGTAAATATTCCTAATGGTTATAAACGTGTTAGCTATCCTAAAGGGAGTTTTGAAGAATATCTCAGAAATTACAAGTTGAAGCCTTACGGTACTAAAATCATAAACTATGATAATACCGAATATTTTTGGCAAGGTGGACATATAGGAATCTTAGAAGTTCCTGTGCCTAAAAATGGATTGCAACAGTGTGCGGATGCACTAATTCGAATTCGAAGTGAATATTTATGGGACAAAAACAGGAAAAACGAGATTGGTTTTAATTTTACATCAGGCCATTATTGTTCTTGGAAAAAGTATGCAGAAGGTTATCGTCCAAAAATAAATGGAAGTAAAGTGAGTTTTCATAAAACTGCTGCCGCTAATCATTCTAAAGATAATTTTTATAAATACTTAAATCTTATCTACACGTATTCAGGTACTTTATCACTATATAACGAGCTAAAATCAGTAAAGGCGAAAGACTTAAAAATAGGTGATATGCTCATAAAAGGTGGCACACCTGGACACATTGTAATGCTTTGTGATGAAGTTGTTAATGATAAGGGTGAAAAACTCTTTTTATTGTTTCAAGGAAATACACCTGCACAAAGTGTGCACTTGGTCAAAAACTTAGAAGATGATGCACACAACCCATGGTATAAATTAGAAGATGATATTGTATTAGGAGTCTCAAATTATACTTTTGGAAGTACAAAATATGTGCGGTTTAAATAATAGCTTCTTCGTATCTTTGCTCTATGAATAAACCATTGACACCTCAAGAGCTACACAATCTTGCAATGAATCATGTTGGGAAGGATTTAGAATCTCGTGGTTTTGAATTTGTGGCCATCAACAGTAAATTAAAACGTCATCCACAGTTTGTTTGTATTGATAAAAAAAATCAGTACTTTTTTGTGGTTGTTCGTGCTGTTTTACTGCCAGAAAATCCTAACAACTATGATGTGGTCTGGATGGAAACGTTCAAAAAACATGCCTTTGAGAAAGATGCGAAAGTGTTATATGCAGGTGTTGGATTAGGCAATCCCAATGGTGAAAATTTACCGATTTATCTCAATGAAGATTATCTTATAGAATATAATGGTATTCAAGTCATAGAAATGAATTTGAATTAGAAGAAATGTTCACTGAGGCTCTCGAAGTGAATGTTTATAAATGATTTTTTGTGTCTTCGAGAGCCTCAGACACCAAATATTTTATGAAGAACGCTACAATCCTAGTTATTATAATAATGCTTTTTATGTCTTGTGCTAAAGATAAAAAGCAAGACATGACGACCTTATCGGGTCCGGTATTTGGTACTGGTTATAAGGCGATTTATAACTCAAATGAAGATTATACAGCACAATTTGATAGCCTTTTTACAGTGATTAATAATTCCATGTCTACGTATATTCCAAATTCAGATATTTCTAGAGTCAATAGAAATGAAGATGTTGTAATTGATCAACATTTTAAAAAGGTATTAGCGGCGTCTAAAATGGTTTATAGACGCACTGAAGGTGCTTTTGACCCTACTATTGGCGCAGTTGTTAATGCATGGGATTTTGGTCCAGAAGGTGACATAGAAAACCTAGATAGTTTAAAGATTAAAAGTCTTATGACTGCTGTGGGTTTAAATAAGTTAGGTGTTGTTAATGGGAAGATCAAAAAGTCTGAAGCAACTAGAATAGATTTTAATGCCATTGCTAAAGGTTATGGCGTAGATGTAATTGCTGATTTTTTAGAAGCGAAACAAATAGATAATTATTTGGTAGAAATAGGTGGCGAAATAAGAGCAAAGGGTCTTAATCTTAAAAAAGAGAAACTTTGGACTGTTGGAGTGACAAGACCACGATTTGATGGTATAAATGATGCAACAGATTATGTAAAGGCTGTACCGTTATCAGATGAAGCTATGGCTACTTCTGGCACCTACAGGAAGTTTAAAGTTGATGAAAATGGTAATCGCTATTCCCATATTATAGATACTAAAACTGGTTATCCTAGTAAAACCAATCTCTTAAGTATTTCTGTAATTGCGCCAGATTGCATGACTGCAGATGCTTATGCTACTGCCTTTAAGACTATGGGCATTGAAAAGACAAAAACGTTTTTAGAATCGCATCCTGAACTTAAAGTATTTTTAATTTTTGAAAATAAAGAAAAGGAACTCGAAACGTTGTCTTTAAATGGTTTTCCTGAGTAATGTTATTGTTTTCTAACAAAAGGTACTATTTCACCTTTAGCTAATCTGTACTTATCAATGTCTTCATCAGATAGAATCACAGTATAGTCAACTTCTTCCACGATAAAACCAATAGAACGCAATTTGTCAAAATAATCTCTGCCATAAACGCGCACATGATCGTATTGACCAAAGATTTTAGCACGCTCATTTTTATCTGTTATGGTGTCATCCTCAAAGGTCGTTGTTCTTTTTAAATCTTGAGGAATTTGAAAAATCCCCCAACCATTAGGTTTCATAACTCGATATAATTCTTGCATGGCCTTAGTGTCATCAGGAATATGTTCAAGAACATGATTACAGAGAATAACATCATAGCTGTTATCCTCAAACGGTAGGTTGCATATATCTGCTTTAACATCTGCTATTGGTGATTCTAAATCTGTGGTAGTGAGTGTTATGTTTTTTAAGTTTCTAAATCGTTTTAAAAAACATTGTTCTGGGGCAAAATGCAATACTTCTAGTTGTTCTGTAAAGAAGTTGGTTTCATGTTTTAGATATAGCCATAATAAACGATGACGTTCAAGTGATAGCGTTGAAGGTGATAAAATATTAGGACGCTGTTTTACATAGCCATAAGGTAAAAATGTTCTAAAACCTTTCCCATCTATGGGGTCAACATATTTTGATCCTCTTAAGAACAAAGCTAAGATTGGACGTACTACATAACTTAACCTAATCAATAAAGGTCTTGGAATAAGATTGAGGAAAAATTTGAAAAATTTACTCATATATTGTTCGACACGAATTGCACTAATTTTCACTAATTAAAACAGTTAGTGTCAATTCTAAAATTATAAAACTACTCTTTTATAGTTCAATTTATCTTCACCAAAATTAATTATTAATCCTAGTTTTAAGTTGCTAACAGCTAAATAATTTAAAGTTTGTTTTACATGACTAGAACTAATAGTTTCAATTGCTTTTAGTTCTAGAATAATCTTATTGTCAATCACAAAATCTTCGTAATATTTTTTAGAAAGTAGGTTGTCTTTGTAATAAACATCAAACTTCTTTTCTCTTTCAAAAGGTACACCATTTAACTTTAATTCTATTTCAAGTGCTTCGGAATAAATAGCCTCACTAAACCCTTTTCCCAGCGTGTTATGTATTTCCATACACAATCCAATAATAAAATAAGATTCTTGCTTGTGAATTAAGTGTGACATACTCTTCTAGGTCATATTATTTACGATAAAAATCTAACGAATTACTAATCCTATTTGTGCAAATTAGTGCTATTCGTGTCAAAACTATCTATATTCTTCTCTAACCGGGCAAAAAATATCAGTCAACTTACAAGCAGTCAGCGCTTTTCCGCCATGCGGTACATTAGAAGGTATTTTAACAATCATACCTTTGGTATACACTTTAGTATTACCATTAACTGTAAATTCAAATTCGCCTTCTAGCACTTGCATCATTTGTTCGTGTATGTGATGGTGAACTGGAATTTCAGATCCGGCATCCACTTCCCAATAAGCGAAGGTGAAACCTTTCATATGAACAAAACGCCCATGAAAACCTTTAATGATTTCCTTAGATTTAATATCATTAAATAGATTTAAATCCATTATAATACTATTGCTTCTTGTCTAAACGGGTCTTCTTCATTACTCTCAATGCCTAATGCTTCGTGAACATATCCGAAGGTTGAAAGAATTTCTGGTTTACCATCAACTATAGCAATATCATGTTCAAAATGAACGCTAGGTTTACCATCTTGTGTCACTATGGTCCAGCCATCTTTCAATTGTTTGACGCGATGTGTCCCCATATTTATCATCGGCTCTATAGCTACCACCATACCTTCAATAAACTTTTTTCCTCTGCCTCGTCTTCCGTAGTTTGGCATTTCTGGTGCTTCATGCATTTTTCTACCTAAGCCGTGGCCTACTAGTTCTCTCACAACACCATAACCTTCAGCTTCACAATACTGTTGAATGGCATAACCTACATCACCAACTCTATTACCGATGCGTAGTTGATTAATACCTACATATAGCGATTCTTTAGTCACTCGGATGAGTTTTTTAGTAGCCTCATCCACATTTCCGATTTCAAAAGTATAGGCATGATCACCATAGAAATCATTCATTAACGCACCACAATCAATAGATACAATATCACCATCTTCTAAAGGTTTGTCAGTCGGCAAACCATGAACAACGGCCTCGTTTACACTGCACAATAACGTAGAAGGACAGTCGTACAATCCCTTAAAACCAGGTAATGCGCCATGGTCTCTAATAAATTCTTCTGCAATGGTGTCTAAATGATTGGTTGTAACACCTTCTTTAACTTCTTTGGCGAGCATGCCAAGAGTTTTAGATACGATAAGCGCACTTTGGCGCATTAATTCAATTTCTTCTTTCGTTTTGGCTATAATCATGTGAGCATTATTGAAGCGCAAAGATAGCTAATTATTAGGATTAAATTTTTTCGGGTTTATGATAAATGACAGTTTTTTTCTGCTATAAGTGAGGTAAGTTTGTATTATAAATTTTAGATAATGATGTACAAAGTAGTAAGTGCAGAAGAAGCGGTAAAGGTTATAAAATCAAATGATCGTGTTTATATACAAGCTGCAGCTGCAGCACCTCAAAAATTAATAGAGGCCATGACTGCAAGGCATGAAGAATTAAGAAATGTTGAGGTTTGCCATTTGCATGTTGAAGGTGATGCACCTTATGCAAATCCGGAACTCAAAGATAGTTTTCATGTCAATTCGTTTTTTATCGGCAGAAATGTAAGGCATACTTTAAAAGCAGGAAACGGCTCGTACACACCAGTTTTTTTAAGTGAGTTACCTACACTTTTTCAGAAGAATATTATAGAATTAGACGTTGTCTTAATTCATGTTTCGGTACCAGATAGACATGGGTATTGTTCGCTAGGCGTTTCTGTTGAAGCTACTTTAGCCGCCATTGACAATGCTAAAACAGTCATTGCTCAGGTCAACAAAAATATGCCTCGTACTCATGGTGCTGGTATTATTCATATTACTGAAATAGATTATTTTGTGGAGTGTGATGACGAGTTACCAATGCTCCTTTCTTCTGAACCATCAGAAATTGAAAGTAAAATAGGAGATTATGTGGCAAGTTTAATAGAGGATAGAAGCACCTTGCAAATGGGTATTGGTAATATACCTAATGCTGTATTATCGCGATTAACAAACCATAAAGATCTTGGTTTACACACCGAAATGTTTTCTGATGGTGTTATTGATTTAATATTAAGCGACGTGATTAATGGTAACTATAAGACCATTAATAGAGGTAGAGCGTTAACAACATTTTTAATTGGCTCTAAGAGACTGTATGATTATGTGGATGACAACCCATTTGTAGAGATGCGTGCATCTCACTATACTAACAACGTTGCATATATAAAACAAAATCCAAGAATGGTCGCAATCAACTCTGCCATAGAAGTAGATGTAACTGGTCAAGTTTGTGCCGATTCTATAGGTTCTAGCATGTATTCTGGAGTTGGCGGTCAGATGGATTTTATTCGAGGTGCTTCGTTAAGTGAAGACGGTAGAGCCATTATTGCCTTACCTTCTGTTACCAGAAAAGGTGTTAGTAGAATAGTACCAGCATTAAAACCTGGAGCAGGAGTTGTAACAACTAGAGCGCACGTGCATTATGTAGTTACGGAATATGGAATTGCTAATCTGTTCGGTAAAACAATAAAGGAGCGTGTTAAAGCATTAGTTGATATTGCCCATCCTGATCATAGAGAAGACATAGATAGGTCCTATTTTAACTTATTATAGACGCAATGGTGGTATTTAAAATTGCCACCATTTTTTTTTAGGTTTTTTAATATCTGGGATCTCGTTTGTAATCATTTGGTAGATTTCTCCCCATCCAAGAATACCTCCTATATTACGATCATCAATAAAAAGATCAGCATGTATTTTACGACTTCTACTGTAGTCAAACTTTTCTTCAGGGAAACTGCAATTTACAGCGTAGAATTCTATACCATTATCCTTACAAAAATCTACAGCTTCTTGAAGTTTTACGCCATTTCTGTAGGTCCATAAAATAAGTCTATGTCCATCATCTTGCAGACGCTTTAAGGTTTCGAAAGCAAATATTCTCGTTTTGCCAATTTTAGGATAAGCATCTTCTACAATTGTACCGTCAAAATCAACGGCAATAACAAGTTTATCTAAAAAATTCATAGGTTTATTTTAGAAGGCAAACTTACAATAAAAAATAATTTAAAGTGTTTTTGGATTTCTATGTGCATGCGAACTTTTAAATCGTTTATTAAGGAATGTCAATAACATCCTTAATGGCATTATGCATGGATTGAATATCAAATGGCTTCGTAAAATATTTTAAAATAGTACCATCATCCACAGCATCTTGAATCTCATCAGTAATATTATAGCCAGATAACATAAAGAATTTTTTATCAGGATATAAAGGTTTGGCCTTTGTAATAAAATCATAGCCGTTCATAACAGGCATTTTCATGTCGCTAATTATCACTAATATATCCGTATTGGACTCGAGCACATCAAGTCCTTCTTGTCCGTTCAATGCGGTTAATACTGTATACTTATTTTTAAAGTTATATTTAAACAGCATTAAGTTGATTTTTTCGTCATCAACGTATAGTATTTTCGGCTTATCACTCATGGTTCATTTTTCAGGGGTAATTTAATAATTACTTTTGTTCCAACACCAATTTTAGATTCAAATTTTAAATCTCCTTTGTGATCTTTAATAATTGAATATGTAATTGATAAACCCAAACCTGTTCCTTGTCCTGGAAGTTTAGTGGTAAAGAATGGGTCTGTAACTTTAGGTAAATCATTTTCACTAATGCCGGAACCATTGTCTGTTATTTCTATAATTGCATAAGATGTTTCAAGACATGTTTTTAGGACTATACGACCTTGATCATTAATAGATTGTAATGCATTAAGTAAGATATTAAAAAATGCTTGATGCAATTTACTTTTATTACCACTAACTGTTATTGTATCTTTAAAGTAGTCTCTAACAATATCTATTTTGAACAAATGTTCATTATGCATTACGGTTAAACAGTTATCTAAAATTGAGTGAATATTGCATGCTTCATTGAAATCAGTTGATTCTTTACTGAATTCATTCAGTCCTTTAACAATTGAAGAAATCCTGTCTATGGTTATCTGTGTACTTGATAAAAGTAAGTCCGTTTTTTCTTTATCCTCACTACCATACTTGTCAAAGTAACTTTGTAGTCCAAAATGTGCTCCCGATAAATAGTGTAGTGGATTGTTAATTTCGTGAGAGATGCCAGCAGTAAGAATACCTAACGAGGCCATTTTTTCAGATTGAACCAACCTGGTTTGTGCTTCTTTTAGCGATTCTAAAGTCGATACTAATTCCTCTTTTTGGTCTAAAAGTTCTTGATTCAGACTTTCTAGTTTTTTATTAGCCGATTCTAAATCCTTTGTTCGATTCTTAACTAATTTTTCGAGGTGAAATTTATGTTCCTCTAGTTGGGACTCATAATTTTTTATTTTAGTAACATCGAAAGTGGCACCAGCAACACCAATTTTATTTTCAGCAAGATTGATTTTAAATTTTAAGTCTCTTAACCATAAGACTTCACCATTGATTTTTGTTTTAAATTCTAACTCAAGGTAGTCTTTTTTACCATTAAGTATTTGTGCATCAGCTGCGTGTAATTTGGTATAAACTTCTTCTGAGAAGAGCTTCTGCTCATCAGGATTGTCAGCATTATGTTTAGCTCTTAATTCTAAGACTTTTTTGTTTTCATAGATATGGTTGAGATTGCTGTCTTTAATGTAAGCATACATTGGTGTATTATCCATGAAACTATTGAATCTGTCATTACTCTCCTTTAAAAGTTTTTCAGCTCTCTTTCGTTTAACCTCTTCTTTTAAAATATTCTGCGCTTTGGTAAAAGACCTTAGATAAAATATAAGACCAATAAATAATAGTGTGAAAATAGCTAACAACCTATTTCTAAACTTTAAAAGTAAAGCCGAGACGTTACTCTTTTGGAAGGTAATTAACACTGTCCAATTTGAGGATTGAATAGGTACACGATCAAAAGCAACAAAAGTATCATCAATATCTGTTTCTTTATCATTATAATGATTGTCTACTGCTTGTTCTATACCGCTATTATTGGCTTCAATAAAATTTAATAATTCAACAGCTTTATCATCAAATTCTGATGTTTCAAGGTAAGTTTTTCCAATATGTGCTTTGTCCGTACAGTATATGACAGTATAATTATCAGTTATAAGTGAGGCATTAATTCTCTTGTTTTGCTTGATTTGACCTAAGAAAATTTTACCAATTTTATCTACAGGTATAAGAATGGCCATACTTCCAACGAATGTTTGTTGGTTAAATATGGGTACATGAATTGCTATCGCATAATATCCTTGAACACTTTTAAAAATATTACTGATTACAGGTTTTTTGGTCGAATGAATTTTTTTAACGTGTTCTTGTTGCGAAATATCACTGCCTATGGCAGACTTAACATAAGGATAAGTATGCAGAATTGTTCCGTTGGCGTCAACGCGTGTTATGGCATTTAGGTCGTTTTTATGAGTCTCATAAAACCGTTGCATTGATAATTTACCCTTGTCAGAGAAAGAAACTATATCCTCATCTTTGACTACAAAACTTAAATTAGATATATAATTGTCAATGAAAGAGGAAACACCTAGTGACGCAGTTTGAGCTAATAGTAATTGCTCACTACTATAATCATTGAATGAATTATTTTTGATATCTCGATACAGCCAATTAAATGCCAAGAAAAAGATGCATAGCATGGCAGGTATAAGAAAATATCTTTTTGAAAGACTATTTTCAGAGAAATGATTTGAAGAGGAAAATATCATTTAGCTAATTCACTAATTATTCTAAAGATAATGAATTCAGATTAACTGAAGCTGACATTAGCACTTTTATATACTCATACGCATTTTTCTATATAAGAGAACTGCGTGTCATGGCTTCTGGTTGCTCTACTCCTAATAAGTGTAATACTGTAGGTGCAATATCTCCCAATATCCCATCATTAATTTCTTTCAATTCTTTATCAATCAAAATAATCGGCACCGGATTTGTAGTGTGAGCAGTATGTGGTGTTCCATCAGGATTAACCATGGTTTCACAATTGCCATGATCGGCAATGAGAATGGTCGTGTAATTATGTTCTAATGCAGTGGTTACAACATCTTCAACGCATTTATCAACCGCTTCACATGCCTTTATAGCAGCTTCCATGACGCCAGTATGTCCTACCATATCACCATTAGCAAAATTTAGACAAACAAAGTCAACGTCTTCTTTTTGTAATTCTGGCACCAGTGCATCACGCAATTCATAAGCACTCATTTCTGGTTTTAAATCATATGTTGCGACTTTTGGTGAGTTTCTAAGGATTCTAGTTTCACCTACAAAAGGTTCTTCTTGTCCACCTGAAAAGAAGAAAGTGACATGTGGATATTTTTCAGTTTCTGCAATTCTGATTTGCTTTTTGTTATTCTTAGCTAATACTTCGCCTAGGGTTTCAGTGAGGTTTTCTTTATTAAAAATAACATTTATGCCAGAAAAACTATCATCATAATTTGTCATGGTTACATAATGCAAATTTAGTTTATGCATATTTTGTTCATGAAAATCTTCTTGAGATAGCGCTTGTGTTAATTGACGACCTCTATCTGTTCTGAAGTTAAAGAAAACGATAACATCATCAGCTTCAATGTTTCCTATCGGATTATTATCCTTGTCTACAACCACAAGAGGTTTTATAAACTCGTCAGTAATATTGTCTTCGTAGCTTTTTTCTATAGATTTTAGAACATTAGATGTGCTTGTGCCTTTACCATTTACAACGGCGTCGTAAGCAAGTTTAACACGTTCCCATCTTTTGTCTCTATCCATAGCATAGTATCTCCCGGTAACAGATGCGAGTTTTCCAGTTGATTTTTCAAGATGATCTTCTAAACTAGAAATGAAACCGTATCCAGATTTTGGATCTACGTCTCTACCGTCTGTAAATGCATGCACAAAAACATCCTCTAGGCCAAATTCCTTAGCAGCGTCAATGAGTCCAAAAAGGTGATTAATATGAGAATGTACACCACCATCACTAACTAAACCTAAAAAATGAACATTTTTTTTATTCTCCTTTGCATAAGTAAAGGCATTTATTAATACTTGTTCCTCTTGAAGTGTCTTATTTTCTACAGCAAGGTTAATTTTAACTAAATCTTGATACACAATTCTACCAGCACCAAGATTCATATGACCAACTTCACTATTTCCCATCTGACCTTCAGGTAAGCCAACATGAAGTCCATCTGTTCTTAAACTGGCATTTGGATACTTTGTATATAATGAATCAATAAATGGAGTTTGTGCATTGTCAATAGCCGAGACTTTTGGGTCTGGAGACTTTCCCCAACCGTCCAATATCATTAAAATAACCTTCTTATTCATGGTGCTAAATTATTTGAAATTCAAAGATAGTATATACTATATGATAACATAATTCTAAGATTAAAAAATTTAAAGAGTTATCATTTTTTTAAATTACTTAAAGTGCTCTATTTCTTATGCTTTCAATATTTAGGAAACCTTAACATATTTGTTTTCATAATGTTAAATAAGTGTTATTAGATTTTTTTTGTGTAACAATTAAAGAATAAAGTCGTCTATTTAGCATAATCAAAAAACAATCAATTAAATTAAAATCTTTCATCATGAAAAAAACATCATTAATCGTAGCCTTAGCATTAGGGTTATCAATTCCCAACGTAAATGCTTCTAATGAAATTATGCCATTAAATACTTTTGAAGTGCCGACTAAAGTTGTAGAAATTAGTCCACTTTGCAAAGCAGTTGCCACTGGTGATATTGAACTTGTTAAAACTTACATTAAACAAGGTGTAGATATCAACAAAAAATCTAATGGTATGCAACCGATACATTATGCGGCGAAGTACAATCGCGTCGAATTAATAAAAGTCTTAATTACTGCAGGTTCTGAAATTCATACACCTTGTGATAAAGGTCTAACCGCATTAAGACATGCAGAAAAAACAAACGCAACAGAAGCGGCACAGTTTTTGAAACGTTTTAAAAAGAAATAGTCTAGAATTTAGACAATTATTTGAGTTAGTTAGTTAAAAAGCGTCTTAATCATTAAGACGCTTTTTTGTATTTACGAATAGCTTCTCTAATTTTTTCAATACGATTTTCAGGATCGGGATGTGTGCTTTGAAACTCCGGAATTCGGTTTGGGCCAGCTGCTGCTTTTAGAATTTGCATTACCCCAATCATTTCTTCAGGATTGTAACCAGCATCCATCATAAAATGTACGCCCAATTCATCACTCTCAAGTTCATCATCTCTACCGTTTTGTAATAATTGACCATGACCATATTGCTGTGCAACCTGTCCCATATCTATGGCTCCAGCTCCCATAACAATCGTCTTCCATTTTTGAGAATCTGTTATACGTTCATTAGAATGTTTGCCAAGTACATGACCAATTTCGTGACCTAGGACTCCTGCCAATTGATCTTCGTTTTCAAGTTTAGAGAAAAGTGCATATGTGATAAATATTTGTCCGCCTGGTAAGGCGAAAGCATTGATTGTTCTGTCATCTGCTAAAAGATGAAACTCGTATTTGTATGGAGTATTTTTCGCAATACTGCTTTGTACTAATTTGTTACCAACATTATCAACTAGGGCTTGATAATCATTACGTGGATGCAAACCGCCATGTTGTTGCGCCATTTGAGGTGCGCTTTGTAGACCAATTGCAATTTCCTGATCTGGCGATAATGAAATGGCTTGAACTCTACCTGTATATGGGTTTTCTTCTCTTTGACTCCAGTTTCGGACTAAAGCAAATATCACTATTGCTGCACCAATGAATAGTCGGGTTTTAAAATTTCCTCTTCTTCCTCTTCTCATATTGAATGTGTTAGTGTGCTTAAGTTACAAAAGTTTGACACAATAAATGAAGAAAAGTCATTTCTAATAAATAATTAGACTTGAGATTGTAAGTGGAAAAGATGTGCTAAAGAATGTAATTATTTACTTTTATGACATGAATTACCAATTTCAAATATTGTCAAATAATCAATTAGATTTGATTCTTCCTTTAGTCTATGAACTCAATGAAGGTAACATTAGTAAATCAGTCTTAAGAAGTCGTTTTGCTGAAATGAAAAATCAGAATTACGAATGTGTTGTTATTAAAAAGGATGAAACTATAGTAGGAGTTAGCGGCTTATGGTTTTGTACTCGACATTACTCAGGCAAATCTGTTGAATTAGATCATGTATTTATAAAACCTGAGCATAGAGGTCAAGGTTTAGGAAAAGCTTTCATGGAATGGATTTATAATTATTGTAAAAGCAAGGGATGCGAATCAATAGAACTAAATACTTATGTGCAAAACTATCCGTCACATAAGTTTTATTATAATGAAGGTTTTATTTTAAAGGGTTATCATTTTTTTAAAACACTGTGATTTTAGGTTAAAAAACTTAAATCTGATCCTGTAGGAATTTCGTATGGGGCTTTATGATGTTCAAATATTCGTGCGTCATGTACACCTTTTAAAGTCATTTTGGTGTCTTCAACAGAAATCCAACTACCTTCTCTCAATCCAATTACAGGTGGCGTATTATAAGCATGGAATTCTTTAATTCTAGTTTCCCGTGTTTCACCCATATGCGTGCTGTCAGGGTTTGGGTCTAAATAATGCGGGTTTATATTAAAAGGCACAAAACCGATAGTCTTAAAACTTGGCGGATATACAATTGGCATATCATTAGTGGTATTCATTGTAAGTCCACAAATATTGCTGCCAGCACTTGTTCCCAAATAAGGGGTTCCATTTTCAACAACAGATTTGATTGTTGTGAGAATATCATTTTTGTACAATTGATTGACTAAAACAAAGGTATTACCACCACCAACAAAAATTCCCTTGGCGTCATAGATTGCTTTTTTAGGGTCTTCAAATTCATGAATACCTTTAAGTGACTTATCTATTTTCTTAAAAGCTTCAGAGGCTTTTTCGGTGTACTCATTGTGTGTAATTCCTCCTGGTCTAGCATATGGAATAAATAAAATCTCTTCACATGATTTAAAATGTATAGATAATTCATCTAATAAATATTCTAAATAATCACTCCCGTGTATCGTAGAAGTACTTGCTATAATTAAAGATCTCAAAGCTATAATGTTTGTTTCAGTGATTAAAAATAGTAAAAGCCAGTCAATTTGTTTTGTTGAACGAATTTAACAAACATTTATTAGGATATTTTTATGAGAATTGAAGATTATAGGCGAACTTTATAAGACTAAAAATTAAGTATGAAACAAACATTACTCTTTTTTTGTTGTCTTTTTTCAGTAACAATTTTCGCCCAAGAAGTTGATCGTATTACTGTTAATGGTCGTGTTTCTGTGTCTAATAATGAAAAAGAAGGTGTTGCAGTATACAATACATCATCAAATAAAGGCACGGTTACTGATGAAAATGGTGAATTTAAAATAGAGGTTACCAAAAACGATATTATCGAGTTTAGTTCTTTACAGTTCAAGGACTTTAAAGTAACTATTACAGAAGATGTTTTGAAGTCTAAACAGCTCACAGTAATATTGGTTGAAGAAGTGAATAAATTAGATGAGGTTGTTCTTTTGCCTTTTGGGCTTACAGGAAATATCAATGCAGATCTAGAAAATGTAAGAACTTATAACGTGAGTTTAGAGGATGTTTATTATGGTTTAGATCATCTTGAGGATTTTAATTTTTCGGCAGATTTTAATACTCGAGTTGAGGAAAACATAGCCTTTAATGACAATAATAGGCGAGTAGATAATATGCTTAATCTAGTCAATTTAGCAGGTTTTATAGTGAATCAAGTAGTTGACATTGATCATAGTGATGATGGTGAGGCGACAGAAAAGATAAAGAAAACCCCTTTTAAAGAAGCCTTAGATAAATACAGTTATAATTATATCCATGTTAATTTTGATATACCACTAAATGAAGTTGAAGCCTTTATAGAATATATAGAGAAAGAAGGAGTGGAAGAGGCCTTATTAGATAAGGATAAAGAAATGCAGCTGTTAGAGCGAATTACACAACTCAGTAAAACTTACCTAAATAAAAAGAGTGAAGAAGATTAAAGGGCTTCTGTTTGTTTCAATTTCGTTTTTTGTTTTATCCGCTGAAGCTCAAAGAAAAGAGCTTAAAGGAAAACTCATAGCAAAAGATGAAGTAGAAGGTATTCATATACTTAATGCCACCGCTTCAAAATATGCAATTTCGGATGTTGATGGAAGTTTTACCATTACTGCAAAGTCTTATGATACCTTAGTAGTTTCGGGTTTAAAGTATCAAAATAAAGAGGTTGTAATTACCCAGCAACAAGAAGACTTAGGAGTGTTATCAATATACCTAGAAGAACGTATTACAGCTTTAGATACTGTTATGGTGGGTTTATTTTTAACAGGTAGTTTAGAATCTGACTTACAGAATTCTGATGCAGAAACCGAAGTGAATTTTTATGATCTCGGAATACCAGGTAACACCAATTTACCGCTTACTCAAAATGAAAGAAAGCTGCATGATGCAGATGCAGGTTCTTGGGGTTTTATAGGGTTTGGTGGTGGAGTTAATCTTCACAAGTTGCTAAATAGAATTAGTGGTAGAACAAAGAAGCTGAGAGCAATTGTAGACCTAGATAAAAAAGAGGATTGTATCACTAATCTAAGGGAAAAATATGAGTCTATTCTTTTTGAAAAAGATTCGTTAGCATTAAACCTTCGCAATGAATATTTTATGTTCTGTCAAGAGGATACAAAATTTTTAGCACTTTGTAATACCAATAATCAAATAGAGTTATTAGAATTTCTTCAGCAAAAGTTAGTGGCATACAGAGAAAATAGGAAGTCTGTTGAAAAAGATTAATTTTGGAACACTTTTTGGAACTACCCAATAAAAAACTAAAAATGAGATACCGTTTACTTCTAGTATCATTAGTAATTTTTCCAATTCTTTTGGCCTCTACTCGTTTACATGATTATTTTGTGAGTGTTACTGTAGTTGAATATTCTGAAAAGGAACAATCGCTTCAAATTATTAGTCAAATATTTATCGATGATTTGGAAGAGTTAATAAGAACTAGATATGATGAGACTGTGACTTTAGAAGGTAATGATGAACCTATGATGGTTGATGATTATATTCAGCGATATTTATCTAAAAAGTTAATTATTAATGTAAACGGAAGCGAAAAACAGTTTAATTACTTGGGGAAAGAATACATTGATGACATTGCGTATTGTTATTTAGAAGTTACGGGTATTAGCGATGTAAAATCATTAGACGTCACTAATAAGATTCTGTTTGATGTCATTCCAGAGCAACAAAATATCGTTAGGTTTAAGCTAAAAGGAAAAAATAAGAGCTTCATTTTATTACCTGGAAAAGATAACTGCGTGTTAAACTTTGATTAAAAACACTTTTTTAGAACAGTAATTTTTCTATTTTCGACATCATTTTTTTTAACACAAATTCAATTATGAAAATTTTAAAGAATTTTTTATTCGTATTGATGCTGGTTTCTGTGAGTGCCTATGCTCAAGAAGATACGAAGGAAGAGCGTAAACCAGGTCATACCAATGAAAACAAATTCAAGCAGTTGTACGACGAATTTGCTACGCCAAATATGTTTAGAACAGGTTCTGGAGCTCCAGGTCCGGCATATTATCAGCAACAAGCAGATTATAAAATGGATATCGTGCTTGATGATGAAAAGGCAAGGCTTTATGGTGATGAAACGATTACATATACTAACAATTCACCAGATGTTTTAACTTATCTGTGGGTACAGCTAGATCAGAATGTACGTGCTAAAGATTCTAAGTCACCATTAATAAATGGCTCGGGTGTTGGACCTGCTGCATTTCCTTCAACAGTAACAAATACATACCTAAAACCACGTTTTGACGGTGGTTTTAATATAGAACATGTAAAGGATGTTAATGGTAAAGATTTAAAATTCATGGTAAATCGCACAATGATGCGAATAGAATTGCCTGAAGCTATGAAAACTGGTGATCAGTTTTCTTTTCAAATTAAATGGTGGTATAATATTAATGATCACGTTAATCAAGGCGGAAGATCGGGATATGAATATTTTCCTGAAGACGACAATAGAGCATATGTTATAGCGCAGTTCTATCCACGTATGGCTGTTTATAACGATGTTGAAGGATGGCAAAATTCTCAATTCTGGGGAAGAGACGAGTTTGCCCTTCCATTCGGAAATTTTGATGTTAATATTACAGTGCCTGCAGATCATATCTTAGATGGTACAGGTGTTTTAACAAATAGAGAAGAAGTATTCTCAAAGCAAATGATGAAGCGCTATAAGAAGGCATTAAAGTCTTACGACGAGCCAGTAGTCATAGTAACGCAAGAAGAAGCAGAAAAAGCAGAAAAATCAAGAAGTAAAAAGACAAAAACTTGGAAGTTATCTGCTAAAATGGTTAGAGACTTTGGTTTTACATCTTCAAGAAAATTTATCTGGGATATGATGGCTGTAAAACTTGGGGAAAGAGATGTAATGGCGGTGTCTTTATATCCAAAAGAAGGAAATCCTTTATGGGAAGAATGGTCAACTAAAGCAGTTGCAAGTACATTAAAGTCTTATTCTCGTATGACATTTGATTACCCTTATCACAAAGCAATTTCAGTACATGCTAAAAGCCAAGGAATGGAATATCCTATGATTTGCTGGAATTATGGTAGACCAGATAAGGATGGCAACTATTCTGACAGAACAAAATATGGTATGATGAGTGTTATCATACACGAAGTTGGTCATAACTTCTTTCCAATGATTGTTAACAGTGATGAACGTCAATGGACATGGATGGATGAAGGTTTAGATACATTTTTACAGTATATAGCGGAACAAGATTTTGGTAAATGGTATCCAGATGCGTTATCTCCAAATGATGAGACGTATCCGTCTAGACGTGGGCCAGCAAGAAAAATTGTAAGATACATGGGAGGTGACCAAGATTATATTGCACCAATTATGAGTAAAGGATTAAATACCTATCAATTTGGTAATAATGCTTATGGTAAACCTGCAACTGGCCTAAACATCTTAAGAGAAACCATAATGGGACGAGAGTTGTTTGATTATGCGTTTAAAGAATATGCGAATCGTTGGATGTTTAAGCACCCAACACCTGAGGACTTTTTCCGTACAATGGAAGATGCTTCTGCTTTTGATTTAGATTGGTTTTGGAGAGGTTGGTTCTATACAACAGACTATACAGATATAGGTGTTAAAGAAGTAAAAAAGTTCGTTGTAACAGATATTCCTAATGAAAATGGTAAGAAAATAGCAGAACGTTATAATTTAGATCCTGATGCGTTAGTATACTTTATTCCTGAAGGTGAAGAAGGTTATGATGAAGCAATGAAGACAACTACTGCAATTGAAGAAGTGTCTACAGTGAAAGAATATTTGATGGATAACTTTACACCAGAAGAAAGAAAGAATTTAAAAGCATCACCTAAGTATTTTTATCAAGTGACTTACAATAAACCTGGTGGTTTAGTTATGCCTTTAATTGTAGAATATGAGTATGCCGATGGTACTAAGGAAAAAGTAACTTTTCCAGCTCAGATCTGGAGGCTGAATGATAAGGAAGTAACAAGAGCAATAGCTAGTGATAAAGAAATTATTTCAATTACTGTAGATCCAGATTTAGAAACTGCAGACGTTGATACATCTAATAACGCTTGGCCTAAAGAAGTTAAGGAAAGCGATTTTGAAAAATTCAAGAACAAAAAAATTAAAGGATAAATCTATTGTCCTTGTATTTAAAGCCGGCTGTTATGCCGGCTTTTTTATTATAATATTATAACTGATATTTCAACGAAAAATTAAAAACTAACTATATTTGCAGCATGATGCACCAACCAACATTGCTTTTTATAGGAAGCACTGAGATTATATTTATACTCTTCATTGTAGTATTGGTATTTGGTGCAGATAAATTGCCAGAAATAGCGAGAGGATTAGGCAAAGGAATGCGCACACTTAAAGACGCTACAAATGATATTAAGCATGAAGTTACCAAAAGTGCTAAGGAGAATAATATCATAGACACCGATGCAGCAAAAGAGATTCAAGAAGAGATCAATAAAGTAAAGGATGATCTCGGTGATTTTACAGGCTCTATTAAACGTAACATGTAATAGCTGTACTTCCGCGTTTTTTTCATATTTTGAAGGGAATTTTAACCGCTTTAATTCCTTATGAATATTTATGACGTTGTCGTTATCGGTGCTGGAATTTCAGGCATTGATGCGACCTATCGTATTCAGACGAATTGTCCGTCACATTCCTTTACGATTTTAGAAGGAAGAGAAAATCTTGGAGGAACTTGGGATTTGTTTAAATATCCAGGAATACGCTCTGATTCTGATATGTATACCTTTGGTTTTCCTTTTAGTCCTTGGAAAAACGATCAGGCAATTTCAGATGCAGGTTCTATTCTAGAATATCTCAATGATACGGTCGATAAATTCGACATTAGAAAACGTATTCAATTTAACACTAAAGTTCTTGCAGCAGATTGGTCAAGTGAAGAAGCTTGTTGGACCCTAAAAGTAGAACAGCAAGGTCAGGTGAAAACTTTTAAAAGTAATTTCATATACATGGGTACTGGCTACTATGACTATGAAAATGGATATCAACCAGTTTTTCCAAACCAAGATGATTTTGAGGGTCCAATAATTCATCCTCAAAAGTGGGATACAACCTTAGACTATAGCAATAAAGAGATCATCATTATTGGTAGTGGTGCTACAGCAGTTACTCTTATGCCGGAATTGGCAAAAAAAGCAAAGAAAGTTACACTGCTCCAGAGGTCACCAACTTATATTTTAGCATTTCCTAAAAATGATAAAATTGCAAACTTTTTTAAGAAGATAATGCCATCTAAAATGGCTCATAATGCAGCGAGATGGAAAAATATTATGACAAGTATTTGGTTGTATAAAGCTTGCAGAAAATGGCCAAATACGATGCGTAAATTCTTCAAGAAAAATATAGCTAAAATCTTAGAGGATAAATATGAAGATAAACACTTTAATCCTAAATATAATCCATGGGATCAGCGTTTATGTTTGGTGCCTGATGCCGACATGTTTAAGACCATTAAAAGTGGTAAAGGTGTCATGGTAACCGATACAATAAAATCCTTCACAAAATCTGGAATTCTATTAGATTCTGATAAAGCATTAAATGCAGACATCATTGTAACTGCTACAGGTTTAAATATTAAAGTTTTTGGAGGTATTAAAGGTACGGTTGATGGGAAACTTATTGATACTTCTCAAATACATACCTATAGAGGTTGTATGGCTAGTGAAGTGCCTAATTTGGTGTTTGCCGTTGGTTATACAAACGCCTCATGGACCTTAAAGGTAGATTTAGTAGCTCAGTTTACAACAAGGTTACTAAATCATATGAAAAAGAATAATTACAAAGTTTGTACACCAAGATTTGATACTGATATTTTTAAGACAGAACGCTTATTAGATTTTGATGCCGGATATATTTTAAGAGCAAAAGATCAATTGCCTAAGCAAGGAAATAAATTACCTTGGAAGATTTATCAGCATTATATCAAAGATGTGTTTATGATTAAATATGGAAAAGTCAAAGATAAATACCTTGAGTATCGTTAAATTTTGCGACTTATAGTTAGACCATCTCTTATTGGCAATACAACAGTTTCTACACGTGGATCTTCCTTTAATAGCCTATTGTACGCTAAGATAGCCTTTGTTGAATTATCCTTGTCTTGTAAAGGTTCAACGACTTTACCATGCCATAAGACATTGTCAGATAATATAATTCCACCAGGATTAAGTTTGTCAACAATAAGCTGAAAGTAGTTGCAGTAGTTTGGTTTATCTGCATCTATAAATACCAAGTCGTATGTTTTATCGATGGTTGGAATAATATCAATAGCATTGCCAATGTGTTGAATGATATTATCACCAAACCCAGACTTATCAAAATACTTACGTTGAAAGTCTTCTAATTCTTCATTAATGTCTATGGTGTGTATTTCGCCATTGGTTTGCAAACCCTCTGCAAGGCAAAGGGTTGCATAACCTGTAAATGTTCCTAATTCTAATATGGTTTTTGGTCTTACCAATTTTGAAATCATACTTAGAACTCTACCTTGATACGGTCCACTAAGCATAATGGGTTGCAAAACCTTTTGATAGGTTTCTCTAGTTAATTGTTGTAACAATTCTGGTTCTTGCTCTGAATGTGCAACAACATAACTATCTAATTTTTCAGGAAGAAAAAACATATTAGAATTTACTGTGCTATGGGTTTTTACTCACCAGCTGGTTCTTCGGCAGGTGCTTCTGCTTCAGGGATAGGTTCTGGTTCTGGATCCTTTCCTGTAAAAAACAAAATTGCTCCTACAACAATGAGTCCTAATTTAATGGCCCAAGCAACGCCTTCGCCCCATTCATAGATCCAAATCAAAATGGTTGGGACTCTGTCTATAAAGTTTAACACAATAGCAAAAAGACCGAAAAAGATCATGTAACCTCCTAATTTCTTCATAATTTTTATAGTTGATGATTTAGTTTCTAAATATAGAAATAAATTTTTAGTGAGAAAATCTATGACAAAATTCTACTTACTAGCTTGTCTTTAGCTTCTTGGTTATCACCACATAACCATTGTATCACATTATCTTCCCACATTTCGTCCTTTTCTTGTTCTGTGATTATCTTTCGGTCTATAGCAAGATCTAGTATTTTACCTGGGTAAGAACTTTGTTTTTCACTTTCCATTTCGCCTAGAGGATACGGATCATCTAAGCCCATTAAAACTTGTTTAGACCCTTGATTTTTTATGAGTAATTCTAAACCACCAGTGTCATGTACTAAGGTGTCAAAAAAGATGTTTTTATGTCCAACAGCCTTTCTCGGATGCTCCATGTCTTCAAACAAGTCAGGTCGTCCGTCAAATCCTTGGATACGTCTGCCTAGATTTATTTGAGCTAATTGGCCGCCATGCGCAAAGCATACACGCATATTTTTATATTTTTCGTAATAGCCATTGAGGGTTAAGAAGTGATATGCATCAGCACATTGAGCGAGCATCCATATTAAATGGAAACGCCAAGAGGTGTTTTCTAACTTTATAAATTTTTCACCGTCATAAGGATGAATTTCTACAGCAAGATTATATTTATCGGCAAGTTCAAAGATTGGTTCATTTTCTTCATCAAAAATACAGCGCCAGGTACCTATTGTATCCATGTAATGTGTAGGTAAGCAGAGCAGCTGTAATCCAAGTTCCTCAACACAACGTTCTATTTCCCAGCATGCACCTCTAACAAAACCAGGATGCACTACAAATCCACAGGTGAATTTACTAGGATTTTCGTGTTGTATCCGCGCATTGAAATCGTTTTGGAAGCGTAAAGCTTGTTTCATTTCTTCCAAACGCAAACCGTTACCATATAACTGAGATAAATTTAAAACAACTGCATGGTCAATGTTAAAATGTTCCATCCAAGCTAATTTTTCATTTAAGAAAAAACTAGAGTCTGTTACAGGACGACTCCAATCTTTTTGAAGCATAAATTTTCTGTCTTTGTCTACCCAGAAAATTCCTTTATCCCTCATAAAATCTGGTATTTCTTCAGGATAGGGCAAAAGATGTGAGTGACCGTTTATTCTTAGTTTGCGTTGTTTTTCCATTGACTATCATTCCTTTGAAGGCAGGAATTCTATTTTATTAGTTGTTTTTTCATTGCGAGACTTGAAAAAGTCTAGGCAATCTGTTTTTATTTTTCTGTTCATTTTCTTTGCTTGTCCAAAGAAAACGAACCAAAAGAAACGACACTTTTCTAAGGAATTTTTTCCTTATGGGAAAAACCATTTATCAAAACTAGGCGTTCGCTTTACTCACATGTCTATCCTAGTTTTGTTAAATTATTCTGCAGAAAAGAGTTCAATTCTTCGAATTGATAATAGTTTTACTCTTAGTTTTCACTACTCACTACTCACTACTCACTACTCACTACTCACTACTCACTACTCA
>CAZFEV010000001.1:49248-174354 GCA_964517835.1 uncultured Flavobacteriaceae bacterium | reverse complement strand
TTGGTATTATCTGTTGAGAACGAATCAACGACTATAATCTCATCTACAACATCGTTTAAAGAACGTAGACATCTTTCAATATTTCGTTCTTCATTATAGGTTATAATGACGCCAGATAGTTTTAACATTGTTGTAAATTCAATGTGGTAAAAATAGTATTTTTGTGCTTATGCAATTAGGCCCAAAAGCAACCGTAATAATTAGTACTTATAATCAACCAAAGTGGTTAGAATTAGTGTTGCACAGCTATGATATACAAACCATAAATGATTTTGAAATCGTTATTGCAGATGATGGTTCTGATAATAAGACCAAACATATTATTGATAATTTCAAAATCAGTTCTCAATTAAAAGTAACTCATGTTTGGCAAGAGGATGACGGTTTTCAAAAAACTAAAATTTTGAACAAAGCTATTGTTGCTTCAAGTTCAGACTATATCATTTTTACTGATGGTGATTGTATTGCAAGAAATGATTTTGTTGAAACTCATTTACGATTAAGAAAAGAGAATTCTGCACTTTCTGGTGGATACTACAAGCTAACAGAGACCATATCTCATAAGATTAATAAAGATATCATTACAACACAGAAATGTTTTGATAGAACTTGGCTTATTAAAAATGGGCAACCGAAGTCGTTTAAGATGAATAAGCTTTCAAAATCTAGTTTTAAAACTAACCTTTTGAATAAAATAACAACAACAAAAGCTACTTTCGATGGCATGAATGTATCATGCTGGAAAACCGATATCTTGGCAGTTAATGGTTTTGATGAACGTATGAAATATGGTGGTGAAGATAGAGAAATTGGTGAGCGAATGATGAACAACGGAATAAAGTTTAGACAGATTAGATATAGTGCGATTTGTGTACATTTGCATCACGAGAGACCCTATAAGCAAGAAGAGGCTGAAGTTTTTAATAGGCAGTTGAGAACAGATACAAAAAGGTATAAATCTGTTTGGTCTACATTCGGAATTAAAAAACAAGATTAAATGCAAACACCAGAGATTTCAATAATAATAAGTACTTATAATTCTGAAGCTTGGCTAGAAAAAGTGATGTGGAGTTATGAAGCTCAGACTTATAAAAATTTTGAGATGGTGATTGCTGATGATGGGTCAAAACAACCAACTTTTGATCTTATTGCACAGATGAAATCTAAAGTGAGTTATCCAATTATTCATGTATGGCATGAAGATAATGGTTTTCAAAAATCTCAGATTCTTAATAAAGCCATATTAGCATGCAATGCTGATTATATTTTAATGAGTGATGGAGATTGTATGGCAAGAAAGGATTATGTAGAGGTGCATATAAATGAACGTGAAGAAGGTTATTTTCTATCTGGTGGTTATTTTATGTTACCAATGCATATCTCAGAACTCATCACCAAAGAAGATATATTATCACAGCGCTGTTTTGATGTAAAATGGTTAAAATCTCATGGATTAAAATCATCCTTTAAAAACAATAAATTAACGTCAACTGGTCTAAAACGAAAGGTTCTTAATGCCATTACACCAACCAATGCCAGTTGGAATGGTCATAACGCATCTGGCTGGAAAAAAGATATTTTAGCCATTAATGGTTTTGATGAGCGCATGCAATATGGTGGACAAGATAGAGAATTGGGTGAACGATTATTCAATTATGGTTTAAAGTCTAAGCAGATAAGATATAGTGCTATTTGTTTACATTTAGATCATCCTAGAGGTTATAAAACTCAAGAATCCATTGATAAAAATCTAGCCATTAGAGCAACTACTAAAAGTAAAAAGCTTAAATGGACAGATTATGGTATAGAAAAACCTAAAACTTCAATTTAAAATAATTGCAAAGTTGTGCCCACTGCGTGCGATTATAATCTTGTTTGTTATTAATCTTCTTTAAAGATACCTTTTGCGTAAAAGCTATTGGAATTGGTTCTGGTTTTTCAATTTTTGAAGGCATACTCATTGTACCATTGAGTAAAGCCATTGTTTTAAACCACAAATCATCACTTTTTGGAGCTAACTTATTTATGAGATCAATATCATTATACTGCTTGTACAACGAATTGGGTGGATAAAGCACTAAAAACGCACCAACCGGCGAATACAACTTTTCATTATGTGTTTTCCCTTTTTTATAAAAAGGCCATTTTAAATAAGGAAGAACTTCGCCATTATCATTATAAGTTATGCATCGGCACCTATTACCGATAACTGTATTTGGATTTTCTAAATGTTCCTTATATAACCGTGAAATACTCGTAGGTTCATAAATTAAATCATCATCGCAGGTGATAATTATATCTTCAGGAAAAGCATCAATACTATGAATAAGTTTACGATGAGAAAATGTATAAGGAGAAAAGCGTACTTCAAAAGTATCACCAATAAGCTTCTTTAAATTCTTTGGAATTTTACCTTCATAGCTATCATTTAACCAAAGCACAATTTTTTTTGGTAATACATCTTGATTTAAAATACTTCGAATTGTTAAATGTAAAGTTCCAATTCTTGAAGGAATTGTTGTAAGTGAGACAATTACAGGAATTCGTTCTTTAGAATTTTCTTTAAATGCTGAAACTGGCTTTAAGGCAAGCTTTAAACTATGATAGAGTGATGATGGAAGTTCAGAAATTTTCATTATGAGATAATATATTCCAAATATAGAAATCTTAAAGTTTGGTTATTGATTTTAATAGCTTATTTAAGTCGGTTTTTTAACCAATTCATTAAATATTCTTGAACATTTTTTGGACTTCTATTTAGGTTTTGTAAACTCAAAAATAGATTGTTTCTAGATTTAGAAATGAGTTTTAATTTATTTAAAATCAACGATTTTTTATAAGATCTAAAATATAATAATTGTAAATCCTTTTTCTTTACACAAGTCTTATTCTTTAACTCAAGATGATATGCCAAAGGAATTGGTAAAAACTGATCTTTATGTCTAAATTTATACTTAATATTTTCCTCTAGAATCTTTGGGTTTTCCTTAAAATAATTAGTCAAGGTAGATTTTCTAATGGGATGCGGTGTATGTTTAGATCTGAATAGTTTCTTAAAACCTATTAATTTAGCAGCAGCTTCCTGAGCTTTTTTATGACCTGCTTTAAGCGCTTTCTCTTTTTTAAGAATTTTTTGTTCGTCGAAGCTTTGCCAATAACCTCTTAATACAGGATAACCTTGATCGTTGAAGAAGTCACTTCTTGTTGTAGGGTTAATAATGAAAAAATCATCATTGAGATACAAAAAATGTTCAGATAAATTTGGTATGCGATGAATACAACTCTCTATTGTTCTACTGTTAAAGGTTGGTAAACAAGATTCGTAACCTTTAAAAATATCTGTATGATCAACAATTTTAACTTTAGCATATTTCGGACTGTCCGATTTTAAAAATCTTGGGGTTTGGTTATCAGTAACAATGAAGATGTTGTCTATGAAACTTGCGTATTTAATAATTGAGTTAACTGTAAATTCAATTTCATCTAATTGATCATATCTATTGGTGAATTGTAAACTAGAAACGGGTTGCGTTTCTAGAAAAGGTAATAATTTTGCCTTGTAGGTTTCATCATTACCATTAACCCAAAGAATTACAGCATCAATATTAAAATCTTTTACGTTGCTTTTTGACATTAATAGAATTAAGGTTAATAGACAATGTCATCTAAATTTGTGATAACTTCATTATTGGTCTTTAATTTAGGTAATTTAAAATAATCACCAATAATTTCATTGTATTCTTCGGGATAGAATTTTGTTCGAGCATCGGAAGGATAAAAAGTTAACTCACCAAATACTGTTCTACCGTTAATTGAATAAAAATCTGCTCTTACAAAGGGCAAACCAGTTGATATTTTCCGAGCAGCTTCAACCATTTCAGTCAAATTACTTGGTTTGGTTAAGTCTGATGACACAGTTTTGTACCTTTTACTTTTACCAAATGGCAATAAGTTAAAGTCTAAGTCAAAGCAGCCTTGTTTATGATCTTTTTCTCTGTCTAAATGAACATCGATAAACTTAGGTTCGCCATTAAAACAATAGAATTTATAATCTGTAAGTTCATCCTTATCGTCTTCTTTTAGAAACTTTTCAATAATGATTTTAGGTTTAACATCTTTATATGCCCATTCTTGACCGCGACGATAATATTGGTTTTTCTTAAGCCATTTTGTAAACTTCTTAATTACTTTATTCTTATTAAGATTGTCTTTATTCTCAACAATAATATTATGCCCATTAGTATGGTTGGCCTTTATAACAAACTTTTGAGGTAAAGTTTCAAAGTCTATGTCTTCAGGTTTGTCATACACACCATATAATTCATTGAGATATTTTTCGCCTAGTGTTTGAGCAACGTATGTTCTAACTTCATGTTTATCAACTAGTGTATTAAGAATTTTAGGTCTAAAGAATACTTTGTACCATTCAATTTTGGCGTTAAAGTCTTTAGGGTCAATTAAATCTAGTTTTTTACCAGAAAAATATTCATAATGAATTTTAACGTAAAGTTTTGATGGTAAGAATCGCATTTTACGTAAATGTCTTAATGCAAATCGGCGTATTTTATTCATTTATTTATTATTCTAGTCTGAATCCAAACCCATTTTTTACGTATTGCTTGCAAGGAGCACATTCACCACAAGGTTTATCGTTAGATCTATGACAAAACCATGTCTGTAGCATTATATCTAAAAATCCGTTTTCTTCAGCATATGCTTTCATGTCTATTTTAGACCTGTAAATTAATGGAAATCTATAGTTTTTAAATAATTGACGAATATAAAAATTGGTAGTTCTAGGATTGACTACCCAATTCTTATGATGAGTTTCATCAATTATTTCTTTTAAATTTTCCGGCTTTAATAACCGATCGGTATCCTTTTTAATAAATCCTATTTCTAACCATTTATATTGTTTAGATAGGTAACCGAGCCACTTATATTGAGTGCCTATAGGACGTTTCTTTTTTATGGATTTATAAAGAAATTTGATATATAAATTCTTGCGGATCTTTTTTTTGTCAATAAGTAAAGCAGGTAAAATTTTCCCTTTTGACTCTGTAAATCTGTCGTGAATAAGATCTGTAAGCAACTGAATAGTTTCAATTTCTTTTTGGGTAGATCCACGACTATTATCAATTACATAAATTGGCTGCAGAACAAGATCTCTATTAAAAAGTTCTATTATTCTGAATGTTGAATCCCAACCGCCAGTCCATAATACGTGCTTTACCTCAGCCATTTTATACAGCTACATTATATTCACGTAAAGCATCATTAAGAGATGTTTTCTTGTCTGTACTTTCTTTACGTTTACCAATTATTAAAGCACACGGTACTTGGTATTCACCAGCAGCAAATTTTTTGGTATAACTTCCAGGAATAACTACCGAACGCGCTGGTACAACGCCTTTCATTTCAACCGGTTCATCACCAGTAACATCTATAATTTTTGTACTCATTGTAAGCACAACATTAGCACCAAGTACTGCTTCTTTTTCTACTCTTACACCTTCAACCACAATACATCGACTACCAATAAATGCACCATCTTCAATAATAACTGGTGCCGCTTGAAGAGGCTCTAGAACACCTCCAATACCAACACCACCAGAAAGGTGAACGTTTTTACCGATCTGTGCACAACTACCAACAGTTGCCCAAGTGTCTACCATAGTGCCTTCATCAACATATGCACCAATATTTACGTAACTAGGCATCATAATTACACCTTTTGAGATATAAGCTCCGTGTCTTGCAACGGCATGAGGTACAACTCTAATTCCTTTGTCTTCATAGTTGCGTTTTAAAGGAATTTTATCATGATATTCAAAAATGCCAACTTCAAATGTTTCCATTTTTTGAATAGGGAAATATAAGACCACAGCTTTTTTTACCCATTCGTTCACCTGCCATCCATGGTTAGTTGGTTCAGCTACTCTTAAAGAGCCCTCATCAATAAGATTAATCACATTTCTAATCGCATCAATTGTCGTTTGATCTGTTAGTAATGATCTATCATTCCATGCGTTTTCTATAATCGTTTGAAGTTGTTCCATAGTAGTGTTCAAAATTTTTGTCAAAGATAAGTTCTTGTTTAGGCAACTGAAAAAAAAATCTTCAAAATGTGACTTATATAAAAATTAGGTGTCATATAGGTGTTAAAGGCAACGATATTTATGTTATATCGAAGGTTTTAATTAATAGCTAATTTTAGAAACCTCTCTTCCCCAATGTAAGAGAGGTTTTCTTTTTTTAATGATTTGTGACTTTTTTAAAAAGTACGTGTCAAATGAATAATTAAACGATTGATTTATTTAAAGAGGGAAATAATTCAAAATTTAATTAATAGCTAATTATTTAAGCGCTTCCTTGGCGGGGAGCGCTTTTTTTGATTTACATTTGTAGCATATGGGAAGAATATTGGCAATAGATTACGGAACAAAACGAACAGGAATTGCAGTAACGGACGAGCTACAAATTATTGCTTCTGGTCTTACTACCGTAGATACAAATGAATTACTGACGTTTCTAAAGGATTACGTCAGTGCTGAAAACGTTGAAAAGTTTGTTGTGGGTTTACCAAAGCAGATGAATAATTCTGCTTCAGAAAGCGAAGTTTATATTCAAAAGTTTTTAGAAGAATTACAAAAACAAATTCCCCATATTTCCATAGAACGTGAAGATGAAAGATTTACTTCAAAAATGGCTTTTCAGACCATGATAGATAGTGGTCTAAAAAAGAAGCAAAGACAAAATAAGGCTTTAGTTGATGAGATAAGTGCTACTCTCATACTGCAGAGCTATTTATCAAGATCACATTAAATTAATATTAACAATTTAGTTTTTGGATTTTGAATTATAGTTTTTGAAATTTGATACTTTTGCACCCGAAAATAACTGATTATGATTTTACCAATTGTTGCATACGGAGATCCTGTGTTGAAGAAAAAGGCAAAGGATATTGATAAAGATTATCCTAAGCTAAACGAGCTTTTAGATAACATGTACGAAACGATGTATGGTGCTTATGGTGTTGGTTTGGCTGCACCTCAAATAGGTTTGCCTATTCGTTTGTTTTTGGTAGATACGGAACCATTTGCGGATGATGAAAATCTATCAGAAGAAGAAAGAGCAGAGTTAAAAGGGTTTAAAAAAACATTTATAAATGCTCAGATTTTGGAAGAAGAAGGCGATGAATGGGCATTTAATGAAGGCTGTTTGAGTATTCCAGATGTGAGAGAAGATGTGTTTAGACAACCGAAGATTAAAATTCAATATCAAGATGAGAATTTTGAAACTCATGTTGAGGAATATGATGGTTTAATAGCAAGAGTGATTCAGCATGAATATGATCACATAGAAGGTGTTTTGTTTACTGACAAATTATCGTCATTTAAGAAACGTCTTATTAAAGGTAAATTAACCAACATTTCAAAGGGAAAAATAAGAATAGATTATAAAATGCGTTTTCCTGCAATGAGCAAAAAACGTTAGTTAAAATATTAAGTTGTCGCCCTGAGCGCAGTCGAAGGGTAAAAGAATTAAAAATTAAGATAGGCTTCGACTGCGCTCAGCCTGACAAAATAAATAATATGGGTTTAGATAAAATATTAGCAATTTCTGGTAAACCAGGACTATACGAAATCGTAACACAAACAAGAACTGGTGCCGTTGTGCAATCTCTTTTAGATAAGAAGAGAATTACTGTAGGCGCGCATAGCAATATTAGTATTCTTAGTGAGATTGCTATTTATACATTGACCGAAGAAGTACCATTAAAAGATGTTCTTAAAAAGATTAAGGACAAAGAAAATGGTGAGCAAACATCTATTAGTCATAAAGATGGAAAAGATGCTTTAGAAGAATATTTCTTTGGAGTATTACCAGATTATGATGAAGATAGAGTATATGCTTCAGATATTAAAAAGGTTATACAGTGGTACAATTTATTGCACAAGAACAATCTGTTAGATGTATTAGAAGCGGAAGAAGAAGTAGTTGACGCTTCTGAAGAAGAATAAGAATGTCAGATAAGGCAACACAACTTAAAGCATTTGAACGTTTGCTTATCATTATGGATGAGTTGCGAGAGCAATGTCCGTGGGATAAGAAGCAGACTATGGAATCGCTTCGTCACCTAACTATTGAAGAAGTTTACGAACTTGGTGATGCTATTTTAGACCAAGATTTAGACGAGGTCAAAAAAGAACTTGGTGATGTATTATTACACATTGTGTTTTATTCTAAAATAGGTAGTGAGACCAATAGCTTTGATATTGCAGATGTTTGTCATAGTATTTGCGATAAACTTGTAGAACGTCATCCACATATTTATGGTGATGTTACTGTTGAAAACGAAGAGGAGGTTAAGCGCAACTGGGAGCAGATAAAACTTAAAGAAGGTAAAAAAAGTGTGCTTGAAGGTGTACCTAGAAGTTTACCTGCAATGGTAAAAGCCAACCGCATACAAGATAAAGTAGCAGGTGTTGGTTTTGATTGGGAACAACCGGAACAAGTTTTTGAAAAAGTGGAAGAGGAACTTGCCGAATTAAAATCTGAAATAGCAAATGGAAACCAAGATGCTATTGAAAGTGAATTTGGTGATGTGCTTTTTTCTATGATAAACTATGCACGCTTTCTTAAGGTAAATCCTGAAAATGCGCTTGAGCGTACCAACAAAAAATTCATGAAACGCTTTCAGTATCTTGAAGGTAAAGCAAAAGAACTTAATAAATCTCTAAAAGACATGACATTATCTGAAATGGATGTCTTTTGGGAAGAAGCAAAGTCTTTATAATATTCCTATTGTCATTCCTGTCTTTGTAGGAATGACAGTTTTTTGTTAAAATTTCTTTAAAGTATAAAAACTAAACATCTAAGACTTTATTTCCTTACGTAACTATAACAAATAAGAACTCAAAGTTTTTATAATCTTAGTAGGAGATCTTAGTTATTATTTGCGGTTGTAATTAAGGTTAAATTTAGTTTAGTTAGGCAAAAACCATCTGTTATTAGCAGATGGTTTTTGAATTTATTAAAACTATATTGGGAGTTAAACTTATGAGTACATGCCGCGTATTTTTGTCAACTTAGCCTTCCATGAGTCTAACTCACTCTTGTGTTTTTCAATGTTTTTGAGAACATCTTTTACTAAAGGATTAGTCTCATCAACATTAGAGAAAAACTGAAGATTATTTTCTAATTGAGTGATTTCCGATTGTACTTCTCCAATTTTTTTACGAATAAAGTTTTGTTCGTTGTCTAATAATCTGGTATCATCTGGATTCGCCATGTTTTCAAGCTTACTCTCAAATTTCACCATATCTAGTTTAGACTTGTCCATTTTAATTTTATCAAAAGCATCATCAATGGCTTTGTAAAATTTCCCATCAATATATCTCTTATTTTGTGGAACATGTCCAACGGCCTTCCATTCGGCGATTTTAGACTTTAAAGTATCAACATTTGCCTTGTTGTCATCAGTAAGTTCAAATGTTTTTAAATCATCTAATAATTTTACTTTTTTATCAAAAGCATCGTATAAATGTTGATTTTCGGCCTTACGTTGTTGGTGCATTCTATCAAAAAAGTAGTTGCAGGCATCCTTAAATTCTTTCCAGATTTTATCGCTATCTCGCCTAGGTACATGACCAATTTTTTTCCAATCACTTTGAATTTTTTTCATTAAAGGCGTTACTACCGCAAAGTCATCACTGTCTTTATTTTCTTGAGCTATTTTTATAAGCTCTCTTTTTTTCACTAGATTTTCGTATTGCCCTTTCTTTAACTCCTTATAGAATTTATTTTTACCTCTATTAAAAGTTCTAACAGCCTCCTTAAATTTTGCCCAAGTCGCTTCATTTACTTTTAAAGGAACTTTTCCGGCATTAAAGAAAGACTCTCTAAGCGCTTCAACTTCTTTAATTTTTTTCTGCCAAGCACCATGAGAATTCGAAGTATCCTCGGCTATGGCTTGAATATTTGAAATAATCTCCTCCTTTTTGATGAGATTCTTTTCATAGGCTTTATCTAAATCCGCATAATAAGCCTGGCGCTTGTCATGAATGGTTTTAGTAGCGTTACTAAAGCGTTCCCATATTTCTTCTCTATGTTCTTTAGCTACAGGTCCAAGTTCTTCTTTCCATAACTTGTGCAATACCTGCAATTCTCTAAATGAACGGTTGATGTTGTCGTCCTTTGCTAGTTCTTCAGCACGATCTATGATTTTCATCTTTTGTTCATAGTTGTGCTTAAAGTCCATGTCTCTTAGATCGTTGTTAAGATGTAAGAAATCATAAAAACGTTCAACATGGTGATGATAAGAATTCCATGCATTATTATACTTGTCTCTAGGGATAGGTCCGGCATTTCTCCAGTTATCTTGAAGTTCTTTAAAGTGCTTGTAAGTTGTATTTATATTTTCTTCAACATTAAGCAGTCCTTTAATTTCTTCTATAATAGATAATCGCTTCTCTAAGTTTTGTTTTAAGTTTTGCTCACGCTCGTTATAATATGAGCTGATAGATTGTTTGTAATCTTTGTAAAGCTGGTTGAATAGTTTTTTTGTGTCGTTGGTATAGTAGAAATCTAATTCATTGCCACCTTCGTTTACAAATTCCTCCTTCTTTTCTTCAAGTAATTGGCCAAATTTAGCGTTAAATTCAGCTTTAATAAGATTTACTTGCTTAGATATGGTTTGAATCTTGTGGTGCTTTAATAATCGGTTAAGCTCAGTTGCCAAATCTTGCAAAGACATTGCATGATAATCTTTTTCTTCAACCTCATGGCGTTCTGCATTGGCTTCGTCTTCAGCATCCTCAGCATTAGAAGCTTCAATTTCATTTACATGTTCTTCAGCATCAGTATCAACTACTTCTTCAGTAGTCGTTTTAGCTTCAGATTCTAAATTTTCATTTGTTGGTTCGGCAGAAGTATTTTCTATTTCAGTTTCTTTAATTCCTTCTGCGTTTTGCAGGTTATCATTCTCAGACATAGGTCAATTTTTTAGTACAGTTGTTAAAGATACTAACAACTGTTAGAATTGACAAGAAATTAACGTTACTGTAAGGTTTTAGTATTGGTTCCAAATTTCCCAAGCTTTGTCAGCCTGTAACTCTAGCATTTCGAGACCATTAATTGTAGTTGCCTCCATCATATCTCCACAACTTAAAAACTTGGTTTGTTCTGGATTATAAATAAGGTCATAAAGGATATGATTTTTTGTAACGGCTTCGTACGGAATGTCAGGGCATTCATTGACATTAGGATAAGTACCTATTGGTGTACAGTTGATGATTACACTATATGTAGAAATGATATCATTAGTCAAGTCTGAATATAAAAATTTTACGCCTTCTTTCACATTTCTTGAAACATAATCGTACTGAATACCCAATTCTTCCAAGGCATAGGCAACAGCTTTAGACGCACCTCCAGTTCCCAATATTAACGCATGTTTATGATGCTCCTTCAGGTGTGGTTTAATAGAATTTTTAAAACCATAATAATCTGTATTGAAGCCGATGAGTTTTTGATAACGCGTTATTTTTATAGTATTTACGGCACCGATTTTACGAGCATGCTCATTAAGCTCATCAAGTAAAGGAATGACTTGTTCTTTATAAGGAATGGTAACATTTAGTCCTTTTAAGTTGGGAGTGTCTTTTATGATGGAGTCTAATTTTTCAATTGAATCAATATCAAAATTTACATAGGTGTGTTGAAGTCCTTCACTTTTAAACTTTTTAGCGAAATAACTTCTAGAGAATGAGTAGGAAATGTTTTTACCTACTAAACCGTATTTATGACTTAATTCTTCTTGTACGTTGTCCATACCATTCTAATCCTAGAACTACTAATATTCCGAGAACAATATAGGCAATTGCTAAGAAAGTCTGTGTATTAGCTTCTGGGAAATATCTAACATAGTTTTCAATGATTTGTTTACCTGTGGAGTCTAAAAGGTAACTGCCTTCTTCTGTTGTTTTATATATTGTTTTTTTCCATGGCCAAACTACACCAAGCGAACCGATGATAAAACCCACAATGGTAGCCATGGTAATATTCTTATAGTGCTTTAAAATGTAGTTTAATAAGTGTGAAAAGGATACTAAGCCTGCAACAGAACCTAAAGTGAAAACACCTAAAACTTTGAGTAATCTTATTCTAACTGCATCCTGAACAAAATTAAAATTACCACTAAAAATATCCGCCATTGTGTCGTATAAGGCATTCACAGAATCTACAAGAAGAAGCACATAATTACCTAATAATATGAGTATAAAAGAACCTGAAAATCCTGGTAGTGTCATGCCAGAAACGCTAATAATACCGCAGAAAAAAACAAAAAATAAATTATCATTTTCCGTGGCAGGATCTAAAAAGCTTATACTAATGCCGGCTGCAGCACCTAAAATTAATGCTGCAATTGTTTTACGATTCCAAGTCCCAAAATCTTTACTGATATAATAGATAGAACCGACAATCATGCCAAAGAAGGCACTCCAAACATAGAGCTCGTAATTAACAATAAGATAGTCAAGTATTTTAGAGACGCTAAAATAACTCACTACCATTCCGAAAATTAGTAACCCTAAGAATCGACCATTAATGTATTGAATAAAGCTTTTAAAACGTCCGTTTACAAGTAACTTAAAAGCAGTTTTATTAACGCGTTGTAAGGAATAAATGAATTCTTCATAAAAACCTGCAACAAAGGCAACAACACCACCTGAGACACCAGGAACTTTATTTGCAGCACCCATTGCCAAACCCTTTATGACCAAAAAAATACGATCTCTTAAGGTTCTTGTGCTTTGCATTAAGCCTTTGGTTTTTTGTTTCCTAGTTTTTCTAAGATGAGTATAGTTGCAAATCCTATTACTATAAAGACAATAGCTAAAATTAATTGATTATCGCCTTCATAGTTTGAAGGTAGTATACTCTTATCTAATAGGGTAACTTCTTCACCTTCAGAATTAATTCTAGTTTTAAGAACTTCTTTCCAAGGCCAAATTTTATTTAAGGAACCAATCATAAAACCAGTAAGAATGGCAAGTGTGAGGTTCTTTTGGTGTTTAAACATCCAGTTTAAGGCTTTAGAAAATACTTTAAGCCCAATTGCTGCCCCTATACCGAGTAATACAAACTTTAATAATGCATCTTTAAATAATTCCATATTACCATTGAGCAGTCCATCTCTAAGGTTATTTATGGTATCAATAGCTGTTTGATAAGCACCGAGTATTAATAAAATAAATGCGCCCGAAACACCAGGTAAAATCATAGCTATTATTGCTATAAAACCACAGAATAATAGATAAAAAGGACTATCAGGTGACGCAAAGGGTTCTGCTAATGTTATGTAATAAGATAAAACTGAAATAACCACAATTGCAATAATAACCAATGGTGACCAAGATTTAATTTGTTTAGCTATATAAAGAATACTCGCCAGAACTAGCCCAAAAAAGAATGACCATAATAGGACTGGTTCATTATGTAAAAGCCATTTTATAAGTTTTGCTAATGATAAAATGCTAATTGCAATGCCTGAGAATAGAGCTAGTAAAAAGCTACCGTTTATTGAACTCCAAGCTGCTTTTAAACCTTCTTTCTTCCAGACTTTAAAAACATCTAAACTAACTTTATCAATGCTTTCTATAAGTTCTTCGTAAATACCAGATATAAAAGCGATTGTACCACCAGAAACACCTGGGACAACATCAGCCGCTCCCATGGCTATTCCTTTAAATGAGATTACAAGGTAATCAATTAAGCGTCTTTGCATTTTCTATTGAAATATGTTGGCTAAGGTAAGATTTTTAATAGATAATAATTGTAACGCTTAGTTAGAAATCCTCTTAGACTCTGCTATTATGGTTCTAATCATTGGTCTTTCCATAAGTCTCGGAAATAATTCTGAAATAATAAAATTATAATCAAAATCTATTCGTAAACCATTTTTAAGGTGAAAGCGTCCTTTGTCCGATTCGTGCGTTTTAAAATACAAACCACCAAGTCTGTATTCAATTTCAGGGTTTTCAGGGTAAAATTCAGCGGCTTGAATTAAATTAAAGATCGCTGCATTATACTCTCCTAGCGCAGTTAAAATATCAGATCTATCTATCCAGGTTTCAAGTTCGTAATTACCTAATTCTAATGCACGTTTGTAACCTTGTTCAGCTTCTTCTAAGAAATTTAAGCGCTTATTTACTGTGGCAAAAAGTTTCCAATATAGTACATTCTCACCATCAATGTTAACCGCCTTATTAATATAGTGTAAAGCCTTCTGATAGTTTAGGCGTTTCATGTAAAACTTTGTAATTGCTATCCAACCTTTGTCTAAAAGAACATCTTCTTCCACGGTTTTTTTAAAGAATTGAAGCGCTAATTCTTCTTGACCAAGCTTTTCATAACAATGGCCTATACGTAAAAGTGCGAATGAGGTTGGTTTGTCAATGGCAAGCGTAATTTTATAGTTTTCTATGGCTTCATCGTAAAGTTTTAGTTTTTCTAAAACTTTGCCCTTTTCTAAATATGCATTAACAAAAGTATCATCAGATATAATTGCAAAGTCAAATGCTGCATTCGCTTTTGAGTATTCTTTTATGTTGAAGTATTGACGGCCTAATTGGTGCCATGCAACTTCACAATAAGGATTTTTATCTAAAAAATTGTTGAGGTATGTAATAGCTTCATCATTCTGATTTAAGAAATCATAGCAGTATACAATATTGTGTAATGCTGAATAATCTGTATTATCAGTCTCTAGACATTTTTTAAAATAAATTACTGCATTTTCAAATTGATCTAAGAATAAATATTCCATACCAATTAAAGCAAACAAATCACTATCGTCTTCTGGTGTGCTGGAAATGTCAACAGCTATAAGCAATGTATTAATTGCTTCTTCATGTTTATCTTGTTTAGATAATACATTGGCTTTTTGAATATAGATTTCCTCATTATTAGGTTCTACATCATGTAGCATTGCCAAGATATCATCTGCCTCAGAAAATTTATTTTCAATTACTAATATTTCTACTTGAAACAATCTTAAGTTTACGGATGTGGGATGCTGAGCTAAACCCAATTTAATTGCTTTTTTAGCCAGAGCAATTTTACCATTTTCAAGATAGTGGTGGATAATATTTTCGAATTCACCAGAGTCGAAAAACAAGATGTCGTTTGTCTTTAACATCGACTCAAAACGAGTGAGAGGGAAGTTTTCGTCTTCGTGACTGTAATGCATAGAACGATTTAATAATTAACCTATTTAAAAGTACAGTTATACTTTAAAGATCTTGAAAAATTGAAGTAATGTTTTTAACAAAGTAATTAACACGGCTTAGTCGTTATAAAGTTATGATATATAGCGATTTATGCTTTTTTTATCTATTAGATAGAATCTAAAATTGAAGTGATAATTTGACAACCTTTGATGATTTCTTCGTTAGAAATTGTTAATGGTGGAGTTATTCTAATCGCTTTAGGCTCAAAAAGTAACCAGAATAAAATCAAGCCTTGGTCTTGAGCTTTTAGTACTACTTTATTCGTTATTTCTTCATCTGAAGTTATAGCTGCAAGCATCAATCCTTTACCTCTAATTTCTTTGATATGTTGGTGCTTAAGGTGAGTTCTTATGAGTTCTTCTTTTTCAAGAGCTTCAACCATTAAGTTTGTTTGCGTAATCTCTTTTAAAGTTGCCAATGCGGCTGCAGCAATTACCGGATTTCCTCCAAATGTAGTGATGTGTCCGAGTTTAGGGTTGTCTTTAAGGCTGTCCATCATTTTTTTAGAAGCTGTAAATGCGCCTATTGGTAATCCACCACCAAGACCTTTACCTGTGACTACAATGTCTGGTTGGCAATTGTAGTTTTCAAAACCAAAAAGTTTACCTGTTCTACCTATGCCTGGTTGAATCTCGTCTAAGATAAAAACAGCTCCTACGTCTTTACAACGTTTTTGTACTTTATGTAAGTAGTCATTGTGAGGTTCAATAAATCCGGCGCCACCTTGAATGGTTTCTAAGATTACAGCTGCTGTATCTTTAGTTATAGTATTTAGGCAGAATTCACAGTTAAAGTCGATGTGCTTAATATCTGGTATTAAAGGATAAAAGGGTTTTTTGCGTTCTTCATAGTCCATTAAACTCAAAGATCCCATTGTATTGCCGTGGTATGAGTTTTTGGCAGCAATAATTTCTGTTCTTCCTGTATATCGTCTTGCAAGTTTTAAACTGCCTTCTATGGCTTCCGTGCCAGAATTTACCAAGTAAGTTGTTTCTAAAGGTTCAGGTAAATATTTTGCAATTAATTTAGTGAGCTCTAATGCTGGGTCTAAAATATACTCACCGTAAACCATTACATGCAGATACATGTCTAATTGGGCTTTTGCAGCTTCAACTACTTTAGGATGTGAATGTCCGAGTGAACATGCAGAAACACCAGCTACAAAATCGAGATAGGCTTTTCCTTTTTTGTCATAAATGTAAGAACCCTTAGCATGACTAACTTCCATCGCTAAAGGATGCGGAGTTGTCTGTGCTTGATATTTTAAAAAGTCGTCTTGCAATTATTCCTCTTTTTTTGGTGTTATAGAACCCAATTGTTTTTCCTGTTGTGTTTTTGGTTTTACAGGTATTAGATTTGGCGCGTCATCCTTTTTAGGAAGATTTCTGGCTGCTTTATTAGGTTTGTTTGGTGTGTCTTTTGCAGCCTCTTCAACACGTTCTGTGACACTATCATCTACAAACTCTTCAGGTGGAACATAATCATCCAACCCTTTAATTTTTGGTAATTCTAAAGGAGGATCGTCTTTAAATAAGTCTTCAACAGAAGTTGGACGTTCTTCACCACGCCAATCAAATCCTCTAAGTCGTCGTGCACTTCTTGGGAAATCTGGTTCAGGGAAAATATTACCATCTATTTGATTAATAAACCTGACTTCGTCAATCGCTTGCTCTAATATTTTAATATTTATACTTCCTGATTTAGATTTTTGAATACCGATGAGATCGTTTTCCTCATTACGCATGTAACGAATGGTTTCAGCATTCTTAATAATGTCAACGTTATACAGTTCGTTGTCTCTAAACAATCCAATTAATCGTTGCCCTTTTATTTGGTTGTAACCATTTTCACTTAAGGTATCTTTACTTACCAAAAATGCGTTGTTGAACACTTTAAGCGAATCTAATTTTTCAGTTTCAGGGTTAGATATTAAGTGAATGGTATCTCCAGTCATTTGATTGCCGATATTCCAAAGCACTGGTTTTCTTGCAGTAGCAAAAGCATCTGTAGAGCTAAAACGCTCAAGATTAATGAGTTTTGTCAATCCTGTTTTATGGTCTACATGAATAGAATCTGCTTTACCGGCCATATCGCTTTTATACATTCTTGCATTATAAAATGCCCTGGTAATTCTATTATCGTCTTTTCCAGTAACCATTAACGTATCCGCATGTAAATAGATTGAGTCTCTTTCTTGTGCTGTAATTGCCAAGGCACGTTTGGTAATGAATAGAGAATCTTTATCTCGCCAAACTTCTGCATAATGACCTTTAATAACACCATTATTTATGGTGTCGGTTACTTTAATATTATTGGTGGCTGATGCAAAGCTTTTGTCTCTATCAAAATAGAGACTATCTCCTTTAATGATTCTATTGTCGTAGTGAATTTTTGCATTACGTTGAAAATTACCTTTATTGGTATTGGTATCATAAAAACCACGTTCGCAATAAATTTTTCTGTCTTGCCCAACGATAGTTGAAGGTCCAAATAAATACGCATGACCATTATCAGGGAAAAAGTCGAGGCGTTCTGTATTTAAGGTATAATCAGGATTTACTAAAACTACATCTTTTGTAAACTGATACTTCTTAGCTGTCATGTAATAACGACCATTAACACTTGTAATGGTTCCAGACGAATCTCTGACTACTTTACCGTTTGTATTGTAATAGGCTAATTGACGTTGTCTGTCGAAATGAAGTTTATCTGTAGTTAAAATAGATTTTGGTTCGGTTAAAACAACATCTCCTTGTGCAAAAGCTAGTTGTGTTTTACCACTATATTCCACATATTTTGCAATCATGTTGATGGTGTCACCTTGCTTTACTACAACATTGCTAAATGCTTCTATGTAATCTTGGTCTTCATAATATATAGCCTTATCACACCACATATTGGCACCTTGGTGCACAAAATGTACTTGTTGAGAATCGTCTCTAAGAAAGACTTTAGCACCTTCTTCTATCTCAGGATCAGTATAGGCAATACCAGCATACTCAATGGTTATTTTTTGCTTTTGCTGAGAAAAACCAATGAGAGACAGGAAAAATAAAAATGTAACTAACAGATTCTTTAAACTACTCAATGCCATAAGTTTTTTACAAAGTAACACGTATAGATTCGCTTTATTATGGATTAACAGTTTTTTTAACAGAATCAAGAAAACGACTTTCTAGATTGTCTGTCTTACAATAGTTTGCTTTCGGTCAGGACCAACAGAAACAATAGTAATAGGAATATTTAGTTGATTTTCTAAATACTCTACGTAATCATTGAATTCTTTTGGTAACTGAGAAGCTTCTGTCATTTCGGTTAAATCTTCAGACCAACCTTTTAGTTCTGTGTAAACTGGTGTGACGTTTTCAGCTTCAATATTATATGGTAAATGTGTGATTTCTTCACCTTTATAATTGTACGACGTACAAACTTTTAAGGTGTCAAAACCAGAAAGTACATCACCTTTCATCATTATTAATTGCGTTACTCCATTAACTTGGCAAGCATAACGTAAAGCTACTAAATCTAACCAACCACAACGTCTTCTGCGACCTGTAGTTGCACCAAACTCATGACCAACACGACCCATTGTTTCACCATCTTCATCAAATAATTCTGTTGGGAAAGGACCAGAACCAACACGAGTTGTATAAGCTTTAAATATTCCGAATACATCACCTATTTGTCTTGGCGCAACACCTAAACCTGTACAAGCACCAGCAGCAGTCGTATTAGATGATGTTACAAAAGGATATGTACCAAAATCTATATCGAGTAAAGAGCCTTGTGCACCTTCTGCTAGAATTGATTTGCCTTTAGCTTGTGATTGATGTATATACTCTTCAGAATCAATAAATTGAAGTGATTGTAACGTTTCAATAGCTGCGAAGAATTCTTCTTCAAGCTCTTTTAAATCATACTGAATATCCACGTTGTAGAAATCTATCATGGCTTCATGCTTATCAGCAAGTGCTCTATACTTTTCTTTCCAATCTGATAATTCAATATCACCAACTCTAATACCGTTTCTACCCGTTTTGTCCATGTAAGTTGGACCAATTCCTTTTAAAGTAGAACCGATTTTCGCTTTTCCCTTAGAGGCTTCACTAGCAGCATCAAGCAATCGATGTGTTGGTAAAATAATGTGTGCTTTGCGAGAAATGATTAATGATGTTTTATAATCAACATTTTGCTCATCTAATTTATCCAATTCTTTTTTGAAAATGACTGGATCAATAACCACTCCATTTCCTACAAGGTTCACAGTGTTATCATGAAAAATACCAGAAGGAATGGTATGTAATACATGTTTTTGTCCGTTGAAAACTAACGTGTGACCTGCATTTGGGCCACCTTGAAAGCGGGCAATAATATCATATTTTGAGGTAAATACATCAACAATTTTTCCTTTGCCTTCGTCTCCCCATTGAAGTCCTAGTAGTAAATCTACTGCCATTTTTTAAAGTAAATTAGTCGTCTTTTTTACGATTACCGTAAAAGTAAAGTGAATGATTAGTTATTTGAATATCAAAAACCTCTTCTATGGTTTTTTTGATTGATTGAATGCGTGGATCACAAAACTCTATAACTTCTCCGCTATCGGTAAGAATAACATGATCATGTTGCTTATCGAAATACGATTTTTCATAATGTGCTTGGTTTTGACCAAACTGATGTTTGCGCACTAAAGCACACTCTAAAAGTAATTCAATAGTGTTGTAAAGTGTAGCACGACTTACACGATAGTTTTTATTTTTCATTTTGATGTATAAAGATTCGATATCAAAATGTTCTTCACTATCATAGATTTCTTGAAGTATAGCGTAGCGCTCAGGTGTTTTCCTGTGACCCTTGTCTTCTAAGAATTGAGTAAAAACGCGTTTTACAATTTCTTGGTTACTTTCTTGTGTTTCTGCATTCATAATTAAAGGTGCAAATTTACATAAAAATATAGGATTAAAGCGATTTAATTACCGTTTAAGCTTTAAAGAAATGAACAAGTTTTCAAAAGTCTCAGTTTACTTTCACTAGATACGAGTGACTTTATCAATACCGTTAATCTTTTTCAACTTATCCATAAGCTTTTTAAGCATGGTTTGATTCTTAACTTCAACCGTTATTTTTCCATTAAAAAGTCCGTCATCACTTGAAAAGCTTATACTTTTCATGTTTACATTTAGGTTGCCAGAAATGAGTTTTGTAATGTCATTAACCAAACCTAAATTGTCGATTCCGGACAGTTTTATTTGAGAAGTAAAGGTTCTTTGGGTAGAATCTATCCACTTTGCAGTCATTATTCTGTAAGCGTAATTAGATTGCAAACTCACAGCATTTGGGCAGTTCTTTTTATGAACCTTTATACCATCATTTATGGTAACAAACCCGAACACTTTATCACCTGGTATTGGATTACAACAATTTGCCAAAGTATAGTTGAGTCGCTCTTCTTCTTTACCAAAAACAATCATGTCTAAATTAGACGTGATTTCATCTTTATCAATATCCTTAGGCACGTCAGGTTTTCGGATTTTATTCTTTATATAACTCACAAAAGCATTACTGCGTGATGAGGCAAATGCTTTCAGTTTGGTATTATCGATCGTACCAATACCAACGCGATAGAATAAATCTAATGATGTACTAAGCTTAAAATAGTTGACTAATTCATTTACTGATTTCTCATTGAGAGTAATCTTAAGTTGTTTCAGTTTACGTCTTAATATTTCTTTACCTTCTTCTGCAATTTCCTTAGTATGCGCATTTAAGGCAGATTTAATTTTACTTCTAGCTCTAGCTGTTGTTGCATAGTCTAGCCAGTTGGCATTAGGTTTGGCATTGTCTGAAGTTAAAATTTCAACGCGATCACCACTTTGTAACTCATGACTCAACGGTACTAATTTGCCGTTAACTTTTGCACCACGAGTTCTCATACCAACTTCGGTATGAATACTAAAAGCAAAATCTAAAGGTGTAGCACCTTTGGGTAGCGATTTTAAATCTCCTTTTGGCGAAAACACAAAAATCTCTTTGGAATATAAGTTGAGTTTAAACTGCTCAACAAAGTCGACTGCATTAGCTTCATTATTTTCTAACGCCTCCTGAAGACGATTTATCCAAAGGTCTAAACTGTCTTCTTTTTCGTTTTCGTTTTTGTATTTGTAGTGTGCAGCATAACCTTTTTCAGCGATTTCATTCATACGTTCGCTACGAATTTGCACTTCAACAAAGCGACTTTTTGGTCCAACTACAGTAATATGAAGAGCTTCGTAACCTGTTGACTTTGGTGACGAAATCCAGTCTCGTAAACGTGTCGGATTTGGTGTAAAGTGATCCGTAACTATTGAATAAATTTTCCAAGCCAAAAACTTTTCGTTCGCGATATCGGATTTATAAATGATACGAATAGCAAACTTGTCATAAACTTCCTCAAAGGTTACACCTTGTTTTTGCATTTTACGACGAATACTGAAAATAGATTTTGGTCGTCCTTTTATTTCGTAGTTAAGGTTCTCTTTGTTTAAAGAGTTCTTTAAAACTTTTGAGAAATCTCTAATATAGGCGTCTTGTTCCTCTTTACTTTCTTGCATTTTACCTAAAATGTCATTGTAGACTTCAGGTTCTGTATATTTTAATCCAAGATCTTCTAGTTCTGTTTTAATATTATAGAGTCCAATTCTATGTGCTAATGGCGCATAGATGTAAAGCGTTTCTGAAGCAATTTTTACTTGCTTATCTGCTCGCATAGAATCCATTGTCTGCATATTATGCAAGCGATCGGCAATTTTTATAATAATTACGCGAACATCTTCATTAAGTGTCAACAACATTTTACGGAAGTTCTCTGCTTGTAGAGACACATCCATATCCTTTTTTAAAGAAGATATTTTTGTAAGACCATCTACAATACGAGCAACAGTTTCACCAAAAAGGCGCTCCATATCTGCTATGGTATAATCTGGATTATCTTCAACGACATCATGAAGCAATGCTGCAGCAATAGAAGTGGCGTCTAGTCCAATTTCTTGGGCAACAATTTTAGCGACCGCAATAGGATGAAAGATATAAGCCTCGCCAGATTTGCGACGCTGTTCTTTATGAGCGTCAACAGCCACATCAAATGCATGACGAATCAATTTTTTGTCATCTGTACTTAATGTCTGATAACTTACTTTTAGTAATTCTTTGTAAGCTTTGGCAATGGCTTTATTTTCTAGTTCTATAGCTTCTTCCGTCATAAGAACTAAAATAAACAAACTCTATGAAATGGGCAATGCGATTTGGTATGAAATAATTACTTTCTCAAATTCCTAACTCTATCTAATAAAGTTGGATGCGAATAATGCATAAATACATAGGCTTTATGCGGCGTTAAATTACTTAAGCTATTTTTAGAAAGTTTTTTTAAAGAGGAAATTAAAGGTTCTGCTTTGTAAGTATCTTTAGCATAATCATCAGCTTGATATTCGAAAACTCGTGAGACGTAATTCATAATTAAACCCGTAATTTCTGAAATAGGTGAGTATAGCAATCCAAAGGCAATTAACCCAACATGAAAACTAGGTGTTTCTACACCAATGGCATTAGATAATAATGGATTAGAAATAAATATGGATAGAATAAAAAAGGTTAATCCGGTAAGTAAGATTGATGTTGTTAGATTAAAAATGATGTGCTTTCTCTTATAATGTCCAACTTCGTGAGCAAGTACAGCAACAATCTCTTCATCTTCTAAATCATTGACTAAAGTATCGTATAGTGTAACACGTTTTTCGCTTCCAAAACCAGAAAAATAAGCATTGGCTTTTGTGCTACGTTTAGAGCCGTCAATAACAAATATTTTGCTCAAACTAAAACCTACAGATTTTGCATACTCTGATATTTTGTTTCTTAATTCGCCCTCTTCTAATGGTGTTTGTTTGTTAAACATTGGGACAATAAGTCTAGAATAAAACATATTCATAAATACTGTGAAAAGGGTTACAATTCCCCATGCGTATAACCAAAATTCCTCACCAGTAACTTGATAAAACCATATGATTGCAGATATGATAATGCCGCCAAGAATAGCCATCATTAAAAAGCCTTTTAGTTTATCTAGAATAAAGGTTTTTCGAGTTGTTTTATTGAATCCAAATTGCTCTTCAATTACAAAAGTTTTATAGTAGGCAAAAGGTGTGGTAATAATATCGCTTGCGAGCATGATAATTCCAAAGAATATTAAAGCGATAACAATCGGGTTTCCTGAATAACTGCGTGCAATATTGTCTACATATTCAAATCCATCTAAGAATAGAAAACCTAAGGTTAACATAATTGAAAATAGGGAAGACCATACTCCAAATCTATAGTTGGTAGCTTTATACTTTTGAGATTTTTGATATTCGTCAACATCATAAACATCGTTTAATTCTTTAGGAATAGCATCATTAAAATGTTTAGCATTAATAGCATTAAGTACTTTATCTTTTATAAAGTTAATTACTATGATAGCTATAATGATGTAGAATAAAGTTTCTGCGGACATATTTGTTTCAATTTCCAATTAAGTTAAATTCCAAATCACAAAACTAATGTATTGGAATTTGTTTTTAGACTATTGTTTGTTTTAGAGAAAATTTCGTTGCCGTTTAGCTTCAAAAATAAGAATTCCTGCGGCTACAGAAACATTCATAGAGTCAATAACACCTTGCATTGGTATGCTGATATTTTGTGTTGCAGCATCTCGCCATTGTTGAGTTAAACCTGTTGCTTCGGTGCCAACAACTATTGCTGTTGGTAAAGTATAATCTTGAGTGTGATAGGGTTCAGATTCTTGAAGAATCGCAGAAAAAATATTGAAATTGTATTTTTTTAAAAATGCAATAGCATCTTCTGTGCTTGCCAGTGCGATTTCAGTAGTAAAAACACAACCTACACTAGAGCGAATAATATTAGGATTGTATAAATCTGACTTCGGGTTGGCAATAATCACAGCATCAACATTGGCTCCATCAGCTGTACGCAACAAGGCACCTACATTTCCTGGTTTTTCTGGTGCTTCAGCAACTAAAATTAATGGGTTTTTAGATGATAATCTCAATTCTTCAAGTTCATGAGTTTTGGAATTGACAACAGCAATAACACCTTCTGTAGTATCTCGATGTGCTAACTTTTGAAACACCTCTTTTGAGATTTCTATTATTTCAATACCATAGCGGCTCATAGCCTTGGCCTCACTTTCAGAAAATAAATCAGGGAAAAACAATAAGGTGTTAATTTTATAACCACCTTTTATGGCTAATGAAAGTTCACGTTTACCTTCAATTAAAAAATTACCAACTTTCTTTCGAGCTCTAGATTTTTCTTTGAGCAGAAACAACTCTTTAATCAAGGGATTTTGTGGACTTTGTATAACTTTCATTAACCAAATAATTACGTTAAGCAAAAATACATCAATTATCTAATTGATAAATTTAAAACTGAGGTAGGAATATTTGCACTAAGATTGTTATATTGTTGCTAACTAGTTATTAACTAATCCATTTCCCGCGTTATGAAGAAATTATTACTCTCCATTACTTTTAGTTTTCTCTTTTTATTTTCATTTTCTCAGATTTCAAATTCACCAATTGATTTGATTGCTTGTGATGATAATAGCAATGACGAAACGGAAGTTTTTGATTTAACTATAAATGATTTAAATATTTTAGGAACATTAGATCCAAATCTCTACATTATTTCTTACCACTTAAGTCTATCAGATGCAGAGAATGATATGAACGCCATACAAAATTCTAATGCTTATTCTAATGTTACGAATCCACAAACTATTTTTTCTAGAACCTTTGAAATTAATACTGGTAATTATGATGTCAGTGCTTTTGATTTATTTGTAAATCCTTTGCCAAGTGTAGAACAAGTGACACCACTAGAATTGTGTGATGATTTTCCTTCTGATGATTCAGCTGTATTTGATTTGACCATGAAGACTCAAGAGCTAATTGGCGCTAATACTAATGTTGCGGTTACATTTTATGAAACTTTAACTGATGCTCAATCTCAACAGAATCCAATAGTCAATCCTATGAGTTATACAAATGTGGCAAATCCACAAGTAATATACGTAGCTGTTATGGATATGTTTTCTGGTTGTTATAGTGTAGGGACATTAACAATACGAGTGCATCCAGTACCATCACCAAGTCCTAATTTACCAGATTTAGTGGTATGTGATGATGACGGTGACGGATTTAATGTTTTTGATCTTACTGAGAATGAGCTGTTACTCTTAAATGGTGAGATTGGTGTTTCTGTTATTTATTATGCCACAGAATTTGACGCTTGGGCAGGGACAAATGCTTTACCTAACCCATCAGTTTTCAATAATTTTGTGCCTTATGAGCAGACCATTTATGCAAGTGTAATTAATAATGTTACCGGTTGCTTAACAGTGGTAGATTTTGGTCTGGTAGTAGACATAAGTTGCAATTACAGTTTAGATATTACCTCTATTGAGCAAACTTTATGTACTACCAATGAAGATGTAGATGTTCAAATTGATCTTACTCAACAAGAGACCACAATACTTAATGGTCTAAATCCTTCAACTCATACAATTGTGTATTACCAAAATGCAAATGATGCAGAGCTAGAAGTAAATGCTATAATTAATCCTACGCAATATACTACACCTAACAATAATACCACACTATTTGTAAGAGTTGATGACACCCAATCTAACGATTTTGCAATTACTACTTATAATATTATTTTTAGTTCTGGACCAGAAGTGTTCTTACCAGAAGTTTTAACCTTATGTGGTGATCAAAATAATTTTATAGGACCTGATATTGTAGGTGACATGTCATCGTATACGTTTTTATGGAATACAGGAGAAACTACATCAAACATTATTGTTACCCAATCTGGTGTATATACACTTACAGTTACAGAAAATGATACTGGTTGCTCTACAACTGTATCAACAGAGGTTTTAGTATCATCTTCACCTGATTTAGGCGTTGCCGATGATTTAACGACTTGTGATCCTAATGAAAATTTCGACTTAACATTAAATCTTCCTCAAATATTAAACGGATTAGATCCTAGCTTATTTCAAATAACTTATTTTTCGAGTTCAGGAATTATATCAAACCCAACACAATTTACTTTACAGAATAGTTCTGTCCAATCAGAATCTATTACGGTACAAGTTCAAAACATTGGTGATGAATGTTTTAGTGTTTCTAGCTTTGATATTAATTTTCAAGGTGCTTGTCCTGTTGTGTTTTCTTGTAGTGAAGGTCCAATTGAAAATACGTTTTGTTATTCTAACATTAATTCAAGTCAAGGTGAAACTCCGCAGCAATATACCTTTGAAAGTCTAGATGGTACACCATTGAGTATCTTCTTTAATGAAGGACAAGTTGAAGAACACTATGATGAATTAGTTGTTTTAGATTCTGATGGAGTAACTAACTTAAATGCGAATGCCCCATACGGAAATAATGGTGATGTAAGTGGTTTAACGTTTACATCGTCCGGAAACACTATTACCATATTTGTGGATGCTGATCATCTAATTTCTTGCGAAACGCATCAATACATTCCAATTTCGTACTCTGTATTTTGCGCTGATCCAAATGCACTTCCGTTTTGTAATGCTACCTTACAAACACCAGAAAATGGTGAGGTTGATGTCAATGAAAATATAGATTTAACATGGTCCTCAGCTTCAGGAACTGTAACAGGTTATAAATTATCTGTTGGAACAAACTCAGGCGGAACAGATGTTTTAGATAATGTAGACGTTGGTAATGTTTTAACTTATGATTTAGGTACTTTAGAATATGATACGATCTATTATGTTACAATTATCTCGTATAATGATAATGGGGATGCATCAGGTTGTGAAGAACAAACGTTTACAACAAGGGTTAATCCAAATCAAACCGTAGGATGTGGAGATGGACCAGTATTTACAACATATTGTTACGGCAATAATGATACTACAGAGTTTAATTATCAAAGTGATGATGGGACACCATTAACTGTGTTCTTTAATACTGGTGGGATAGAAAATACATATGATGAATTGTATATCGTTGATTCTGATGGTACAATTTTAAATCCAAATATGCTTTATGGAAATGGTGGCAATTTTGCAGGTTTATCCTTTACATCCACAGGAGATTCAATTACTTTTCGTTTTGATACTGATGGATCAATAAGTTGTCAAACAAATAGTTCTTGTTGTACTGAACAATTTAATTTTGTCGTCGCTTGTGCCGATCCAAATGCAGTGCCATTATGTTCATCATTAACAACGCCTGAAGATGGTGAGACAGATGTTGATGAAAATGTTGTAATTACCTGGTCTTCAGCTCTGGGAATTGTTACTGGATATAAATTATCGGTAGGTACCTCACCTGATGGAGTTGACATTTTAGATAACGAAGATGTAGGTGATGTACTAACTTATGATTTGGGTCTATTAAATTTTGAAACTTCCTACTATGTAACCATTATCCCATACAATGACAATGGGGATGCTATAGACTGTAATGAACAAACTTTCACGACACGAGCTAATCCTTTCCAAACAGTTGTTTGTGGAAGTGATGTTGTAAATACAACTTACTGTTACGAAAATAATGACGATTCAGAGTTTAGTTTCCAAAGTTCAGATGGTTTACCATTAACCATCGTATTTAATACAGGGAGTACAGAGACTAGTTTTGATGAGGTTTATGTAGTAGATTCAGATGGTACTATTTTAAATCCAAATGAATTATATGGAAACTCAGGTGATTTTTCAGGTTTAACGTATACTTCAACTGGTGATAGCTTAACAGTTAGGTTTGATTCTGATTTTACCATTAGTTGTGCTCAAGGAAATTCGTGTTGCAACACAGCATTTGACTTTGATGTGTTTTGTTCATCTTCTGTTGGTTTTCTTCAAGTGAATGCTTTTGTAGATTCAGATTTGGATGGAATTTATGATAATGATGAATTTAGCTTTTCAAACGGCTATTTCACTTATGAAGTTAATGGTGATGGCATTATAAATGTGGTTAATTCTTCAACAGGGCATTTTCAAATTATTAGTGCTAATGATACAGATGTGTATGACATCACCTTTAATTTATACGAAGAATCTCAAGCATGTTACAATATAACAACAGCTGCTTTTAGTAATGTATCTGTGGCAACAGGAAGTACTATAACCATAGATTTTCCAGTGGTTGAGCAAATGAGTTGTGAAGATTTGGGTGTGTATTTAATAAATAATTGGGCACCGCCAAGACCAGGATTTGTGCATGATAATTACCTGTATTTTGAAAATTTAGGATTTACAGCAATTGCGTCGGGTACTATTGAGTTTGTTACTGATGCACAATTAGTGTTAAATGGTGTTTTTGAAGTTGATCCTAATTATACAGTAACAACAACAGCAACAGGATTTACCTTAGATTTTGTTAATCTTCAACCTGGAGAATTGCAGTCTGTTAGAGTAGACCTGTATTGTCCACCTACAGTTCCGCTTGACGACATTGTTACGAATACAGCAACTTATATTACTGATACCAATGATATGGTAGTAAGTAATAATTATTCCACACTGTCAGAAGTTGTGGTTGGTTCTTGGGATCCGAATGATATTATGGAATCTCATGGTCCTGAAGTAGTTTATGATGATTTTGCAGCCTCAGATGAATGGTTGTATTACACGGTTCGTTTTCAAAACCTAGGAACTGCTGAAGCTATATTTGTAAGAATTGAAGATCAATTACATGCGTCATTAGATGAAACAACATTTCAAATGATTAATTCTAGTCACGATTATGTTGTAACAAGAACCGGAACTGATTTAGAATGGTTTTTTGGTGATATAAATCTACCAGCTGAGCAAGATGATGCAGAAGGAAGTATTGGATTTGTCAATTTTAGAATAAAGCCAAAAACAGGTTATAATATAGGTGATGTAATCCCACATTCAGTTGCAATCTACTTTGATTTTAATGCACCGGTAATAACAAATACATGGTCTACTACATTCATACCACCACTTTCGGTTCGTTCTTATGAAAAGCTTCAATTTAAAATGTATCCAAATCCGGCGAAAGAAAATGTGAAAATTACCTTAAGCACAGGTAGTATTGGTAATTTTAAAGTTGAGCTTCATGATATTCAAGGTAAGTTGATTCAGATTCCTTCCATAAGGTCTGCAAATAACATTGAGCTTAATGTGTCCTCGTTAACATCAGGAATTTATTTTGTTAAATTGAATAATGGCAGTCAATCTTTAGTAGATAAGTTAGTAATAGAATAGTAAAGATTTACTTCATAATTAAAAGCCTTAGAAATTTTTCTAAGGCTTTTTTGTAATTAGATATGATTACTTTCGTCCAAGGTTAAATAACTTAAAAAATATGAGAAAATTAGTATATACTATCCTTATTGTAATGACAGTAGTGGCATGTAAAAAGAATAATAAAGTTGAATCAACCGTTATCGAGGAAATTTCAAAAGAAGATGTCACCACTAGTATTTATCCTGAGAATGTGACTAAGGTCTTTAATGCTCATGGAGGTATTGATAAATGGAATACAATGAAAACATTGTCCTTCACTATGGAAAAAGCCAATGGAAAAGAAGTCACTACTACAAACTTAAAAACGAGATTAGAACGTATTGATACGCCAACCTATGCATTAGGCTATGATGGAAAGAATTTATGGGTCAGTGAAAAGGATGGTAATGAATACAAAGGTAATGCAAGGTTTTATAAAGGGTTAATGATGTATTTCTATGCTATGCCATTTATTATAGGAGATGATGGAATTACATATGAGACAGCTGAGTCTTTAACTTTTGAAGGCAAAACATATCCTGGGATTTTAATTTCTTATGAAGCAGGAATTGGGGAGTCTCCAGATGATCAGTATATTATTTATTACGATGAAGTTTCAGGGCAAATGGAATGGTTAGCATATACTGTAACGTTCGGAAAGAATGAAAAAAGTAAAGATTTTCATTTTATACGTTATAATAATTGGCAAGATATTAAAGGACTGAAACTGCCAAAGAGTATAGATTGGTATAGTTATGAGAATAATCAACCAATTGCTAAAAATGGGACAACAGAATTTTTAGAGGTTAAACTTCTAGAGGAAGCACCAAGCAAAGAGATATTTATGATTGAAGAAGGAGCTATTCGAATTGAATAAATCCCTTTTACAAATCCTTTTCTTTATAATAGTTCACTAAAAGCGCGACAACGTAGCTGTAACTTTTCATACCATCAGTTTGGTTGTTACTCTTTAAGAACGTGTCATATGTTGTTTCAAAAATGGGTTCAATGGGGTTTTCGTAAGAATCCCAAAAAGCTCTGACTTCTGCATAATTTTTTAAGATACCTTTATTTATAGTTTTTAAGGTTTCTCTGTAGAGTTCTTGATCCCTCCTGTAAATCTCATTAAGACAATAACGTAATCCAAATGTGTATCCTGAATATTTGAAATATTTATCAGGATTATGAACCGAAGCTAAACAACCAAAAAAGTTTGCTTCGTTCTCTGCAGCATATCCAATTTGATGGGCCACCTCATGACATGATGTTGTTGGAAATTTATAAACCGGAATTAATCCATCAACCTGAGCTTCGTTTGTAAAAGGGTTTAAATAGCCAGAAAATCCCATATACGTCAACGGAATACTGTAAATAGACTTTTTGAGGCTAACAGGTTCATATTTAAGATGAGGATATGTTTTTGATAGTGCTGTGTAACCATTTTTAACCATACTAAATACTTCTGATTTGCTGTAGGGTAAGCTGACTTTAAGCGTGTCATTTTTAGCAATTTCAAGATGAATAGCATTAGACTTTTTAATAAGTCTGTTTGTAAAAGCAACTAATTCTTCTGTGGTGTATTCAGCATTAATATTTAAAGATTCATTTAAGGGTAATCTGTAATAGTTAAAAGCCCAAAGGATATGAAATGTAAGGTAAGCCAATGAAATTGTAGCACCAATGTCTAACAACCAATTTATAGTGTCCTTAAAGATGCGTTTTCTATTAATAATAATCCATCTAATCGCGTAGATTCCGGCAAACGTGTAAAAAATATCACCAACAGAAAACGGCAGCCAACCAAAAGCATATCTCGACAGTTTTGATATAAATATATAGACGCCATTGCTGTAGAAGTCTTCCACAAATTGAGGATATTTCTTTAGAATATTAATGACAAGAATCTGTACACCAAGACATAAGGTGATCAGCAATTTTTTGTTTTTCAGCATATACCAAAAATAACGAAAAGAGAGCTATTAAGAATATGGATTCCTACATAAAAATCCTTATACAATTCGTAATTTTGTTGAAAGATGAATTATTAATAATAAAATCACCACATAACGGTATTAACTATATGAGCGAAGAAATTAGAGCACTAGAGCCAAAGGCGCTTTGGAATAAATTTGCAGATTTAAATGCTGTGCCAAGACCTTCTAAAAAAGAGGAGCGTGTTATAAAATTCATGAAAGATTTTGGCGAGAATCTTGGTTTAGAAACTATTGAAGATGAGATAGGGAATGTTATCATTAGAAAGCCTGCAACTCAAGGTATGGAGAATAGAAAGCCTATTGTAATGCAATCGCATTTAGATATGGTTCACCAAAAGAATAACGATACTGTTTTTGACTTTGATACTCAAGGTATAGACATGTTTGTAGATGGGGATTGGGTAAAAGCTAAAGGAACCACACTTGGGGCGGATAATGGTTTAGGTGTTGCAACAATAATGGCAATTTTAGAGAGTGATTCTATTGCGCATCCAGATTTAGAAGCACTATTTACCATTGATGAGGAAACTGGTATGACTGGTGCGATGGGATTAAAAGGTGGTTTACTCAATGGTGAAATCCTTTTAAACTTAGACACTGAAGAAGATGATGAAATTGGTGTAGGATGTGCTGGTGGTGTTGATATTACAGCTACTAGAACTTATACGGAATCGCATGTAGATAAATCAGATAAGAAGGCTTACAAAATTGAAGTGAAAGGTTTGCAAGGTGGACATTCTGGTATGCAAATACATGAAGGGTTAGGAAATGCGAACAAAATCATGAACCGTCTACTTTATGCGGTAGTAGAAGATATAAGTATTGCTGAAATTGATGGTGGAAGCTTGCGCAATGCAATCCCTAGAGAAAGTGTTGCAACTGTGGTATTTAAAGCTGAAAAAGAAGAGATTCTTACAACATTACTAACAGCATTATCAAATACAATAAAGACAGAATTAAAGACCATGGAGCCTGATTTAGAAGTTGTCTTTTCTGAGGTCGATGTTCCAGCTACTGCAATGTCATTTGATGACCAAGAACAAATATTAAGAGCACTTTATGCTGCACATAATGGCGTATATCGAATGAGTCCAGACATTAAGGACTTAGTTGAGACTTCAAATAATGTTGCTCGAGTTGTTGTGAAAGATGGAGATGTGAAAGTGGGATGTTTAACTCGTAGCTCGGTAGAATCTTCTAAAATGGATCTGGCAAACACATTAAGATCTACCTTCGAACTTGCTGGTTTTAGTGTTGAGTTATCTGGTGATTACCCTGGTTGGGCACCAAATATGGATTCTGTAATATTGAAGGTGATGGTTCCAATTTATGAGCGCCTAAATAATGGTAAAAAACCACATGTAGCTGCTTGTCATGCTGGTCTTGAATGTGGTATTTTAGGTCAAAACTATCCAGATATGGATATGATAAGTTTTGGGCCTAACATCAAAGGAGCACATTCTCCAGATGAACGCGCTCAAATCTCTTCAGCTCAAAAGTATTGGAAGTTTGTACTTGAAATTCTTGAGAATATACCTGTAAAGTAATTTTAGGTAATTATAGAGAATAAAAAAAGCAACTGGTCACTGAGGTTCTCGAAGTGCAGTTGCTTTTTTTATTGGTTATTGTACTATTTATTCTTTGATACTTTCAATTTCTATATCAAATACTAGGTTTGTTTTTGGTGGAATAACGGGAGCTCGACCTCTATCACCATAACCTAAATAATAAGGGATAAACACTCTCGCTTTATCACCAACTTTCATATTTAACATCGCTTCTCTAAAACCTGCCACTAAACTTGCAGTTTCATTATATGGCATTGAGAATGGCGCATATCTACCTGCTTTATCTTGTCTTTCATCATATTTGCCGTTTTGTTCAGCCACTTCTTTCCATGTTGTCCAAAATAACGTGCCATCTTCAAAATAGCCAGCACAATCAATATTCACTTGTTGAGCAGATGTTGGTTTTACACCATCACTTTCATTAGTAAATATCATTGCCATTCCCGTTGGTGAATCTATGCGGCGTCCACTTAAAGATTCGTTCTTTTTTAGCCAATCATCCTTTGCTTTTTTAGCCAAAGCTTTTGCTTTCTCCTTAACTTCCTCATGAATTGAATTGAAAGTGTCTTCGACTTTAGGCATCTCTTCTTCAAAAATCTTTGGCGCATCAAAGAATTTTGCATCTTTTCCTATTCTAATAATATTAAGATCTGTAATTACGACGTCTTCAACAGGTTTGTGATTCCTTTTTTTAGGATCTATGACCTTAACATTAGATATTGAATCTTGCACCTCTAAACCTTTCACAAGTTTTCCAAATACCGAATGACAACTAATACCTGGAAGATTACATTTTTTAAGGTTTCCGTTGGCATCATAAAAGTCGAGATTTGGATAAGGTACTTCAGTTATAAAAAACTGACTTCCATTAGTATTGATTCCACCTGAATTTGCCATTGATAATATTCCAGGTGTGTCATGTTTAAGATCCTTGTGAAAATCAGCAGCAAATCTAAATCCTGGCGTACCAGCACCTGTACCCGTTGGATCGCCACCTTGAATCATAAAATTATTTACAACTCTATGGAATGTTAAATTGTCAAAATATGGTTTACCTTGATATTTTTCCTCTGCCATTGGATGATTACCTTCGGCTAAGGCAACAAAATTTGCGACAGTTACAGGAACTTTATCGTAATAAAGCTCAGCTACCATAGTACCTTTTGTTGTTATTATTTCTGCATAAAGTCCATCTTGTAAATCAGGATACTTTTCTTGGCATGAGATGTTTACTAATACCAAACATACAACTATTGCTGTAATTGCTTTTTTAATCATTTTCTTGTTTTATTGTATTTAAAGTTACTTCACATATTAATGGAACGTTTGTTCCTATTTTATTATCATCACCGTAATAACCAAAGGCTTTTTGAGATGGAAAAATAAACGTAATACTCTCTTCAGGTTTCATGAGTTTTAAACCTTCTCTTAAGCCTGTAAAAAGCTCTTGCTTATCCATAACATATGATTTTGATTTAGTTGGGTAAATCATATTGCCTTCTAAATCTAAAACATTGAATTGGAAATCTACAAGGTCACCAAATTTTGGTCTTAACGTATCAATATCAATTTTGGTATTATAATAATACCAAAACCCGCTTTCTGAAGCGATATAGTTTTTTTCAGGATTGTCTTTTATGATTTGTTGAATGCGCTGTCTTTCTTTTTCATTCAATTTTCTGTTACGTTCAGCAGATTCCTTAAGAAAAGAACCTGATTGCACCGATTCTGGTAACCTCGCTTCTGGGGACTTACAGCCAAGTAGTATTAACGCAAAAAGAAATAGTATCAGTAGGTTTTTCATCTTCAAAACAATTATTGTCCTTTTTGGGTTGCAGACAATTCATCTTTATATTGTGGTAATATACTAATAAATTTCTCAACAGTTTCTTCTAGACTCGTTTCGCTACGACCACCAGCGGCATTATCATGTCCACCACCATTAAAATGTGTTCTCGAAAATTGGTTTACTGAGAAAGATCCCTTACTTCGTAATGAGATTTTGATAATATCGTCTTGCTTGTTTTCAATAAAGATAGCAGCAAAAATGATTCCCTTTAGCGATAAACCATAGTTTACAAAACCTTCAGTGTCTCCTTTTTTAAAATTGAACTGATCTAGTTCTTCTTGTGATAAGGTAATATAAGCCGTCTGTAACTCTGGAATAACTTTTAAATTCTGCATAGCGCGACCAAGCAGTTGCAAACGACTGTAGCTATTAGTGTCAAATACATTATTGTGTATATGAGCATTGCTAGCACCTTTACGCATTAGTTGGCTTACAACTTCATGAGTACGACTTGTCGTTGAAGGAAATCGAAATGATCCTGTATCGGTCATGATGCCAGTGTACAAACAAGAAGCAATATCAGCGTCAATCTTGTCAGCGTCATTCAACATTTCTATAAAGTTGTACACCATTTCACAAGTTGAGGACATACTAACATCAGAATATGTGTATTTCGCATAATCATCTGGTTGTTGATGATGGTCTATCATTAGTTTAATGGCTTCAGAATTTTCTAAAATTGAAGCCATTTCACCAGTGCGATGAAAAGCGTTAAAATCTAAAGTAAACAAAAGGTCAGCTTTAGTGATTAATGCATCACATCTTTCTGTATCAGATTCATAAACTTTAACTGTATCATCACCTGGTAGCCACTTTAAAAAATCAGGATAATCATTTGGCACAACAACAGTAGCATCATGATTGTACTTTTTTAGGTAGTGATATAATCCTAAAGTTGAGCCCATAGCATCGCCATCTGGATTTTTATGCGGAACAATTACAATATTCTGAGGTGTGCTCAGTAGTTCTTTAATCTCGTTGATCTGAGTTTCAATCATAGATGGCGAATTTACGATTTTCAAAGGTTTTGAAAAGATTTTTAATATGAAATTAAGAATCTCATGATATATAAGAAAAGCATTAAGACAGCGCTGGTTGTGACATTAGTAAGCGACTATATCAGACCTAATTATTGTAACATTAATTTAATAAAGACCAAGCTTGATAAATTAAAGAAATGAATTACTTTTGCATCCGAATTCGCAAAAGCGTTTTGCAAAGGCGAAAAAATTAAAAATTTATACATGGCAACTAACAGAACATTTACAATGTTAAAGCCAGATGCTGTTGAAAAAGGACACATTGGCGCAATATTAGAAAAAATTACGGCTTCAGGTTTTAGAATCGTAGCAATGAAATTAACTCAAATGACTAAAGCTGATGCTGAAGAGTTTTATGGTATACATAAAGAACGTCCATTTTTTGGAGAGCTTGTAGAGTATATGACTCGTGGACCAATAGTAGCAGCTATCTTAGAGAAGGACAATGCAGTTGAAGATTTTAGAACTTTAATTGGTGCAACAAATCCTGCTGACGCTGCTGAAGGAACGATCCGTAAGATGTATGCAGATTCTATTAGTGAAAATGCTGTTCACGGAAGTGACAGTGACGATAATGCTGCTATTGAAGGCGCTTTCCATTTTTCAGGTAGAGAAATGTTTTAATTAAAACATTAAACATAAATGAAAAGACCATCAGAAATGATGGTCTTTTTTTGCTTAAAAATGACATAATCTTATGCAAATTACAATTCATCATATAAAACATACAATTCGGTAATTACCTTTTTCTCAATGATTACTTCTGGTAGATATTTGTATCAAACAAAATCATCAAAAAATGAACACATTAGTAAAAATAGCAGTAATCGTAATTTTAAATTTAGTAAATACGAATATCCAAGCACAGACAAAATTTGAAAAAGGAATGTCCAAAGCTTTCCAATTATGGGATGCCAATAAATGGGATGAAGCTGAAAACATGTTTGAGCGTATTTCTAAGGCAGACGAAGACCAATGGTTACCTCATTATTATATCGCTCAATTGAACAGTATTAAAAGTTGGAACACCAAAGACGAAACTTTACTTAAAGCACAATTAGAAAAAGCACAAGACCATTTAGATATAGCAATTTCTAAAAGTGAAAACAACGCAGAGTTGTTAGTGTTACAGGCACGAGTTTATACCAATTGGATTGCTTATGATGGCATGACATACGGAATGAAATATGCGGCAAAAGTAACTGAGCTGTACAATAAGGCATTAGCATTAGATTCAGAAAATCCAAGAGTGGTTTACAGTAAAGCGGAATGGGAAATGGGAAGTGCCAAGTATTTTGGTAAAGACACTGCACCTTATTGTCAAGAAATTGAAGATGCCATTGAACTTTTTGATAACTTTAAGCCAGAGAGTGAATTTCATCCTAAATGGGGAAAAGAACAAGCTCAACAGATTGTAGATAACTGCAAAGCTTAATGTCATATAAATTTAAAAGAATAAAATGAAGCGTTTTTTTAAAATAGTATTTTCAGGAATTATAGTTGGTGTTGTCATTATGGTTATAGACCAAACCATCCGCTATTTTTCTGGACAGGTTTTAGCCTTTAATGAAAAGTTTTTTAGAACGTTTTCATATTATATCATTTATGCTGTGCCTTTGAGTCTTGTAAATTCATATTTCTTTGATTATCTCAATCAAAAAGTAGTATGGAACCGCTTCAAGAAATATAGAATGATGATCGGATTTCTTGGCTCGGTAAGCTTAACCTTAATTACTATATTTTTTATTAGAGCATTTATAGAAATGGTTTTGGAAGGTGAGACTTGGAATGAGTTTTTAAATAGTGAACATCCGAGTTTTTATTTCAGTGCTTTACTCATTACTCTCGTAATTTCTTTGTTTTTTCATGCGGTTTACTACTACCGAGAATTACAAAAAAGTAAGGTAAAAGAACAGAAAGTTATTGCTGGTACTGCGAGCGCCAAGTTTGATGCGTTAAAAAATCAATTAGATCCGCATTTTCTATTCAATAGCTTAAATGTTTTGACGAGTTTAATAGAAGAAAACCCAGAAAGTGCGCAAAAATTTACGACCTCGTTATCTAAGGTATATCGCTATGTTCTTGAACAAAAAAATAAGGAATTAGTTACTGTAGATGAGGAATTACGTTTTGCTAAAACCTACATGTCTTTATTAAAAATGAGATTTGAAGACAGTATTATTTTCGAAATACCGGAGAGAGCATCAAATCCGGAAAGTAAGGTAGTACCACTGTCATTACAACTTTTATTAGAAAACGCAGTGAAGCATAATATGGTTACAAGTAGTAAACCATTACATATTAAAATCTATGAAGACGGAAATCACTTGGTCGTGATGAATAATCTTCAGCCAAAACAAATCGTGAAAAAAGGAAGTGGAGTAGGTCTTGAAAATATTAAACAGCGCTACAAACTACTTTCAGAAAGAAAAGTATACATCAATCAAAGAGCTACAGATTTTGCAGTTGCAATTCCGATGCTCACTAAACAAATATCAATCATGAGAACAACACAAAGATCACAACAACGTATTAATGACGACTATGTACGTGCACGTAAACGCGTTGAAGAGTTGAAAGGATTCTACTATAGTTTAATATCCTACTTTATTGTCATACCATTTTTAATCTTTATTTGGTACAGATTTACACCATATACCATTCAATGGTTTTGGTTTCCAATGGTCGGTTGGGGACTCAGCAATATTTTTCAGGCCTATAGAGTCTTTGTAGATAATGGTGCGCTCGGTGCAAAATGGGAAGAGCGTAAGATTCAAGAATATATGCGTAAAGAAGAAGAAAATAAACGTTGGAATTAAAACGAGGTGTTATGAATAATCAAGAATCAAACTTAAGCTATATAAGAGCTAAGAATAAGGTAGAAAAGGAAAAGAGTTTTTATACACATCTTATCATTTTTATCATCGTAAACATTGTAATTACAGCATTTAAAGTGTGGAGTAGTTTAGATAGTTGGGATAGTTTTACCAACGAGTTAATTAGTATTAATGTCTTAGCAACTTGGGTGATATGGGGTATCTTTTTAGTACTTCATTATGTGTCATTTAAATATGGTCAAGGATGGGAAGAACGAAAGATAGAACAGTTTATGAACCAAGAATTATCAGACGATTCAAAAAAATATTAAAATGGAAAAGTTTAGTTTAGAACCTTTAAAGGATAACGATGAAATTTCGGATTTTAGAAAAGAAGAAGCTTATTTAAGAGCAAAGAAAAAAGTAGATGCCTTAATGGGATTCTACTGGCATCTCGCCGTATATATTGTAGTTAATGGATTTTTAATACTGCTAATTGGATTAAACTCTAATGAAGGGTTTAGCGGATTTGGACCATATGCAACCGCAGTTTTTTGGGGCATTGGTTTATTCTTTCACTTTATTGGTGTTTTTGGTCCAGATTTCTTCTTTGGAAAAAATTGGGAGCAAAGAAAGATTAAGGAGTTTATGGATAAAGAAGAATCTAATTGGGAATGAGAACTCTAAATGAAATCATAAACAGCAATATTGGCTGGTTTCACTTTATTTCTGCTGTTTTAGCAATGATAACGGGAACCATAGTTTTGCTAAATAAAAAAGGAACTTTATTTCATAAGCGCGCAGGTTATGTATATGTTGTTAGTATGATTTTATTGAATGTTAGTTCGTTTTTTATTGTGAATTTTGGCGGTTTTAGCCTGTTTCATTTTTTTGCAATCATTAGTCTGATTGCAATATCAGGAGGAATGATTCCAACAATAAAAAAGAAAAAGAATTGGTTGGCTTATCATTTTTATTTCATGAACTGGTCAGTCGTTGGACTCTATTGCGCGTTTTGGGCCGAATTAGGAACAAGATTCGTGGGTAATATGCAACAGTTTTGGTGGATGGTTGCCGCAGCCACAATTATTACTTCGGTTTTAGGAAGTATTGTCATAAATAAAGAAGCAAAAAAATTGAATTTAAGATAGTATGAATATAATTATTATAGAAGACGAAAAACCATCAGCAAGACGATTGCAGCGAATGCTTAAATCTATCGATATTGAAGCAGAAACGATGTTGCATTCTGTAGAAGAATCTATTGAATGGTTTCAAAATAATAATCATCCTGATTTAATTTTTTTAGACATACAATTAAGTGATGGACTATCGTTTGAAATCTTTGAAACCATTGAGATTAAATCGGCTGTAATTTTTACAACGGCTTATGATGAATATGCATTGCAAGCTTTTAAACTCAATAGTATAGACTATCTTTTAAAACCTATAGACGATGACGATTTAAAATTAGCAGTAGATAAATTCAAGGAACGCACTCCACAAAAACAAGCAGTTACTTTAGACTTTAATGATATAAAGAAACTATTGGTTAACCCAATAGAACGCGAGTATAAAAAACGCTTTTCAGTTAAAGTTGGTCAACACTTAAAGTTGATTAATATAGAAGATATTGAATGTATTTATAGCGAAAATAAAGGCACTTATGCGCATACAAACGAAGGAAGAAATTATCTTTTAGATATGACTTTAGATCAACTAGAAGATGAACTCGAACCTGATGTGTTTTTTAGGATAAGCCGAAAGTTTTATATAAATATTAATGCTATTAAGGATATTATTAGTTATACCAATTCTAGACTTCAGATAAAACTAAATCATTATAACGAACAAGACGTTATTGTTGCAAGAGAACGTGTAAAAGACTTTAAGAACTGGTTGGAGTAATTAAAAGTTTATGTACTTTTATTTCTTAATCAGTCTCAAGAGAGTATAGTTTTATTCACTATCTAAATAAGCTTTAATTAATGAAGAAAGTCTTAAAAGGCCTTGTTGTAGTTGTAATTTTGGTCATTGCTGTAGCATATATTACAGACACAACCTATTTATTTAAAGGTGTAAGAACCGTATATTTTAGAGGAAATAAAGACGTAACTATTTATGACTTTACGGTACAAGATACACGCACAATTAAAGCCAGTAATCCGCAGCCTTGGGAATTGCATGACCAATATAATTCAATTGAACTTTCAAAAGATATTTTAGACCATCATGCCGAAATGCAATCACTAGCTTTTTTGATTGTTAAAGACGGAAAAATATTGAATGAAAGTTACTTTAATGAAGGTAGCAAAGACCATTTGTCTGCACTTTGGTCTATAACCAAATCGTACACCTCTTTTTTAATATTAAAAGCTATAGAAGATGGCTTAATTGAAAGTGTAGATGACCCAATAACAAAGTACATACCCGAATGGAATGTAGAACAAGGCGATACGCTTACTATTAGACATCTCGCTTCCATGAATACAGGCTTATTTTGGGATGAGGGTTCAAGAAGTCCATTTTCATTAATTGCAAAGCTTAATTTTTATGATGATTTAGAAACTTATACATTAAACGAGTTGTATGCCATTGGTACGCCAGGACAACAACAACATTATAATTCTGGTGGTACCCAATTATTAGGAACTTTGTTAAATAGAGTTCTAAAAGAAAAGACAATTACAACTTATCTCGAAGAAAAATTTTGGCAACCTTTAGGTTACGAATATGATGGTAAATACATCTTGGATAGTGAAGAATACGGTAACGAAAAAGCTTATGGTGGCATTGTTAGCACTGCAAGAGATGTCTCTAGAATGGGACAATTAATTAATAATAATGGTGTGTGGAAAGGCCAGCAAATATTAAGTGATTCTCATATAAATCTAATTAAAACCACTCCATATAATAACAAAACCTACAACTACGGACTTTGGTCAGATACATACAATGGTGAAAGATTTTATTGCCAAGCAGGTCTTAAAGGACAATTGTGTATATCGTTGCCTAAACACGGATTAGTAATTACAAGATTAGGACATAATACGACCAAAAAGGATGATATGGAAGACGTGGCGCCAGATGCTAAACGCTACATTAAAGAAGCTTTAAGAATTTTGGAAGAGTTTGAATTATAACCCATCAAAAATTCCACCAATAACATCTCCTAAAGTATCACCAAGACCTTCAAGAAGCGAATCAGAATTATCCAATAAGGCGTCTGCACCAGCAATAATGCCGTCAATAGGAATACCGACAAAAATGTCTAACAATAAAAGTTCTATAAGTGATGATTCTCGGTATTTGTCAGATTTAGTTTTGGCTTCTTTTTGCCAATCTTGGTACTGTTCTTTTTGTTCTATAACAACAGGTTTGTTGGTAATGTCTTGTTGTAATAGGTTATTGTAATTTCTGCGCTTTTCTGGGTTAGATAAGATTTCAAAAGCTTCGACTAATTTTTCAAAATGTGCTTTGGCTTCGGGTGATTTGTTATTATCTGGATGATAAATAGCAATTTCTCTTCTAAATGCTTTTTTAATGGTATTTAAATCTGAAGCTGGGTCGATTTTTAATAAGGTGTAGTAGTTTGTAATCATAATAAAGTGATTATGATTATGAGTAGCAATTCAATATAAAATGTTACAAATCAGTCTTTGTCTATTCTGTTGTCATCAAAAGCAGATGGCAATAGTTTCGGGATAAACTTTACAAATAAAGGTAGTAAAATCATTCCGCCAGGCAACATAAAAATAGCCAAACTTGGGATGGATTTAAAGATATCTAGCAATTGCGACTGAATCTTTTTTTGTTCTTCGTCAGTGAGATTACGTTGTGTAGATTGCGCCAAGAGTTTCATGGCTTCCTTACTTTCAGACAATTCTTTTATGAGCCTTTTGCTATTTCGTTTTATGAGTTTTGATACTACTTTGCTGCTGTTATCGTAAAAACTTTGGGCTAGGTTTTTATTACTTAAAAATGCAACATCATCTTTATGGTCTTTGTAAAAGGCATTAATATCATCTACAGATGTTGTAATGTTAACTTGCTCTAAAGATAAATCTGTTTGTAGTTGATTTAAAAATAGGCGTTCAGAATCGTCAATAATTCTATCACTCCAAGATGCCATGCACACCAAATCAATAACATACAGTTTTTCTAAATCCTCATTTATAAATTGAACAGCACTCTCGTATGTTTGAAGTTCGGAATTTCTATGTCTAATTGAACTTTCAAAAAGCTTAATTAGATTTTGGTCATATTCTGATTTTTCTGTTTTGGCATCTATGGTTGAAAATACAATGGTTTCCAATGCGGATTCTAGATGACTTACATATGATTTTATATGAGTTTTATCCTTAAGAAACTGTTGATAACCTAATACATCAACAAAAAGCAGTACATTAATTAAAAAATAGTTGAAGCTTTTTGAAATGATGTTGTCTTCAACATGTATTCGCCTGTGAATCATCTTTTCTAGTGTGCTATCTGATAATTTGTCACCAAATAGTCCTTCAAAAAATGATTGTTTTGTATTACCAATAGATCTATAATATTCTATTAGGCTAGGCGTAAATTCGGCGTCAGTTTGAGATTGTTTATAGAAAAAATAAAAACTAAGTAATAAATTAATTTTACAGCGCTCTTCCTCGGTTAAGGTAAACGGTTTTACGATGTCTAATACCACACTTGTATTAGTACCGTAAATAAAGCCAGTTTGCTTTAATCTGCGATAAAACTCAGATGTTTCAGTTTCTGAATAGGTTTTTTCAGAAACTTCTACTAGTAGTTTTTTAATCCAGCCGCTCGCTGATGGGTTCATTCAGTTGGTTATGATTATAAGGTAAAGTTAATTTTTAATGCCTAAGAATCAAAATTTATGCAATATTGTTGGTTTATATTATCAATTTCATATTTCTTCAAAATATAAAGTGCTAAAGACTAGTAGAAAACATATTCTTTAATAATTTTGCGCCCGAATAAAAAATCAGCATAATAACGAAGTGTGATGAAGAAGCTATTATTTTATTTTTTATTAGTGCCTGTATTTATGTCAGCGCAGATTAATGAAAGTGATTCATTAAAGCTGAAAGCTAACTTATCATTAACAGGATTTTATCAGAGCGGTAATGTTGAAACCTTAATCTTTAGAGCAAATTCTGAAGTTACCTACAAACCTTGGGAAAAATGGGTGTTTAAAACGAAAAACTCTTATGTTCTTCAAGAATTTGGTAAGACAAAAGCCGATGAAGATATCTTAAGTCTAAACTTTTTGTACCTCAATCCTGATAGAAAGATTTATCCATTTGTGTTAGGTTTTGTGAGTACAAATTTTAGACGAGAAATTGACATCCGATCTTTATTTGGTGCAGGTTTAACTTTTAAGATTTTTGATGAGAAGAAGAAATGGCTTAAAATGTCGTTGTCTAGTGAATATGAGCAAACAAAATTTGCAAACTCTACATTTAATATTTCAGAATATAATAGCAATAATAGAATAAATACTTTAAGAGGAACCATTTGGATCAATGGTCAATATCATTTATTCAAAGATAAAGTGATTCTAAAGCATGAAAGTTTCTATCAACCTTCACTTGAGGCATCTAATAACTATAGATGGCAAGCAGATGTCAGTTTAGAATTACCAGTATGGAAGTTTTTAAATTTTAAAGTGAATTACAGGTATACTTCAGAAAGTATTGTTATAGAAAATCAAAAACAAGACGACCAGTTCTTAACCTTCGGTTTTACTATAAAAAATTACTAAGATTACTTTTTATTTAAGGTTAAAGTGAGTTGCTTACCAAATACTGCTGTAATTCCGGCAGCTAATCCGCCTACAAGTCCTGTAACTAAAATGAGCAAGTAAGGGTTACCACCTAATTCTAGTAATGTAGAAATACGTTTTGCAAGTGTAAAATCATTTGCACTACTTACAATAAAACAATAACTCGCCCAAAAGAATGTTATCGCCAAAAAAGGCACAAAAAATACTGCTGCTTTTTTAAGTGGTATAAATAAGGATGTAGCTAAAGCGGCAGTCATAATTGACCACCATGGTAAAACATATGATAAAGCAGAAGCTAAAACAATGGTTGCTATAAAGTTGAATATATTCTTTTTCATTAGTTAGTAGGGTTTAGGGTTAAGGTTCCAATCATAGCTTCTGTAGTTGTTTCAGATTGTAAAAAATTTAATGCATGGTACTTTCCTTCAGCCCAATCATCAATAAAGTTGTCATAATATTTGCTTCCCGGATTACCAGATTGTCCACCAGGATAAATACCTAATGCTGTTGGCGGTGAGGTCATTTCTACAATCATTCTCCATGATGGACCATGATTTTCAGATGTTGCATTAACAATATTACGATCTCCACCAATTGGAATATCAAAACGAGAAAAAGCTGGTAAGCCTTGCAGTAAATGCCCAGCATAAGTTGCTTTATATGTGAGCCATTTGTAATCACCTTTCTCTGATTTAATTTCGTTCAGGCGTTCTGCGGCTTCTTTAAAAGCAATTAAGTATAAATCTTGGGAAGTTTCTACTTTATCCTTTGTTTCAACGATATCTATATATTCGTGGGAGCTGTGATGCTTTAAGAAGTATATCGTCTGATAGGTGTAAGGCTTCATCATGGCAACGTCTTCAATGTCAAATTCATCCCAAAGGAGATTCCTTAATCTACCGTACCACTGACGCCAAATACTTGGTCCGACTTCATCAATGTCGTTATTGAATTTCCATTTTTTGATTTCATTAAAAATGATTAATTCATCTTCAGTTAATTCAGATGTATCCATTTCTGAAATCATTAGAGGTAGTAATTCTGAAGCTTTCAAATTAAAATTGTTATTGTGAAGGGCTTTAAAGTCTTCAACACCAAACTTTTCTTTAGAGTTGAAATAGTCATTAATTACTCTATTTCTGTAGGTTTCATAACCGTCATTAAAAACGTAATATGGATAATTCTCATCAACAGGATGTTGGTTGGCTGAACTTACAAAACCTCGCTCAGGGTTTTTAGTGTGTGCATTATATGCTTGTGGAATATAAGATTGCCAGTCGTTTTCTGGGTTGCTCCCATCCATTAAAAACTTCCCTTGACCTTCCCATTTATTTGGGAATTTACCTTGAATCCATAAGGCTATATCGCCTTCAGTGGACGCAAACACAAAGTTTTGTGCTGGTGCATTCCAATATTTTAGAGCACTGACATAATCTTCATAGTTTTTGGCTTTATTCATCTCAATAAAAGTCTTTTGATTATTGCCGCCTTCATGACCAATCCATCTCATAGCATAACCAGAACGCCCATTATCTGACATAAAATTTTTATCATATACTACAGGACCATGATGCGTGTAAAGCACAGAATCTTTATAGTTTTCTTTACCTTTTATTTTTATGTCTTCAACTCTAAAGGTAACATCTTTCCATGTTCCGTCATACTTATATTTTGTACGATCCTCATTAAATTCAACTTTATACCAATCTATAACATCTCTTGTAGCATTGGTTTCTCCCCAGGCGATATATTGGTTAAATCCTGAAATGACACCGAGAGCTCCTGGGATTGTTGCCCCGAAAGCATTATGATTTGGTGTGCTTAATTGCATGACATACCATATTGCAGGTAAATTAAGTCCTAAATGAGGATCATTTGCCAAAATTGGGTGACCTGTTTTAGATTTAGCACCTGAAACAGCCCAGTTGTTACTCCCATTATCAGGATGTGGTTTTGTAATGGTCTCAGTTATGGTATCACATACTGCCTTACTTACCGGTAAATCAGTTTGTGGCACATCAATAAAACTCCAATCCGTATCTTTAGGAATTACAGGATCTGTTATATCAAAAAAATCAGGGAATAATAAGTTAAAATTCTTTTCACCAATTTCTCTCAATACGTTGGTATATTCTAAATCGTCGTCATAACCTGCCAGCATTTTAGTCATGTACATAAGAAGCAATGCTGTTTTCTTTGGTGTCCATTCTTCTGGTTTATAATCTAATAATTTGTATTCAACCGGATAGTCCTTAGGGCTAAGTTGATTAATATATGCATTAACACCATCAGCATAATCTTGAATGAAACCTAAAGTTTCGGTATCATTTTTTTTCATGTAAGCGATGGCTTGATCTGCACCATAGCCCATGCCTCTTCTGCGTTCAGAACGATCATAGTTTAATGCAGTCTCTCCAAAAATTTCTGATAATCTTCCAGCTGATGCATAGGTTTGAAATTCTAGCTGCCACAGACGATGTTTTGCGGTTAAATACCCTTGTGCTTTATAAAGATCATGTTCGTTTTGCGCAAAAACATGAGGTATTAATTGCTCGTCGTAATGCACTGTAACCTTATCTTTTAATCCAGGTATTGTAATCTCTCCAGAAATAGATTCATCATGTTCATTTTGCCATATACCATTATATGGATTAAGGAACTTACCAATTGGTGGAATTGTTCCCATTTTGGTGTTAAGTACAAAGAAAATTACAATGGTAAGAATAAAGGACAGCAGAAGTTTTGCGTATTTCATTAGCTCTAGATTATAAGAACCTAAAAATACCAAATATTATTCTAATGTAATGGAGTCAATTATTAGTTTGAAGCTTTCTTTTTTCTTATTCCCAATTAGAAATGCAATCTCAGTCATTTGGTCACCTTTGAAATTAGGAATATCTAGACGATAACCTCTAAAGGAAGCATACATTTTTTCAAATTCTATCTCGACAGTTTGCCAATCTTCGGTGGTTTCAAATGTGTAGATATATGAATAACGGTTGTATTGACTGTCCTTAACTCTGAATTGATAGGTTTTACCATCACCTTTAATTCTGAGTTTAAACTTAGTATACTCTGAGGAATTTAAGGTGTCAAAATAATATCTTAACGAAGAAAATCCTCCATTGTTTTCTAGAGATACATTACCTGTATATTCACCATGGCCATCGGAATTTATTTTAAAATGTCCATCAGATCTTCCACCCATTACAACATCATCAAGTATACGCCAATTCTCAATGGAGCTGTCTGTATTAAATTGAAATAAGGTCATAGACTGTTGTAATAGAAGTATTAAAACAAATAGAATCGTTCTCATCACTACTTTTTGTAAAGATAAGAGGAACGGAAATGGGGATTTTTAGTTTTTTGAAAACTTTAGGAGTTACGTTACCTTAATACAAGTTTTTTTACAACCTCTTTGCCTAAAGACTCATTAAGCATTTTTACAATTTTTTCATTTCCATAACTTAATTCCTCTCTTAGCACGCTAGAACTAAGTTGCACATAAAGTACATCGTTTTTTAATTCAATTGCAGTGGTGTAGTTGTTGACACCATTACCCATAAGGTTAGCCCAAGCTTCTCTGGCATTAACCTTATCAAGACCAGATTCTAAATTGTTTGAAACTACAAATTCCCTAATGATGCTCTCAATAGGTTGATTGTCATTATTTCTCTTTCCCATACCTGTATTTCACCATGAAAGGTGATCATTTTTATTCTCCAAGATCTAAATTAATTGGAGTATACCTTTTGTATAAATATACGTCTTTGTTTTGGTTTATGACTCTTAATTTTTCTGAATTAAGCTCTAAAATAGTTTCTTTCCAAGAGTCATATGGTGTAGAATAGTAGATGTTTAAACTATTGTTTTCGGATTTAATGATAAGTCTTTCGGCATCATCTGAGGTATAATAAGTATCATTTATACCTGGTTTTAATTTTTTTCTAAATCCTTTTAAACTATCATTTATCTTAATATAATCAATGGTGGCATTAAAATCATACTTCATTCCAGAACCATTGTGCAGTCTGACTTCTTCAATTTCCCAATACCCATTAATATCTTCTAAATTGATATTTGATGAGGAATTGCATCCAACAAAGACCATACAAAAGAGTAGAATAAGTTTTTTCATAACAATGATTATTGTTCTTGATTTACAGTTTGAATATTTGATAAGATTGATGAATTTGTTTTACAATGTTTTCAGTACGCTCTGCATGGGTGTCGCTTATGAATATTTGCCCAAAATGATTATCATCAACCAAACTGATAATTTGAGCAACTCGGTTTTCGTCTAACTTATCAAAAATATCATCTAGAAGAAGAATTGGTGACACACCGCTTTGTTGTTTAATAAAATCAAATTGCGCCAACTTTAGTGCTATTAAAAAAGACTTTTGCTGACCTTGACTTCCGAATTTTTTAATTGGATAGTCATTGATTAAAAACACCAGATCATCTTTATGGATGCCAACACTCGTATATTGTAGTGCTTTATCTTTATTGATGTTGTTTTGCAGATGGTTAATTAATGAATTATCAAATAAATCACTTTTGTATTTTAAATCGATAGCTTCTTTACTTTGACTGATAGCTTCATAACGTTCTTTAAAAATAGGGATAAAAACTTTTAGAAATTCATCTCTTTTTTCAAATATTCGGGTACCATAATCATGCAATTGCTCATTGTAAATAGCCAATGTATCAGCGTTGAAGGTATTGTTTAATGCAAAGTATTTTAGAAGTGCATTTCGCTGAGATAGCACTTTGTTGTAAGCTATTAATGCTGACAAATAATCTTTGTCGCTTTGTGAAATTACACTATCAATAAATTTGCGTCTTGTATCGCTACCTTCAACAATAAGGTTGCGATCAGCAGGTGAAATAATAACTAATGGGATAAATCCAATATGATCACTAAACTTATCATAGGCTTTACCGTTTCGCTTAATCACTTTTTTTTGACCTCTTTTAAGAGAAACAATGATTTTTTCAGTCCGTTCGAGTTTAGTGAAATTGCCGTCCACAACAAAAAATTCAGCATCGTGTTTTATGTTTTGAATGGCAATAGGATTAAAATAACTCTTCCCAAATGCCAAGTGATATATAGCATCTAATGCATTGGTTTTTCCAATACCATTAGCACCAACAAAACAGTTGATTTTAGAATCGAAATCAAAAACCTGACTTTCAAAATTCTTATAGTTAACTAAAGAGAGTGTATTTAAAATCATATAAAATTACACTAAAAGCCCCATTTTACTGAGGTTTTTCAAGTGACGAATAAACCTGCAAATTATTGAAAAATTACAAATAAATAGGCTTTTAATTCCCAATAAAAATTATATTTTTGCGCACGCATTAATAGAGAACTTATGGCAACGTATAAGAAAAGAGGCTACAAGCCAAAAACCCAAAAAGAAAAGGTAGAAGTTGTAGAAGAACAATCAACAACAGCTGAGGTATTTAATACCTTAGACGAAGGTGCTTCTAAAACTGAAGAATGGGTTGTTAAAAATCAAAACTATATTATAGGTGCTATTGCTGTAATTGCCTTGGTTGTTTTAGCTGTAATGGGTTACAACAAGTATATCGCAGAGCCTCAACAAAAGGAAGCTATGAACGAAATGTACCAAGCAAAAAAATACTTTGAGGATGCAGCAAATGGTGTGTCATCAGATTCTCTTTACACTATGTCATTAAATGGAGGTGAAGGAAAGTTTGGGATGTTAGACATTATCAATGAGTATGGTGGTACTCAAGCAGCCAATTTAGCTAATTACTATGCTGGTATGGCATACTTAAACTTAAAGGATTACCAAAATGCAGTAACGTATTTAAGCGATTTCTCTAGTGATGATAAAATGTTAGGTCCTATTGCAAAAGGTGGTATTGGTGATGCGTTTGTTCAGTTAGAACAACCAGAAGATGCTTTAGGTTATTATGAGCAAGCATTTAAGGCTAACGTAAATGACTTCACAACACCATTGTATTTAATGAAAGCGGCAAGAGTAGCTATGGATTTAAATCAAAATACTAAGGCGCTTGAATATTTAACACGAATTAAAACTGAATTTTCTGACTCTGATGAAGCAAAAGATATTGATGTTTTAATCGGTAAAGCAGAAGCAAGCTTTTAAGATATGGCTACGGCAAATCATAATTTATCGAACTACGATAAAGCTACAATCCCAAACGCGAAAAATTTTCGGTTTGGGATTGTTGTTTCAGAATGGAATGATACCATCACCGAAGGACTTTGGCAAGGTACGTTTGATGCTTTAATTGATTGTGGTGCAATTAAAGAAAATATTGTACGATGGAATGTGCCAGGAACTTTTGAATTGACTTATGGTGCTGCAAGAATGACAAAAAGTATCTACGCAGAATCTGGGATGCTAGATGCCATTATAGTTATTGGTTGTGTGATTCAAGGTGAAACAAAACATTTCGATTTTGTTTGTGAAGGTGTAACGCAAGGCATTAAAGACTTAAATCTACAAGGTGATATACCTATCATTTTTTGTGTGCTTACAGATAATACGATGCAACAGTCTATTGACCGTTCTGGTGGTAAGCATGGTAACAAAGGAACAGAAGCTGCTATAACTGCTATAAAAATGGCTGCGCTTAGACGAGATACTAAATAAGTACTCAGTTTTCAGTCGCAGTCTCAGTTTTCAGTTTACATTGCTAGTGTCCAACTTCCAACTTCTGTCTCCTAACTTCCAACTTCTAACTTCTAACTTCTAACTTTAAATTGGCATCCTTTTTGTTAATAATTTTAAGGAATCCTTAAGCAATATTTCCTAGTATTTTAAGTACTTTTGAGATAATTGCGGTTTAACTAATAAGACAATTTGTTTAATCAACGAAAAAATAAACGTTTTAGTTATAAGCCACGTTTTCAGGGTTCCGAAGCCGAAGATTTTCGGGAAACGTCGAAGGACGACTTGGAGACTAAGTGGAATGAAATGAGAGGACATACCAAACGAAAAAGTAATAAGCTATTTTCGTTACCCGCTTTAATCATCATGCTATTAGCTCTTTTTATTTTAATGTATATTCTTGAAGGATATATGTAAAACAGTACGATTATGGGTTTAATGAAATTAAAAAAGAACAGAAAGTATAATTATAAGCCACGTTATTACAAAGGTGAAGGTAGTCCTTACGAACTAAAACATAAATTCGACGATTACAGAAAAACAATTAATCCACCGAAAGGCATTAAGAATAAATGGAATGCGGCTGTAGATGAATACCAAAATAATAGAGACGAAAAAGTGAATAAACGAGTCTTTATTATAGCCGGAATTTTAATCCTATTATTTTTAATCTTAATTGGTTTTGATTTGTCTATATTCTTTCCAAAGAGCTAATGACAGATATCATACAACTTTTACCAGACCATGTTGCTAACCAAATAGCAGCAGGTGAAGTGGTACAGCGACCTGCTTCTGTAGTTAAAGAACTTTTAGAGAATGCTATTGATGCAGAAGCGACTGAAATAAAATTAATTATAAAAGATGCTGGCAAGACTTTAGTGCAAGTTATTGATAACGGTAAAGGTATGAGTGTTACCGATGCACGTTTGAGTTTTGAACGCCATGCAACTTCAAAAATAAAATCTGCCGAAGATTTATTTCAATTACATACTAAAGGATTTAGGGGAGAAGCATTAGCTAGTATTGCGGCGATTGCTCATGTAGAACTGAAAACCAAAAGACCAAATGATGATTTAGGTACAACTATTGAAATTGAAGGTAGTGTCGTAAAGTCACAAGAGGCTACAGTAACACCAACAGGAACCTCTGTTGCTGTTAAGAATTTGTTTTTCAATATTCCGGCAAGACGAAATTTTTTAAAGTCGAATAATGTTGAGATTAGGCACATTACCGATGAGTTTCATCGTGTGGCGCTTACACATCCAAATATTGCATTTGCGTTTTATCATAACGGTAATGAGTTATTCAATCTTCAAAGTGAAAACTATAGACAACGCATTGTTCATATTTTCGGAAATAAAACAAATGAGAAGTTAGTACCTGTAGAGGAAGAAACAGAAGTTTTAAAAGTATCTGGTTTTGTTGGTAAACCTGAATTTTCAAAAAAGACACGTTCAGAACAATTCTTTTTTGTCAATAACAGATATATTAAAAGTCCATATTTAAATCATGCTATTAGTGCGGCTTATGAGGGTTTGCTAAAAGATGGTTACCATGCCAGTTATTTTTTGAATTTCACTGTAGATCCCAAAACGATTGATATTAACATCCATCCCACAAAGACTGAAATAAAATTTGATGATGAACATACCTTGTATGCCATTTTACGTTCTTCGGTAAAACATAGTTTGGGGCAATTTAATATCGCACCTGTATTAGATTTTGAACAACAAAGTAGCTTTAATACACCATATAGCTATAAAGATAAAGTGGTTTCACCGCCAAAGATTGAAGTAGACAGAGCTTTTAATCCGTTTGAAGACGATACAAAAAAAGAAAAAACATCCTTCAGCAATAGTGGAAGTTATAAAAAAGCACCTGCTGCATCATGGGAAAGTCTTTATGTTGGTCTAGAGTCAAAAGGAAATGGAAAAACTGATGATTTTAGCGCGGTTACCTTTGAAAGTGATACAAAAACAGATCCTATTTTTAAATCTTCTGCAATTGAAACGAGCAAAACGACGTTTCAGTTACAACAAAAGTATATAGTGAGTACCCTAAAATCAGGTATGCTGATTATAGACCAAAATAGAGCGCATCAACGTATTTTGTATGAAGGTTTTTTAAAACATATTACCGTTAAAGAAGCAACTAGCCAACAGTTGTTGTTTCCATTAGAATTGAGTTTTACACCAAACGAGATACATATTATTAAGGATGTTAAGACGAATCTAGAGCATACCGGTTTTGTGTTTTCTGAGATATCAGAAGAAAGATTAACGGTTACTGGTGTACCAGTTGGAGTATCAGATAGTGAGGTTTCAATAATATTAGAACAACTAATTGGCGATGTAGAAAATGATGTACCTGATGCAAGCTTTAGTGCAGCGGATGTACTTGCAAAATCTATGGCAAAGAGTTTGGCAATAAAGAACGGACAAACATTAAATGCAGAAGAGCAAGAGCATATGGTAGATAGTTTGTTTGCTTGTAAGGAACCAAATGTATCACCAACAAATAGACCAACATTCATCACAATGAAAGTAGATGATATTGAAAAAAAATTTATGTAGTATATGAGGCAAGGAATAACTGATGCGGTAAAGCATTTATTAATTATCAATGTATTAATGTACATCGGAATGATGGTTATAGGTAGTCAAGGTGAGCCATTTACTACTTGGTTTGGACTACATTTTCCGAAGAGTGATTTATTTCAACCATGGCAGTTCTTGACACATATGTTCATGCATAGTAGGATAACATTTGCGCATATTCTTTTCAACATGTTTGCGTTGTGGATGTTCGGTACTGCCGTAGAACAAGTGTTTGGTGCAAGAAAATTTATAACATTTTATTTGTTATCAGGCTTAGGAGCAGCCATTATTCAAGTTGCTTTTTTATACTTTCAATTTAATTCAGGAATGATGACTTTGATGGAAGCTGGTTATTCTCAAACAGACGTCATCTCTGTTTTAAGTGAGGGAAAATATGATACTAATTGGGGTTTAGCTCTTGGTAATAAATTAGAAGAATTTGTTACAGCTTTTGATTCGACTATGGTAGGTGCATCTGGGGCAATAATGGGAATATTGGTCGCTTTTGGTATGTTATTTCCAGAGTCTAAATTGATGCTTATCTTTTTACCGATACCAATAAAAGCGAAGTATTTTATACCTGGTATAATAGCGTTGGATTTGTTTTCTGCACTAACAGGTCAGTCCATATTTAGCCCAAGTAATACAGCCTATATGGCACATGTTGGTGGTGCATTAACTGGGTTTTTGTTAATGTACTTTTGGAAAAAGAATGAAAGAGATAAATACCGCTGGAACTAACTATGAGTATATTTCAAGATTTAAAATATAAGTTTAATAAGTTTAATGCTTTTGAAAAGATAATTACTATCAATATTATCTTATTCATTGTAGCGCGCCTTACTGCAGGTATTGGAAGTAGTAGCAAACTTGTTACTTATCTTGGTTTACCTTCTGATTTTTCAAGTTTTTTATGGAAGCCTTGGACCATTATCACCTATGGTTTTACCCATTTTGATTTTTTCCATATACTGTTCAACCTGCTGATTCTCTATTATATTTCCATTATGTTATTGAATCTGTTCAGGCCGAAAATGGCTTTAAACATCTATTTTTTGGGGATTATAGTTGGTGGACTTGCCTTTTTGTTTGTTTATAACGTTGTGCCTCAGCAATACCTAATTAATACAACAACCGTTATTGGAGCTTCAGCTGGTATAAGAGCACTGTTAATCTTTCTTGGTGTTTACATGCCAGACTCAGAGGTGCGTATTTTTATGTTTAATGTAAAGCTTAAGTACATTGCTATATTTCTGGTTGTTATGGATGTTCTAGGATTATTTGGTTTAAATCAAGGTGGAAATGTGGCCCATTTAGGTGGTGCATTACTAGGTTATTTGTATGCAAGTAGATTACAGCAAGGTAAAGATATTGGTTCAGGTTTTGAGAAACTGATGGATACTGTTGCGAGTTGGTTTCAACCCAAATCTAATTTAAAAACCGTACACCGACAGTCAAGAAAGCCGTCTTATGCAGGTAAAAGCAAAAAAGAATTCGATACGTTTAATAAACAAAAGAAAATCGATCTTATTCTAGATAAAATTAGTAAAAGCGGATACGATAGTTTAACCGCAGAAGAAAAAGAGTTTCTTTTTAAAGCTGGAAAAGACTAAGGCTTAAAGACTTTAGTACATCTATAATGAAAAAATTAGGATTCTTTAATAAACTCATATTTGTAGTCAATTCTGTGGCTGCATTTCTGTTATTACTGTCCTATGTTTTGCCCTATATTCCGCCAAAAAACTTTGCGTTACTTTCGGTTTTAAGTTTGAGTGTTCCACTGCTCATAATACTCAATATTTTATTTTTTGTGTATTGGTTAATTAGAGTGAGAAAGCAGATGTTACTGTCTTTTTTGGTACTGCTTTTTGGTTGGGGTTATATCAATTCATTATACAAGTTTTCGTCATCAACTAAAGAACTAGATGAAGATAATTTTTCTGTAATGTCTTTTAATGTTAGAATTTTCAATTCGTACAATTGGTTGCCAAATAAAAGTGTAAGAGATGATATTAAAACATTTATTGTAAAAGAACAACCAGATATCATTTGCTTTCAAGAATATACAAGAGGAACACCGCTTAATATTGATGGCTATCATAGATTTAATGGAAGATATACCAAAAACGTTAAGCCTGGCCATGCAATATTCTCAAAGTTTCCTATTATTAATTCTGGGTCATTAGAATTTCCTGAAACAACTAATAACGCCATTTTTATTGATCTTGTGAGAAAGAATGATACTATAAGAGTGTACAATTTGCATTTGCAATCGTCAGGAATTCAAACTGATACAGAGGCATTGCAAAATGACTCGTCCGAACGTGTATTCAAAAAAATTGGAAGTACTTTTAAAAGGCAGCAATCTCAAGTTGAGCAATTATTAGCACATAAAGCTAAGGTGTCTTATAAAACAATTGTTACAGGTGACTTCAACAACACAGCTTATTCTTACATATATAAAGAAATAATAGGTGATGACTTAAAAGATGCTTTTGAAGAGGCTGGTAATGGATTTGGAAAAACTTTTGACTTTAAGTTTTTTCCATTAAGAATTGATTTTATACTTGCTGATAAAGCTTTTAAGGTTAATGGCTTTAAAACTTATAATGATGTTAAGCTTTCCGATCATTATCCCATAAAAGCGACCTTAAAATTAAATTAACCAACAATCCGCAGTATCTGCAATAATGTGTGCCACAAGTCCTAAGGCAATTAATCTAGTGACTTTAGGTATAAGTAATATAATGTATACCGCTATGGCGTAATATGTATGTAGCGGATGAAAATTAATACTACAGCGGTTTGGGTCAAAAACTGGATTTGCCATTAGGTGATCTAAGTCAATGGCGAATGCTAAAAGCATTATTATGTAACTCTTTAACCATTGCTTTTTGTAGAATAATAGCGCTATAACCAAAGGTAAACCAAAATGTAAGCCGTAATGTACTAGTGGTCTTATTTCCATTTATAGTTTTTGTTTTTTTAAGTAGATCTCTGAAGCTGGTCCTTCGTTAAAAAGTAAGTCTAAAATACTTAGATTAGATATAAACCCATGTTTTTCTGTAAAGACTTGTTGGTAAGCTTCAATAGTTTCTATAGATTTATTTTTTTTGACAAGTTCTCTTAAATCTACTTTGTTTTCTGGTATTTTTTCGAAAGTTTCGGTATTAGAATTTTTAATTTCTAATTGGAGGCAATCGTTAATTAAAGCGAAAGTGTCAAGGTTTAGGTCTAAAATGTATTTATAATGACGATTAAATAATGGCATTAAATCATCAATGTAATATTCAAAAAAAGGTGACATACTATAAGCAGACTGCAAAGACTTGAGATGTTGTAACTGCCAGTCATTTTCGTTTGCAATCTCAACATCTTTGTAAAGTTGTCTGTTCTTTTGAGTATAATTAACAGGTACTGTTAAAGCTAATTTACCATTGGCACCATATATCTCTGTCCGATTTCTATAGGTCTGTTTCTGATAATTATCACAAGTTTCAAAACTTATAGTCTCAGATTGAACTATTGCAATGTAGTGCGATAAGTTAGGAAAGTATGTTGGATGTAATAACGTATTCAATTTTAAGCTTTAGCTTTCTTTTTCTTTCTCCATTTGTTGAAGAAGGTAAGTCCAAAAACAACCACTAAAAAAGGAATTAAATAAGATCTACGTTCACCGTTACCACTAACCGTTGTAAATATTCTATCCCATCTAAAACTCCAGTTCTTAATACCATCATTAATGCCATCAATACTCATCCATATAAATACTGGCTTTCCAAAAGTGTGATTAAAGGGCACAAATCCCCAATATCTACTGTCTATAGAATTATGCCTGTTGTCTCCCATCATCCAGTAGTAATCTTGTTTAAAGGTATAAGATGATGCTGGCGCATCATTTATAAAAATTTGATTACCTCTAGTCACTACTTTATTGCCTTCATATTCTCCTATAGCTCTTTTATATAGTGCAATATTATCAACAGTTAAATTTATTGTTTCACCAGCTTTTGGAATCCATATTGGACCAAAATGGTCGACATTCCACCTATAATTTAGATCTCTAGGAAATACATCTCCAGCTTCATTTTGAGCCTTCTTTATAGGTAAAACTTCAGCTACTTCCGGGTGAAGTTTGAGTTTAGCTATATTTTCATTTGTAGCAGCTGGAATATAAAATACTCTGGACGATTGATCCATTTGTACTGGGAAATCTGTAATGTCATATTTCTTTAAAATTTGATAAACTCGTCCTCTTTGTAAAGCTCTTTTTAGCACTAGCTGATAGGAAAACTGTAAATGACTTCTATCCGGTAGCTGGTTTTGTTTTCCATTGATGAAAACATAACCATTTCTTATTTCTAAAGTATCACCAGCAACACCAACACAACGCTTAACAAGATTTGTTTTCTTATCAATAGGTTTGTAATAGTTTCTGTCTGGATTAAAATTATTCATATCCAACAAGGTGTCTGCTGGTTGATTGAATACAACAATATCGTTACGTTCTATTGTTTCAAATCCAGGTAATCTGAGATATGGCAATTGTAATTTGTTCAGCCATGAAGAATTTCTTTCTTCAAAATTATCATTATACAAATATGATTTAACACCAAGCTTAGGTATAGTATCGTGTACCATTGGCGCTGCTACAGTAGTCATTGGAGCTCTTGGTCCATAATGTAATTTACTTACAATAAGAAAATCACCTACCAACAAAGATTTTTCTAATGACGAAGAAGGAATAACAAATGGTTGAAAGAAATAAGTATGAACAATAGTAGCTGCAACTATTGCAAATAAGATAGAGGTAATCCACTCACCAGCAGAGGTTTTTGGTTTTAACTGTCTATTTTCAATAAAATTGACATCTGCAACATAGTTTAGGTAATACAGATAAAAACCTAGCGTAATAATACAAAGTAAAGCGTCTAACTTACTGTCCTTTCCAAACGCTCGAGCGGTTTCAACCCAAGCTGCTGGAATCATTATGAGGTTTACTATAGGCAAGAACATTAAAATAACCCACCACCAAGGTCTAGAAATAATTTTCATTAAAACTAAAGCATTATACATCGGAATAAAAGCTTCCCAAGCTTTTCGACCGGCTTTAACGTATAACTTCCATGTTCCTAAACCGTGGATAATTTGAATAATGAATAAGAATATAAACCACTCTGTCCAAGTCATAATTTTGTATTTAGTCTAGTAGGTTGAAAAATATTTTAATTTGTTTCAAATGTGGGGTAAATTAACCAATGTTTAACACATCTTTCATACTGAAAATACCTTTTTTATCTTTAATCCATTCCGCAGCTATTACAGCTCCCATTGCAAATCCTTGTCGACTGTGTGCAGTATGTTTTATTGAAATAGTATCAATATCTGAAGTATAATTTATTTCATGTGTACCAGGAACATCTGGAATTCGCTTAGCTTCAATTTTAACGGTATTTGGACTGGCAGTATCTAATGCCCATTGGTTGTAATCTGAATTGTCAATAATTTGTTCTGCTAATGAAATGGCTGTTCCGCTAGGTGCATCCAATTTTTTAGTATGATGTATTTCCTCAATTTCTGTGGTATAATCTTTATGACTAGCCATTAATTGCGCTAATCTCGTATTGATTTCAAAAAAGATATTGACCCCAAGGCTAAAATTTGAAGCATAGAGAAAAGTACCGTTTTTTGCTTCGCAATATGCAATAATTTCATCGTATTCGTCTAACCATCCTGTTGTACCAGAGATAACAGGAACGCCAGCATCTAAAGCTTTTCTGATGTTAGATACAGCAGCGGTAGGGATACTGAAATCGATAGCAACATCCACATCGGTAAAATCGAATATATCTGATCCGTCAGATACCTTTAGTGTTATACTGTGATTTCTGGTTAAAGCAATAGCTTCAATACTTTTTCCCATTCTGCCATAACCAAGTAAAGCTATATTCATATTTTAAAACTTAAAATTAAGGGTTAACCCTAAATCTGAGGTTCGTTCCATTTGATTATATTGTAAGTGCGGTCTAAAACTTAGATTTTCATCTACATTAAATTGTAGTAAATGCGCATCTACGTTGGCATCAATAATGTTGAGTGCATAGAAACCAATTGTCCAAAGCAAGGATAGTTCTTTGTTTCTTCTAAATTGTTGCTGCGCTCTAATAAGACCATCATTTGAAACGACATTCCAGAACTCATCATCAGTAAATCCGGCAAGTCTTCTTTTATAGGCGTCTCTATACCTGTTAAACTGTTTATTATTTCTAACGTAGAAATAAATACCACTCCCAATAAGTCCCCAAGCTATTGGGACTTTCCAATATTTTTTATTGTAAATCTGACCTGCACCCGGAAAAATTGCAGAATAGAAGGCTGCCTTAGAAGGTCTTAATGGATCAATTTCTTTTCGTTGAATTAATTCTTCTTCAATAACAACAAGTTCCTTGTCTAAACCAATATCGGTACTGTCATTTTCTACTTGCGAAAACGATGAAAGCCCTGAGAATAGACATAGAATAATAACAAAAGAAAATTTATTTAGCACGTTGTACTAATTTTTTAATTCGATTAAAATCTTCTTCGGAATGGAATGGAATCGTAATTTTTCCACTACCATTTTTAGCTACTTTTACATCAATTTTATGACCAAAATACTCTGAAAAATCTTTAATACCTTTTTTTATAAACTTCGGAACCTCAACTTCAACTGGATTGGTTTCTACATTACCATTAGAATTAAGTTGCTTTACTAATTGTTCTGTAGCTCTAACTGAAAGTTTATTGCTAATTATTTTTTCGTAGATTTCTAATTGGTCAATTTGACTGTCAATGTTTACCATTGCTCTACCATGACCCATAGAAATAAAGCCATCTCGCATCCCAGTTTGAATGATAGGATCTAGTTTTAATAATCTTAAATAATTAGCAATGGTTGAACGTTTTTTACCAACGCGTTCACTCATTTGTTCCTGCGTAAGATTTATTTCGTCAATAAGACGTTGATATGACAAAGCAATCTCAATAGGATCTAAATCTTGTCTTTGAATATTTTCAACCAAAGCCATTTCTAGTGACTCTTGGTCGTTGGCAATTCTTATATATGCCGGAATAGTTGCTTTTCCAATAAGTTTAGAAGCTCTAAAACGACGTTCTCCAGATACAAGTTGGTATTTATTAAATGCTAATTTTCTAACTGTAATTGGCTGAATGACACCAAGCTCTCTAATTGATGACGCTAATTCTCTTAAAGTCTCTTCATTGAAATTGGTTCTCGGTTGAAAAGGATTTACTTCAATACTGTCAATTTCTAATTCAACGATATTACCAACAACCTTATCTGCATTCTTATCTTCAGCTGACTTAATATCGTTTTCCGGATCTTTCAAAAGTGCAGATAGACCACGTCCTAAAGCTTGTTTTTTAGTTGCTTTTGCCATTATTGTATTTCATTTTTCTTAATGAGCTCTTTTGCAAGACTCAGGTAATTAGCAGCACCTCGGCTACTAACATCATAATTGATAATACTTTCACCATAACTTGGCGCCTCACTTAGTTTTACATTTCTCTGAATAATAGTTTCAAAAACCATATCACTAAAATGTTTCTTCACTTCTTCAACAACCTGATTAGATAGTCTCAAACGAGAGTCAAACATGGTTAGTAACATACCTTCAATGTCTAACGCTTCGTTATGTATTTTTTGTACACTTTTAATAGTATTTAACAATTTACCAAGACCTTCTAAAGCAAAGTATTCACATTGTATAGGTATTATTACTGCATCTGAAGCTGTTAAGGCGTTTAAAGTTAAAAGACCTAATGAAGGAGCACAATCTATTAAAATGTAATCGTATTCATTTTTTAGTTCTGAAATAGCCTTCTTAAGCATGTATTCTCTTTCATCCTTATCTACGAGTTCAATTTCAATGGCTACAAGATCTATATGAGCTGGGATTACATCAACATTTGGTGTACTAGAGGCTACGACGGCATCTTTTGCCGAAGAAGTGTGTTCTAAAACCTGATAAGTACCAAATTCTAAAGACTCTATGTCTATACCTAATCCAGAACTTGCATTAGCCTGAGGATCCGCATCTATAAGAAGCACCTTCTTTTCTAATACGCCTAATGAAGCGGCTAAATTTACAGTTGTTGTGGTTTTACCAACACCACCTTTTTGGTTAGCAATTGCAATGATTTTACCCATTAACTTTTTCAATTTTTCCTCGATCATCGAGATTTAACTATTCCGAAGCTTGGTCCGAAATATTAAGTTGTTTTTTTTAAGCTATACTTACTTGTGTAGAGGTATTTTGCTGAGGCTAAAAATACAATTAATTATGGGTTTTGAAAATGGAAGTTGTTAATATTAATAAACAGAAAAATTGGTGTTTTTTGTTTAAGATCAGTCTGTTTTACGCGAGTATAAAGCATAAAAAAGCCCTTTAATTAAAGGACTTTTTTATACTAGTCAATTAATATTTCTAAAATTTGAATAGCCGCATCACTAATTTTTGTTCCTGGACCAAAAACAGCTACAGCGCCGGCATCAAATAAGAATTGGTAATCTTGTTTTGGGATAACACCACCAACAATAACCATAATATCATCTCTTCCATAAGATTTTAGTTCTTCAATAACTTGAGGAACCAGAGTTTTATGACCAGCAGCAAGAGAAGACACTCCTAAAATATGAACGTCGTTTTCTACGGCCTGTTTAGCAGCTTCTTTAGGTGTTTGGAATAATGGGCCTATATCTACATCAAAACCAACATCTGCATAACCCGTAGCCACAACCTTTGCACCACGATCATGGCCATCTTGCCCCATTTTGGCAATCATTATACGAGGTCTTCTGCCTTCTTCTTCGGCAAATTTATCTGCTAATTCTCTTGCTTTTTTAAAACTACTATCGTCTTTTATTTCTTTACTATACACACCACTAAATGATTTTATTTGTGCTTTATATCTTCCAAATTCAGCTTCTAATGCATCGCTAATTTCTCCTAAAGTAGCACGTTTTCTTGCTGCATCTACAGCTAAAGCTAATAAATTTTCTTCACCAGATTTAGCAGCTTCAGTTAATTTAGATAACGCTTCGGTAACTTCGGCATTGTCTCTAGAAGCTTTAATGCTGTTTAAACGCTCTATTTGTTGGTTTCTAACAGTTTGATTATCCACTTCTAATATGTGCAATGGATCTTCTTCTTCTAATTGGTATTTATTGACTCCAACAATAATGTCTTGACCAGAATCTATTCTAGCTTGCTTTCTAGCTGCGGCTTCTTCAATTCTAAGTTTAGGAATACCAGCTTCGATGGCTTTTGTCATTCCACCTAATTCCTCAACTTCTTCAATAAGCTTCCAAGCTTTTTCTGCAATATCATGAGTTAGTTTTTCTACATAATAACTACCAGCCCAAGGATCTACCGTTTTGGTTATATGCGTTTCTTGCTGTAAATAAATTTGCGTATTTCTAGCAATACGAGCAGAGAAATCTGTTGGTAACGCAATAGCTTCATCTAAAGCATTAGTATGTAAACTCTGTGTACCACCAAATGCAGCGGCAGAAGCCTCAATACAAGTTCTTGCCACATTATTAAAAGGATCTTGCTCAGTTAAACTCCAACCAGAAGTCTGACTGTGTGTTCTTAATGCAAGTGATTTTGGATTTTTAGGATTGAATTGTTTAACCAGTTTTGCCCAAAGCATACGTGCTGCTCGCATCTTAGCAATTTCCATAAAATGATTCATGCCAATTGCCCAAAAGAAGGATAGGCGAGGAGCAAAAGTGTCTATGTCCATACCTGCACCAAGTCCTTTTCTAATATATTCTAATCCATCAGCTAGAGTATAAGCCAGCTCAATATCGCAGGTTGCACCAGCTTCTTGCATATGATAACCAGAGATACTAATGCTGTTGAATCTTGGCATATTTTGACTTGTATATTCAAAAATGTCTGAAATAATCTTCATTGAAGGAGTTGGTGGATAGATGTATGTATTTCTTACCATAAACTCCTTTAGAATATCATTCTGAATTGTCCCTGCTAATTGTTCTGGTTTAACACCTTGTTCTTCAGCAGCAACAATATAAAATGCCATGATAGGAAGCACAGCACCATTCATAGTCATAGAAACCGACATTTTATCTAATGGAATCTGGTCGAAAAGAATCTTCATATCCTCGACAGAATCAATAGCAACACCAGCTTTACCAACATCACCAACCACACGTTCGTGGTCAGAATCGTATCCTCTATGTGTAGCAAGGTCAAACGCTACTGATAGACCTTTTTGTCCTGCTGCTAAATTTCTTCGGTAGAATGCGTTACTTTCTTCAGCCGTTGAAAAGCCAGCATATTGACGAATAGTCCAAGGTCTGCGAACATACATTGTTGAATAAGGACCACGCAGATTAGGTGCAATACCTGCAACAAAATCTAAGTGCTCTAAATTTTTAATGTCTTCTTTTGAATAAGAAGATTTTACTTCAATATCTTCAGCTGTATTAAAAGATTTTAGGTTATTAGTTTTAGATGCTTTAACCTGTTCGTTTAAGGTGATATGTTGAATATTTTTTCTACTCATCTTTTAATCGATTTTGTTCAAGTTTTTCAGCAAGTCTTCTTTCAATAATTGGTTCTATCAAAGTCTTTCGCTTGTTCACTTCTAAAAATGGATGTATTTCTAAATCATCTTTCATTTTATCAGCAGGGTTTGGATGCCTGTTTGTTCCTAGAAGTACGATGTTTTCTGCATCAAAATCAGCTTGTTCCTTAGCGGCACTTTCTTTTATTTTTCTTTGAATCGTGCCTTCCTTAAGCTGATGTAAAAATCCACCATTAGATTCAATATCTTTAAAAAGTTCTAAGGCTTTATTTGCTAATTGATTGGTTAAGCTTTCGATATAATAAGACCCATCTGCGGGATTATCAACTTTATCAAAATAGCTTTCATTTTTTAAGACAAGAAGCTGATTTCTTGAAATTCTATCACCAAATTCATTAGGTTTATGGTAGAGACTATCATAAGGCAAGTTAGTAACCACATTAGCTCCACCCAATATCGCACTCATACATTCTGTAGTAGTACGCAGCATGTTTACGTTATAGTCATAAATGGTCTTATTTCGTTTACTAGGTGTTGCAATAATTCTACATTCTTTAGTATTGCCGTATGCGTTGACTAATGTTTGAAATAACAATCTCAATGCTCTGAGTTTAGCAATTTCGAAGAAATAATTTGAACCAACAGCAACATTAAATGTAATTTCTAGTAGTGATTTCTCTTCATCGGTCAATGTCGTATCCACATGGTTTAAGTACTCATTAAGATGAGCCAAACTATAAGCTAATTGCTGAATTATTGTAGCTCCAGCATTTTGATAAAGACTGGCGTCAACAAAAATTTGGGATGATCTTTTTATGATTTTTTCAAATTGAGAATGGTCGTCTTTAAGATTAGTAAACCAGTTTCCTGTTTTGGCAAGATGACCTATAATATCAGTTTCTAAATGTATGCTTATACCAGTAGATGTAACAGCTGAATTTTGTTCTACAAATTCCGAAGAAAGAAAATTCATTCTAAAGCTAATACCAGTTTTGGTTAAATCAATATCATTTATAAGTGTCTCAACCTTAATGTTTTCATTATGAATAATAAAAGTAATATGTTCAGCACCACGACTAATTGCATCTAAAGCTTTTGTATTAGCTTCGGATTCGTTAGCAGCATCAATATTTTGAGAAATTTTCCATTCAGTAGCTTTAGTAGTTGAAGTTTCTGGTAAAGATTCAAACTCGTCAGAATGGTAAAATGGTTTTACATCTATACCTTCATTGGTTTTCCAGATTAGTGTGTCATTGTAATCTGCACCTTTAAGGTCTACTTGGATTTTTTGTTTCCAAGCTTTAGAAGAAACACTTTCAAAGTCGTTAAATAAAGGTTTACTCATCTTGTTTTTGTTTTGCGATGCTATCTTCGTATTCAATGATGAAAATATCTTCATCTGGTTTTTTCATATAATATGTTTCGCGTGCTGTACGTTCTACACCTTCATCCGTACTTAGCTCTTTTATCGCTTTTTTGTCTTTTTCGATTTCGTTTTTGTAATGCTGTTTCTGATATTCTAGGTCCTCAATATCTTTATTCAACTCATGATGAAATAGCCAAGAATGCGCATCTATAAAAAGCATCCATATCACAAACACAATAAATATCAATAGATAAATATTCTTAAATGGTTTTAGATATTTATTGTTCAAAAAACTCATGACAAACGTTCGTTAATTATGGTTTTAACAATATTTACAGCCACAGTATTGTATTTGTTGTTAGGAATTATGATATCCGCATACTCTTTTGTTGGGTCAATAAACTGCTGGTGCATAGGTTTTAAAGTAGTTTGGTACCTTGTGAGTACTTCGTCAATATCTCTTCCACGTTCGCTAATATCTCTTTTTAATCTTCTTATTAAACGTTCGTCAGAATCTGCATGAACGTAAATTTTAATGTCAAATAAATCTCGGACATCTGGATTTGTTAGTATCAATATACCTTCAACAATCATTACTTTTCTTGGTAATGTTTTTATTGTATCACCAGTACGATTATGTTTTACAAAGGAATATACAGGTTGCTCAATTGGATTCCCTTTTTTAAGTTCCTTAAGATGTTCTACAAGTAAATCAAAATCAATAGACCTTGGATGATCAAAATTAATTTTCACACGCTCATCGTAGCTTAAGTGCGATGTGTCTTTGTAGTAGGAATCTTGAGCAATTACACCAACTTCACCTTCTGGTAATTCATTGAGAATGGTGTTAACCACAGTAGTTTTTCCACATCCAGTACCACCAGCGATTCCTATTATTAACATATGAGATTTCAGATTTAGTTAGAAGTACAAATTTAGGTAATTGCTGTTATTTTTTTATGACTTTTGTTACTTCTTCAACACGACTCTAAAATTAAAAAAATGTTGTTGTTTAATAAAGAATAAAGGCTATATTTGCATTCCAAAATTGATAACCACAATTTCGGGGTGTAGCGTAGCCCGGTTATCGCGCCGCGTTTGGGACGCGGAGGTCGCAGGTTCGAATCCTGCCACCCCGACCAAGAAAATCCAACTGCCATAGGTAGTTGGATTTTTACTTGTAGAAATCTAAAAGCTTGCTTTAAAGATTTCTACAAGTAAAAATACATAACAAGCATAGCTTGTCCTTTGATTTTCTTGAGCACCAACCCAAATCTCAGGATCAACGCAAGTAATCCTTTTTCTATTTCTGATTCTTCCTAAACTCAGAAGGGCTACAAGCTTTTATTTTTTTGAATGTCCTATTAAAATGACTTAAACTTTCAAATCCGCAACTAAAAGCAATTTCTTGAATAGGTGTATTGGTTGTAGTCAATAACAAACAAACACGTTCAATTCTGGTTTGATTTAAAAAAGAAACAAACGAATGTCCAGAATGTTTCTTAAACCATCTGCAAAACGATTGTGGAACCATATGAGTGAATTCTGCCATTCTGTTGACACTTAATTGCTCATCAAGATGTTCTAGAATATAATTTGTTGTTTTTGCAATTTTGTCTTGCGAGCCAACAAGTTGAAGTCTTTCTAAATAATCTTCAGAAGCAAGTATGTTATAATCGTTATCAAGAGAAAGCTGTTCAATAATTTCAATTAAAGCACTTAGTTTAGAGATGCTTGAAAGGTTTTCAAAAGCAATAATTTGTTCAATAAGCGTTTCACTTGGATTAAAATAATGCAGTCCACGTTTTGCTTTTTCAAACAATGTATAGAACGCATCACATTCAGTAAAACTCTTAAAAAGCGAACTTCTAAACTGAAAAATATAAGCTTCTTGATTTTCTGTTTTTGAAGCACTAACCCAATGATGAGGTAGATTTTTGCCAACTAAAACTAAGTCGTAATCTGAAAACGAAGTAATAGAGTCACCAACAAATCGAGTACCTTCACCTTTTGTTATGAGCGTTAATTCTAGTTCTGGATGGTAATGCCAATAGGGAAGAAATACAGTGTCACTTTGTTTAAAAAAGTGAAATGACTGTTGAGAGACTTCAATTTTAATATGTTCTAATTCAGGACGCATTAATTTAAAATTAACTTATAAAACATTTAAATATAGTAATTAAGGTTTAAATATGCATAGTTTTGGTTAATTTAAGTAAAATAAGTGTTGTGATTTCAATATAATTTTGAATCTGTAAAAATCTTTTAGTTATGCTTACAGAAACAGTTTTAAATCAGTCTTACACACTCACAGAAGAGCAAATTGCGTTTTATCAACAGCACAAATACATCAAATTAAAGGATGTGCTAGACCAAGAGTCACTTAATTATTTTAACAGGATTATAAGTGAAAAAGTAGATGAACTTAATGACGAGGATATGCCTCTTGAAGAACGTACAACTTACGGAAAAGCGTTCTTGCAATTGTTTAATCTTTGGACAAAAGACGAAGCGATTAAAGAATTGATTTTTAGTGAACGTTTAGCGAAAATAGCGTCAGATTTAATGCAAGTTGATGGTGTGCGTTTGTACCACGACCAAGCTTTGTTTAAAGAAGCTGGTGGTGGAATTACACCTTGGCACGCAGACCAACATTATTGGCCATTGGCTACAGATAAAACCATTACTGCTTGGATTCCGTTGCAAGAAACACCTTTAGAAATGGGACCTTTAGAATTTAGTGCTGGTAGTCATCAAATTCTTGAAGGAAGAGAATTGTCAATTAGTGATGATAGCGAATCACAAATTGAAAAACGATTAAAAGTTACAGATTTTAAACACGTTATAGAATCTTTTGATGTTGGTGAAATTAGTTTCCATTCTGGTTGGGTTTTTCATCGTGCTGGTGCAAATACAACTGACCAGATGCGAAAAGTGATGACCATAATATATATGGATAAAGATATGACGCTTAAAGAACCAACTAACGATGGTCAACAAAACGATTGGGATACGTGGTGTCCTGGCGCAAAAGTTGGTGAGCAAATCAACACACCTTTAAATCCAGTTTTGTATGCAAATTAAATATTTATGTCCTTTTTGGGGAAGCGAAGCATTACAACCAAAAGCATTTTTAGAGTATATTAAAGAAAATGGTTACGATGGCATTGAGATGAATATTCCTAAAGATGCCATTTTTGAAACTCAATTTTATGATGTTTTAAACGAAGCGAGAAAAGACAATCCTGAATTTATTTGCGGATTACAACAGGTGTTTGGTGTAAAGAAGGAAACGCCAAGAGAATACTTGAGTAAAGTTTTAGAACGACTAGAAAGTATGGTGCATTACAAACCAGAATTTTTCAATTCTCATACAGGAAAAGACCATTATTCGTTTGAAGATAACTGTATGATTATTGATGCTATCGAAGAATTTTCAGCAAAAAGAGGCATTCCTGTGTATCACGAAATTCATAGAGGACGATTCACATTTCATTCTCAAGCAACCTTACGTTATTTAGAAGTCTTTCCTGATTTAAAATTTGTTGGCGATTTTTCGCATTGGTGTGTGGTTTCTGAGTCCTTACTTAAAGACCAAGAAGAAGCCATTCAAAAGGTAATTCCTCACGTTGCACATTTACACGCAAGAGTCGCAACAGAGCAAGCATCTCAGGTCAACAATCCGTTTGCGCCAGAATGGTCGACACATTTAGAGCGATTTACAAACATTTGGAAAGATACTGTTGGTTACTTCAAAGGCAAAACAAGTCAGTTCTCTATTACACCAGAATTCGGGCCATTTCCATATATGCCACAAGCGCCTTTTACACAAGAACCGTTGTCTAATCAACGAGAGATTAATGTAAAAATGAAAGACTACTTGAAAACACAATTATTATGAAACAAACAATAGGCGTAATTATTGTGTTGACACTATTTTCGTGTAAACGAGACCAAAAAAACTCACAAGGTGAAAACTTTAGTGATAATGTAAATAAAGTCGCTTCAACAATTATTGACGATTCTGAACAACTGAAGTTTTTCAATAATCCCAGCCAACCAATACAAGCAAAATTTGAACAATTTCCATCAGGAAGCGTGCAACCTAAAGGTTGGATTCTCAATATGATGAAAAGTGATTTACAACAAGGTATAGTTGGTGCTTTAGACGAATTATATCCAGGAATTAAATCAGACGATTTATACAACACTGCGCGTCGTGGTGGAATGGAAGATATTCCAGAAATGGGTGATTTGGTCTTGACAGGTGCTGCTTGGGAAAAATCAATTATGTGGTGGAATGCCGAAACCATTGGCAATTGGTGGGACGGATTTATTAGACACGCGTTTTTAACCAACGATAAAGAAGCGATTCTGCAATCTCACGATGTGATAAAAAACCTGTTAGCATCACAAGATGATGATGGCTATATTGGGATTTACAAACCAAATTTACGTTACCAACACGAAGGTTCTAACGGTGAACTTTGGGCGCAAACTACTGCATTTAGAACAATGCTCGCTTATTATGAGTTTACTCAAGATAAATCGGTTTTAGATGCTGTTGAAAAAGCAATGCAACTAACCATTAAAAATTATGGTGAAGCAGGAAAAAATCCGTTTTATCTGAAGAATGCTTTTGGTGGTGTCACTCACGGATTAATGTTAACTGATGTATGTGAAACCTTATTCAGAATTACTAAAAATCAAACGTATCAAGATTATGCTACTTATTTGTATAAAGCCTTTTCAACCTATTCAATAAATCGCTCGTTTAACGATTTACGTTATCCATATTTAAAGGAAAAAGATTCGCTTTTTGAAGGTCATGGCGTTCATACCTATGAGCATATTCGTACTATGGTAAATGCGTATTACAACACAGGATATCCAGAATTGGAAACGGCTTACCATAATATGTTAGATAAGTTAGAACCTTGCATTTTACCAAGTGGTGCTGGTCACGGAAACGAATGGATTCTGAAAATGAAAGCGCATCCAACCAATACAAGTAGTGAATATTGTACAATGCTAGAATTGCGAAATTCCTACGGAAGTTTGATTCAAAAAACTGGTGATATTTCATTTGCTGATGAAGCTGAAAAACTAACCTACAATGCAATGTTAGGATTCAGAAATAGAGAAGGAACAGCATTAACCTACGGAAAAGCAGACAACTGCTATGTGTTAGATGGTCATCATCACGAAAATGGTGAATCTAAGGCAGACCCAAGATATAAGTATTCGCCAACGCATTCAGAACCTGCAGTGTGTTGTGTGCCGAATTATACTAGAAATTTTCCGTATTTCTTAGAACAGATGTGGATGAAATCTGAAGAAGGCATTGTATCTGTAATGTTTGGACCTTCAAAACTTACAACTCAAATTGAAGATACTGAAGTTTCCATCGAGCAAATCACAAATTATCCAATGTCTGATGAGGTGACTTTTAGGTTTACAATGAAAATGCCAAAAATATTTAGCTTTCAAATCAGACAACCAAAATGGTCTAACGGATTAGAAAGTAATATTGCATTAGGTGATTTAAAAGATGGATTTTATACAGTTTCAAAAGAGTGGAAAAATGGTGATGAAATCACAATTACATTCAATAATGAAACCAAGCAACATAAGGCTTTAAATGACGAAGTGTATTTACAACGTGGTCCAATTGTGTATGCTTTTGAAATTCCGCATAAAGTGGAAACTATAAAAACCTATTCAAAAGTAAATTACAGCGATTATTATTGCTTTCCGACAAATGAAGATTTCAAAGATTTGAGGCTTGCTTCAGATTCAAAATTTGAATTAAAAAGTGCTTCAAATTCAGAGTCGTTTTATGATTCTGAATGGAATTTAGAAGGTAGTTTATTCAACACTTCAAAAAATGAAAATCAAAGCGTAACGCTTGTACCATTAGGGAAAACAGTGTTGAGACGTGTTACGTTTCCAAAACAATAGATTATGAAAAACATCAATATAAGTAACGTGTTACATTCTAAATTCAAAACTGTCAGTTCGAGTGTTTTCGATAAGAAAAAGTATCGTAAACTAGGTTTTTTAGCTATATTTTTAATTACGCTTGTTTCTTTCAATTCTTGTAAAGAAGAAAAACAACCTGAGATTACTTCAGAAGAAAAAATAGTAGAGCCAATAAACTGGAATAACGAAGTGATTTATCACGTAATGCAACGTAGTTTTTACGATAGTAATGGTGATTTACACGGCGACTTAAATGGTTTTGTAGAAAAACTAGATTATCTAAAAGATTTGGGTGTAACTACCATTTTGTTTACACCTTTATATGAATCAGATTTTTACCATAATTACTTTCCTACGAATTATGACAACATCGACCCAGAATACGGAACCAAAGCTGATTATATCAATTTTGTAAAAGCGGTTCATAACAAAGGATTGAAGTTTTTAATGGATATGGAAACTCAATATGCACAAAGTGGTAATATTTGGTTTGACGATTCGTACAAAAATCCGAAGTCTGAATATTCAGATTTTATTTATTACACAGATTCTCTAAATCAGCATCCTGAGCAGATTTTTATGAAACCTAATTCACCATTAAAAGATTTTAACCTGTGGCCAGACAAACAACGAAACATAGTTTTACTTGACCTCAATCATCAAAAGGTGAAAGATTATATGATGGATTTTTATACCTATTGGGTTGACTCAAATAAAGACGGAAATTTTGATGATGGTGTTGACGGTTTTAGAATTGACCATATTATGGATGACCTTGATTATAAAGGTATTTTTGTGAATATGTATGAAGATTTTTGGAAACCAATTTTTACAGAATGTAAGTCTATAAATCCTAATGTTTTTGTACTTGGTGAGCAATCTAACTGGAATAATTATGGTGAAGAAATGGTTAGCAAAAGTGGTGCAGATGCAGCGTTTAGTTTTCCGTTGCGTTTTGCTTTAGCTGGCGAAGAAGGTACACACGATATGTATATTGACCCAACTTCAAAAGGTGTGAAAATGGACCCAAAACGCATTCATAATGAGGTAAAAGAAACAATGAAACGCTTTAGTGATAGTACGTTTTCAGTGAATTTTTTAGAAAATCACGATACGTCGCGTTGGGCTTCTGTTGTAAATAATAATGAAGGTCAAAAACGTGTTGCAGCTGTTTTAAATGTGTTGTTACCAGGAATTCCATCTATTTATTATGGACAAGAATTAGGACTTACAGGTGTAAAACAAGAGTATGGTTCTGATGCTAATCATATTCCAGTTCGCGAAGCGTTTCCGTGGACTTCAAATTATAATGATAAAGGAAATGCGGTTTGGTATAAAGATACTAGCGAATGGTGGACGATTTCATTTTGGAATAATGAATCGGTTAAAGACTTGGCTTTAGAAACTCAAAAAGCAGATGCTAATTCACTTTGGAATCATTACAAATCCTTATTGAGTTTAAGAACAAATTACGATGCTTTTAGATTAGGTAATTATGAACCTTTAGAAGTTGAAAATGAACATATTTTAGCGTTCAAAAGAACCTATAATTATGAATCGTTTGTTGTAATGTTGAATGTGTCTGATGAAGAAGTAGCAACTGATAATTTAGGTTTTAATAACACAGTGTATCATAAAAATTCAAAAATTGAAGAAGGAAAGGTAACGCTTGATGCTTATGGTTTTCTAATTGCAAAACTGTGATTACTTTTTATGCGCAGGAACTAAATCGCTAGCATCTTTTTGTTTTTCTCTAATGGCTAATCTGCAATAGTTTTTACCAGAGTTAGATTGCGATTCTAAAACAATAAGTTGACCACCAACAGCATTCATAAGTTGTCTGTCGTAGTTCATAAGTTTGTAACAAGCCTCAACGTTTCCTGTACCTCTAAGTGGACAATGCAGATGGATTTCGGTGTAAGCAGTGTCTTCTGTAATGTCTTTAATTTTGAAATATTCTTGCCCATCTGGTGGCATCATAGCTTGCCAAGATTGCGCAAGTTCAGAGAGTTGAGAAACAGGTTTTGGTTTGTTTAAGACGAGATTCAATTTTGCTGACTGAGTCGTTAAAAACTGTGTGAGTCCATTGAAGAATTTACGCTTAGAAAAGAAAACGAATACACGTAATGTAGAATTGAATACAGCTTGTTTTTCTAAGTATTTCTTCATTTTAAAATGTTTAATATAAAATTTGTTTGTCACGCTGAGCTTCAGTTATCATAATGTCACACTGAGCGTAGTCGAAGTGTTTTCGAATTAAAATATTTATTTCTGAAAAGCCATTCAAACACATCAATTTTATAGATATTAGTAGAGTAATTAAAAATATAAAAACCCAACCTAAAATGAAACTAAATCATATCGTAAGCTTTTGTCTTATTGCATTGTTGTTTGCTTGTAAAGAAAACGAATCAGAACCAAAGGAAGTTGCTGAAGCAAAGCAACCAAACATTGTTTTTATCATTACAGATGACCACGCATATCAGGCATTAAGTGCTTATGATGACAAACTGATTAAAACACCACATATAGACCGTTTAGCAAATGAAGGTATGTTGTTTCAAAAGGCATTTGTTACCAATTCTATCTGTTCGCCAAGTCGTGCAGTAGCATTAACAGGAAAGTTTAGTCATTTAAATAGCGTTCGCGATAATTTAGATGTATTTGATACAACGCAGGTGACGTTTCCAAGATTACTTCAAAAAGCAGGTTACGAAACTGCGATTTACGGAAAATGGCATCTAAAATCTGAACCAAAGGGCTTCGATTTTTGGGAAGTACTTCCAGACCAAGGTCATTATTACCATCCAGAGTTTTTAACACCTCAAGGCGAGATAAAAGAAAAAGGTTACGTTACAGATGTGATTACAGATAAGGCCATTCATTACTTAGATAGCTTGCGTACAGATAGTAAACCATTTATGTTAATGTACAACCACAAAGCACCTCACAGACAATGGTGGCCATCAATGCACGATTTAGAAGATTTTAAATACAAAAAGATTCCTGTGCCAGAAACATTGTTTGATGAGTACAAAACCAAAAGTAAAGCGTCTGCAGAAGCCGAAATGCGAATTGCAGACCATATGGCTTTGAGTGCAGACAATAAAATTGCACCAGAGATTTTAGAGAAATTGAAATACGAAGAATTTTTAGATTGGTATAAAAGCTCATATACAGAACGTTTCAATAGATTGAATGCAGCAGAGCAAGAGCAATGGCAAAAAGTATATGGTCCAATTAACGAAGAGTTTTTGAAGAATTCACCAAAAGGTCAAGCATTAACACTTTGGAAATACCAACGTTATATGGAAGATTATCTTGGCGTAATAAAAAGTGTTGATAGAAACGTTGGTCGATTATTAGATTATTTAGATGATAATAATTTAACCGAAAATACAATGGTGGTTTACACATCTGACCAAGGTTTTTATTTAGGTGAACACGGTTGGTTTGATAAACGTTTTATGTATGAAGAATCATTTAGAACACCATTATTAATTCGTTATCCAAATCATATAAAAGCTGGAAGCGTGAATACAGATTTGGTACAGAACATCGATTTTGCTTCAACGGTTTTAGATGTTGCAGATGTTGAAATTCCAAAAGATATGCAAGGTTTAAGTTTAACACCATTGTTCGAAGGAAATAACAAAGATTGGCGAGATGCATTGTATTACCATTATTATGAATATCCAGGGATTCATATGGTAAAGCGTCATTATGGTGTAAGAACAGAACGTTACAAACTCATTAGATTCTATTACAACATTGAAGCTTGGGAATTATACGATTTAGAAAAAGACCCACAAGAAATGAATAACGTTTATGATAATCCTGATTATGCAGAAGTTCAAAAGCAAATGCATAAACGCTTAGAAGAATTAAGAGTTCAGTATGATGATGCTTCGGACAGTCTTAATCAACAATGGATAGATAGTGACATTAAACGACTAAAAAGTTTGGGTTGGTATTAGTAAGATAAACGAGATAAAAATATAAAGTCGAATACTTTGGTAATTACTATTGAGGTATTCGACTCTTTATTTAGTCATTTACTCAACTCTTACATAATTTTCAGAATAAATTCTATTACCATCTTCATCTAATTCAATTTGTTGAAAACGGTCATCTTCAAGAGTTAATTCGAAAATAAATTCTTTTTTAAGAGCAATGACCTGATCCATTTCTGTAGATCCAAAATCAAGTATTTCAGTTAGACTTTGGCCATCATATTTATAAGTGCCATAACCAAACCATTCAGATGAATCAGCAGGTCTGTGTTTACACCACATCACTTTTGTATCTGAATACATTTTGAGCTGTCGGAATTCTGGATTTATCGTAAAAGAATCAACAACAACATTATCAACATAATTATAAAATCCGGTAAGTTCCCAAGTGCCTTTTAGGTCTTTAATATTTTCAGTTATTTCTGCCTTATCGGTTTGGTTATTTTTCAAATCATTATTCATTTCATTTTTACATGAAAACATTAAAAATAAAGAGACATAGAGGATTAAAACTGATGATTTCATAATGCTTGATTTTAGATTTTCAACTCTATTAAATTAAGAAAATATTCTGACAAAATGAAGCCATTAGAAATTATTATGCCATCATAACAAGTGTTGATAACTTCTAAGTAAGGATTTATACAAAAATCCTACTTTTGTTTAGTAACAAATTAAAAGATATGTCAGATACTATAGAAAAGGTAAAATGTTTAATTATTGGTTCTGGTCCTGCAGGGTATACTGCTGCAATTTATGCGTCTAGAGCAAATATGAGTCCTGTGTTATATCAAGGCGAGCAACCGGGCGGACAATTAACCACAACAAATGATGTTGAGAATTTCCCAGGATATCCAGATGGAATTACAGGACCTGAGATGATGATACAATTACAAAAACAAGCAGAACGTTTTGGTACTGATGTGCGTCATGGTTGGATTACTAAAGTTGATTTTTCTGGGGATGTACACAAGGTTTGGGTTAATGGTGAAAAAGAAATACATGCTTCAACAGTTATAATATCTACTGGTGCTTCGGCAAAATATTTAGGCTTACCATCTGAACAAAAGTATTTAAAACTTGGTGGAGGAGTATCAGCTTGTGCAGTTTGTGATGGTTTCTTTTACAGAAATCAAGAGGTTGTCATAGTTGGTGCTGGGGATTCTGCATGCGAGGAAGCACATTATTTATCTAAATTATGTAAGAAGGTGACGATGCTAGTAAGACGTGATGAATTTAGAGCATCAAAAATTATGGCTAATCGTGTAATGAATACAGAGAACATTGAAATTCTTTATAACACTGAAACTGATGAGGTTTTAGGAGATGGACAATTGGTAACTGGTGTAAGAGTTTTTAATAATCAGACCAATGAAAAATGGGAAATACCTGCAACAGGTTTCTTTGTGGCAATAGGACATAAGCCTAATACAGATATTTTTAAGGATTATTTAGATTTAGATGAAACAGGATATATTATCAATGCAGTTCCTGGGACAAGTAAAACTAATGTTGAAGGAGTATTTGTAAGTGGAGATGCGGCCGATCATGTTTACAGACAAGCAATTACTGCGGCTGGAACAGGTTGTATGGCGGCATTAGATGCAGAACGCTATCTTGCGGCTAAAGAAGCAGATTTTGAAGTATCCACTCCTTCTTATAATTGATGATATTTTAAATTAGAGCAATAAAATATAAAAGCCGAAGCGATGCTTCGGCTTTATTGTTTATATATACAAACTAAATTCTTTTTATCGCTTCTTCTTTTGAAGCTTGGCAGTATCTTCAAACTTAGAAATTGTAATTGCTGGTGAACCGTATAAATACACTTCACTATCACCAGATACTGCTAGCGCAATACTTTCAGATGCATCGATTGTTAAATCACTATTGTTTTCGAGCAAGGCATCAACAGATTTTGCGGTAAACTTAGCGCCATTGAAATTTGCAGAGTTATCTAGTCGTATTGTTGAGTTGTTACTTGTACCTTCAATTGAAGCATCAGATCTTAGGTACAAGTCAAAATCAGCTACTTTACTATTAATTAATGCATCAAGTTTTGAATTACCGTTTAATTCAATTTTAGTAGAATCTGCTGTAAGGTTTAATCTCGATTTAGATTTCCCTTCACTTATAAAGCTGAAGCTTTTAGCCTTAATATTTAAGTAAGCACGAGAATTATCTAATGTGGATAATGATGCATCATTTAACTCCATAGAAGTAAGTGATCTGATTTCACCTTCACTTGTTAGTTTAATATCCTTGAGACTGTCGCCATAATTTACTGTAATGTTTAATTTTTTCTTAGAAGTGATTCTCATAGTTTTTGAGAAGCTAAGAACTCCATCAACTACATTGAACTGAATAACATCATGAAGATTGTCATCAGTTTCAATTTCTACAGACGGTTTGCTATTATAAACAATCTCAACAGAAAAGTCTCCACCTATTTCAAGCGTATGAAAGTCATCTATATAAGTTTGTTTAATGGTAACATTTCTGTCTCCCTTTATTTTTTCTTGAGCTATTGACGACATAGCTAACATTAAAGAAATAAGAATAAGTAATGATTTTTTCATCTATATAAATCTTTTAACCACAAATTGGACACATTTTTTCAAATTTTGTCACTAATGGTGGCGTTTAAACAAATATATACAAAAACCGTCCCAAAAATCATAAAGATTTTGAAACGGTTAATTTTTGATTGGTTTTTTCTAATGTAAAAGATAAATAATTATCTCATTACTGTGTTGTCAAACAAGTTAGTTCGCTCTTACACTACCAGATGAGCTATCTGATTTTTCAACACGTTCTGGGTTACCAGAATATCTAATATCACCACCACTACTAGCTCTTGCTGTTAGCGCTTTTGAAGTGTTTATTTGAATCCGTGCACCACTACTTGCTTTTGCCGTAGTAGATTCTGCTTTAAGACTAGATGCACTAATATTACTGCCACTAGATGCTTCCGTCATTAGTGAAACTGTATTACCGTCTAGTTGTATATATCCGCCACTTGAGGAATCGCAAATAAGTGTATTTGTTTCTACATCAATTTTTATATTAGCACCACTAGAAGACTTTAGTTCTAAATCTTCGGAATTAATAGTGTTGTTAGAATAGACACTGCTTCCGCTACTCGCCTTAATTCTATTAATGTCTGGGAAACTTACGTATATTTTACGTGAGGCAGCTCTCCTTATATTCTTGGTTGAAAAGATTTTTAATTCGCCATTGTCTACTTCTGTAACAATTAGTTCTTGCAAGTTTTCATCTGCTTCAACTGTTATTTCTACGTCATCGCTCTGTGTAATATATAGCTCTAAACCTTGACTAACTTTTACCGCGTTAAAATTACCTTCAACTTCTCTCTCAGAGGTTACAACATTTCTGTCTCCGTCAATACCTTCTCCAAAATTCATTGAGAAGTTACATGATAGCATCAATAAACTTATAATGCTTGTTACTACAATTCTTACTAGTGTACTCATTTTTTAGTGTGTTATGATTTGTTTTTTTTGATTGATTTTCACCCTTGCATTAGCAATACCATACTCTAAATGGTTTTGATATTGCTAAGCAATTGTGACTTGGTTGATTGATTGATTGATGATTGATTGAATCCTTTTTTAATTGATTTTGATAGTACAAATATCAGTAGAAGGTTACTCTTTTAAAATTATGAATTACCGAACTGTCGTTATTTGATTCTCAATTGTCATTTATTTCAACATTTAAGCCATCTTCAACAACTTGTATATTTAGTTTTGGCTTTTCTTCATTAGTAAAAGAAGTTACTTCTTCTTCGTCTTCAGTTTTAGATTCCAACGCTTCTGTACAGCTTAAACATTTAAGTTCGTCCTTGTAAACTTCTTGGTATTCACCAAAATCAGCACTTCTTAAAATATTGCCATAATAGTTATTATAACTTCTTACATTCTTGTCTGCATAAAGAATTGTTCCTTCAGGTACGTAAAGGATAATTGTGACTTCCTGATCACTAAATTTATTGTCAATATCAGTAATCATGTAAGCATCTAAATCTAAATTACCATTATTAAAAACATAATTGTAATTGATTTTTTCTGCGCGATCTCTTGCTACTTTATAGTTACGACCTTCTGCTTCCTTTTCTATTACAATTGAAGCTGTGGAATCTACAGTAGATTTTACAAGTAGCCTTATGTCTGATGATACAATGTTCTTACCATTATCATCTTCTATAATTTTAAGATCACTATCTCTATGATATATATAACTGTTATACTTAGAAAAGTTTTTCATTCTAATATTTAAAGTATCACCAGATACTACAGAAATTTCATCCTTGGAAGACACATTGGCTTCGTAAGCATGTTCTGATGCTTGCCTAACGCCAGTAATTGTTAAACCAATAATAGCAATTAACCATACACCTAATAGAGTGAATTTAGCAACATTACCTATTGATTTCAGATTGTTAACCAATATTTTCAACCCTAAATAAAAGATGAAGAAAAATGGTATACCAACCGCAAAGAATATTAGCATTGAAACTAACCATCTCGGAATATTTGCCGCGTTTGCTGCCTCTACAAAATCCATACCTGGTATATGTACAGCATCGGCAATACCTACCGAAAAGAAAGCAACGATTAAGCTAATTAAGGTGCTTACACCAACAATAATTAATATGACTCCAATGAACTTAGCAATAAGCTTTAAGAAAAACATTACTATGTTTCCTATAGTGTCAAAAAAGGTTTGGGAACTCGATTTTATACGATTGCCTTGCTTCTTAAAATCAACGTTTTTCACTGAGTCTGAAATGTTATCAGATACATTGTCAAAACCTTCCTTTATTTTTTCACCATGTTTCTTAAAGTCTACATTTTTTACCGATTCTGAGACTGTTTCAAAGCCGTCTTTAATTTTTTTTTCAATGTTACTGATGTTCACAGGATCACCAGTCATCGTCAATTTTTCAGCTGTAGTGCGAGCTTCAGGAACTAATGCCCAAAAAATCACATAGATAAAGACAAATGTTCCACCAGAACCAATTGCTAGAAGTAACCAAATTAAACGCATCCATAAAGCGTCAATACCAAAGTAATGACCTAACCCGGCAGATACTCCTCCTATGTATGAGTTGTCTGTGTCTCTAAATAATTTTTTAGTAGGACCAGAGCTGTAGGATGTCTTTTGTTTAGGTTCGTCTTCAAATATTTCATCATCTACTAAATAATCTTCTGGTTGTCCCATAATAGAGATGACTTCGTCTACAAGCTTTGTATTAACGACTTGCTTTTCGTTTTGTATGCGCTCAGAGAATAACTCGGCAATTCGTGCTTCGATATCTGCTATTATTTCTGAACGACCTTGAGAGTCTGTAAATGAACGTTTTATAGCCTCAAGATAGCGTGATAATTTTAGGTATGCATCTTCATCGATATGAAAAAATATACCTGCTAAATTAATATTGACTGTTTTATTCATTTTCTGTTGTTTTTGTACTTGTTACTAGGTTAACTGCGTTTTGTAATTCATTCCAAGTTGTATTTAGTTCGTTAAGAAACAATTTACCAGTTTCTGTAAGTCCGTAATATTTTCTTGGTGGTCCTGATGTGGATTCTTCCCAGCGATAATTGAGAAGCCCAGCATTTTTTAATCTTGTAAGTAGTGGATATATAGTGCCCTCCACTACAAGCATCTTAGCGTCTTTTAGTGTGCCGAGTATTTCAGCGACGTAGGCATCATCATCTTTTAGGATAGATAAGATGCAATACTCTAAAACACCTTTACGCATTTGTGCTTTTGTATTTTCTATTTTCATGTGTTTCTTCTATTTTATGTTAAAGTCACATGCAGTTCGCGCATTGACAATAAATTGATTCAACAATAATTTAGTTAGCGCTCGTGTCATACTCTAATTCGATTAAATTTGATTAAACTGTTCATTTTTTGATTGATTTATACTCTTTTTTGAAAAGAGGTTGATTGATGATTTTATGTCTCTATTATTATTTTAAAAAGTTGATGGTCAAAGGATATTGATATAATTGCCCATCTCTTGCGGATAAACTTGCCTTTACTATAAGTGCTAGTTCTATAATAAACGCTATTACTGCCAGTACTCCAAGCCCACCACCTATGTAAAGCAAAGGAGAAGGTTCACCTAGGTTGATATGAAAATTATTGAAGCCATGAAAATCGATGACGTTCATGTTATCAAATAACCTAAAGATGAAAAAAGGAACACTTATAGTACCTATTACGATAGCATAGAGTAATACACTAATTTGAAAGTTGATTGCTTGCTTTCCATGTTTATCTACAAATTCAGATTTATCCTTATTAACTGTCCAAAGGATGATTGGTCCTATGAAATTTCCAAACGGAATGAAAAACCTTGAAAAGGTAGATAAATGTATAAATGTTGCTAAATTTTTGGTATGCTTATCGATCATTTTTAAAAGTATATAATAGTTTCTTATGCAAATATATGTCTAAAAGAAGGTAGTATGTTACGCATAGTACCTAATATTAACATTTTTTTAACATTAGTAAGGGTGAAATAATTCAACTATTTTAGTGCAGAATCAAAACAAACAGTATGTCTATTTCACCTTCAAAACTGAATACTTTTCTAATGTTTAAGCTACCTGCAGCTTATTTTACGGGTGTTAGAACTAAATATATTGATGATACTACGTGTGTTGTAAAGGTGAAGCATCGTTGGATTAATCAAAATCCTTTTAAATCTATGTTTTGGGCAGTCCAAGGTATGGCGGCTGAATTAACAACTGGTGCTTTAATGATGTTGAAAATTAAAAAAAGTGGTAAAAACATATCTATGTTAGTGGCCAATAATAATGCTACTTTTATTAAAAAAGCAACAGGTATTATCACATTTAAGTGTGATGAAGGTAATAAAATAGATAATGCTATTGCAAAAGCTATAGAGACTGGTGAAGGGCAAACTGTGTGGTTAAATGCTAATGGTATTAATAAAGATGGAGTAGAAGTGTCTTCTTTTAATTTTGAATGGACGCTAAAAGTAAAATCTTAAATTTTACTTTTTAGTTTACAGTCTCAGTTTGCAGTTTTGGATTTTGTGATTTAGTTTTTGAAATTTCAGAGGCTGTAACAAAACGCTATTATATACAACATATAAATGAATCAACTTAAAAAACGAAATAAATGGATTTTACGGAAAGAAATAGCCACGAAATAGATTACCGAATTTTTGGTGAAGAAATGCAATTTGTAGAGATTGAATTAGATCCTCAGGAAGCCGTTATTGCGGAATCTGGTAGCTTTATGATGATGGATGATGGTATAAAAATGGATACTATTTTTGGCGACGGTTCTCAAAAAGATCAGGGGTTTTTAGGTAAAATTCTTGGAGCGGGAAAACGTATTCTTACAGGTGAAAGTTTATTTATGACTGCTTTTTATAATGAACTTTCCGGAAAGCGTAATGTGTCTTTTGCTTCACCTTATCCAGGTAAAATTATTCCTATAGATCTCAATGAATTTAGAGGTAAGTTTATCTGTCAAAAAGATGCATTTCTTTGTGCGGCTAAAGGTGTAAGTGTTGGTATTGAATTCTCAAAAAAATTAGGTAGAGGTTTATTTGGAGGTGAAGGATTCATCATGCAAAAACTAGAAGGTGACGGAATGGCTTTTGTGCACGCTGGTGGAACAATGGCCGAAAAGACATTACAACCTGGTGAAGTGATGCGCGTAGATACCGGTTGTATTGTTGGTTTTACACAAGATGTTGATTATGATATTGAGTTTGTAAAAGGCATTAAAAATTCGATATTTGGTGGTGAAGGCTTATTTTTTGCTAGGCTACAAGGACCCGGAAAAGTGTACATTCAATCTTTACCATTTAGCCGATTAGCTAATAGAGTTATAGCCTCTGCACCACGCACTGGTGGAAATTCTAAAGGCGAAGGAAGCATTTTAGGTGGACTAGGAGATCTACTTGATGGTGATAATAGGTTTTAGATTAAACATAAATCAGAAAATTTAAAAAAGGTTGTGTCATTAGATACGGCCTTTTTACTTTTACTTTATAATTATTGTATTATGAAACGGTTCTATTTTCTTCTTATTGTTTTAATATTTTCTAAGTCATCCTTTGCTCAAATCGTAGATATACCTGATGCTAATTTTAAAAACGCTCTGCTTAATACCAACTGTGTTGATACAGATGGTTTTGGTGGTTTTGATGCTGATGCAGATATTAATAATGATGGCGAAATACAAGTGAGCGAGGCTGAAGCCGTATTGCGGTTAAATTTAAGCAATCAAAATATTCAATCATTACAAGGAATATTAGCTTTTACAAATCTTGAAACCTTATATTTTAATGATAATAGTGTAAACGAAAGTTTAGATTTTACATCTTTAACTAATTTGGTAGAGATTGAAGCTGTTTCTAACCAAATTCCTTCAATGAATGTCAGTAATCTCACTAATCTCGAATATTTACAATTAGAAGCAAATAATATTACATCAATTGACTTTTCTGGTTGTACAAGTTTAGCAAGTTTAGGTTTAGGTTTTAACCAATTGACTGGGAATATAAATCTCAATGGGTTTGCAAATTTAGCAAGTGTTCAACTATTTAATAATCAATTAACATCAGTTAATACTAGTGGATTGGTGGGACTTAATGGGTTTGTTTGTAGAAATAATAATATAACATCCTTAGATTTAACCGATTCGCCAAACTTAAATAGTATAGATTGTAAAAACAATCAACTAACAAATTTAAATCTTACAGGTTTAACTAATATTTCATCTATTACATGTAATGATAATTTACTCACGTCGTTAGATATAGAGCCTTCTATTTCAATTCTTGATGCTATTTTTTGTTATAACAATCAGATTACAGATTTAGATGTTACTGGTTATCCAAATTTGGTAGTTTTGGAGTGCTTTTCAAATCAGTTGTCTACACTAAATGTAAGTGGTTTACAAAACTTACAAATTTTAAAGTGTATGATGAACGAAATCTCAGTATTAGAAACCTCTAATCTTCCTAGTCTTGTAACATTGTGGTGTGACGATAATCAAATACAGAGTTTAAGTTTAGATGCAAGTATAGACTTAGAGCAATTGTATTGTTCAACCAATCAATTAACTCAACTAAATATCTCATCTGCTACAGCATTAGAAGAATTAAATCTTTCTAATAATCAAATAACAAGTTTAGATCTTAGTAATAATGTATTAATAACAGAATTAGATTGTGAAAACAATCAACTTACATCTCTAGATACATCATCGTTAAGTAATCTATATGTACTAAACTGTATAAATAACCAGTTAGAAAGCTTATTTCTAAAAAACGGAGCAATTGAAATTTCACTAGAATTTAATGATAACCCAAATCTTACTTATGTCTGTGGTGATGAAGACCAATTAGATGAGCTTCAGACGCTAATTGATACATACAACTACTCTAATTGTGTTTTAAATGCTTATTGCTCATTTACACCTGGTGGAGAATATTACAGTTTATCTGGCGAAAGTAGGGTAGATTTTGATGCTAATGGATGTGATAATTCAGATGCTTTGTATCCTTACGTAAAGGTAAATGTGTCTAATTCTGAAGCTAATACCACATTTATTTCAAATCAATTAGCAACCTATAATCTTCCTTTGCAAGTTGGCATGCACACAATAGAACCTGTGATAGAAAATCTAGATTATTATACCATAACACCAAGTACAAGTGATATAAATATTGTAGGTAGTGATGTTACTATTGATTTTTGTGTTGTGTCTGATGGAATCAATAACGATGTAGAGGTTTTTATAGTGCCAATGACAGCAGCAATTCCTGGTTTTGATGGTACCTACAAAATTGTCTACAGAAATAAAGGTAATACTGTGTTAAATGGAACAATTGATTTTGACTTTGAAGAGAATTACATGAATCTTTTATCAACAACTCCGATTCAAGATGTTTTAAATACAGGAAACTTACAATGGAATTACACTAATCTTTTACCGTTTGAAACAAGAGAGATTACTTTAAGTTTCAATCTAAACACACCAACAGATCCTAATTTTCCATTAAATAGTGATGATGAGTTAGACTTTGTAGCTACTATTAATCCAATTGCAAATGATGAAACTGTAGAAGATAATACATTCAATTTAAAACAGGTAGTGGTTAATTCTTATGATCCTAACGATATAAGATGTTTAGAAGGTGAAACTATTACACCAGATAAAGTAGGTGAGTTTGTACATTATTTAATTCGTTTTGAAAACTTAGGAACAGCAAATGCAGTTAACGTTGTAGTTAAAGATATAATTGATACAACTAAGTTTGATGTGTCTTCATTGATTCCTTTAAACTCCAGTCATAGTTATACAACCAGAATTACAGATGGAAATGAGGTGGAGTTTATTTTTGAAAATATTCAATTGCCTTTTGATAATGCCAATAATGATGGTTATGTGGTTTTTAAAATTAAAACCTTAGCGACTTTACAATTAGGTGATACGTTTTCTAACCAAGCCGAGATTTATTTCGATTTTAATTTCCCAATTATAACTAATTACTACACAACAGTAGTAGAAGAAAACCTGAGTGTTAATGATTATGAATATCTAAACGTGAGATTATATCCAAATCCGGTAAGTAACATACTTACAATCAATTCAAATGTAGCATTAGACTTAGTTAAGATTTTTGATGTCAATGGAAGGTTAATTCAAGAATATAAAATAGGTAATCTAAATACTTTTTTTGATTTGCCAGTTAAATCGTTGAAATCAGGTGTTTATTTTGTTGAAATACAGTTAGATAGTAAAACTAAAATTTTAAGGTTTGTAAGGTTGTAGTACTTTATTCATGCACAAGTTTTCTTCATCGATGATTATTGATATTTTAACTTAACAAGACGTTAAACTTTTGCACTTCAATAATGCAAATTCTAATTTTTTACTATATTTAATTTCCAATTGAAACAATAGCCTATAGAAAAAACTACATTTTTTGTTGAACCTAAAACAAATTATTACCTATGGCGAGAGCGATGTTTGAGTACACGAAAACTGTACTTAAAAAGGTGAGTTTTGATGCGACATTATTCTGTAAGGAAGTGCAAAAAGCAGTAAAGCGTTTATTGCCTCACGAACTGGAAGAGTTAAGAATTTTTATTCAGTCACTAATCAATCAAAACCCCGAATTAAATCAATGTATGATTTATCTTAAAGCATAAAAAAAAGCGACTTACGAGTCGCTTTTTTTATTTTGATAGCGGGCTTATAATTTCAACATTACTAAAAGCAATCGCGCCTCTAATAACACCTGATATCACATCATGTAGTGCATTTATAATCTGCATTTTTAATTCACTTTTGTGATAGATGAGGCTAACTTCTCTAGCTGGTGATGGTTCTTCAAAATAGCGCAGATTTACATTTTGTTTTTCTTTAATGTCTAAGGTGTGCATGTACGGTAACAGTGTCATACCTAAACCTTCATTAGATAATTTTATTAAGGTTTCTATGCTACCACTTTCTAACTGAAAGTTATCATCCATTTGATCTTTAAAAGACTTACACAAATTAATGACGCCATCCCTAAAACAATGCCCATCTTCTAAGAGTAACATGTCATCGAGATCTAAGTCTGACGGTTCAATTGATTTTTTATCTCTCAACCTATGGTTTGTCGGTACATAAGCTACAAATGGTTCATAATATAATGGACGTTCCTTAACGTTTTCACTTTCTAAAGGAGTTGCAGCAATTGCTGCATCTAAGTGTCCATCATTAAGGCGTGATATAATTTCTTCGGTAGTGAGCTCTTCTATTTTTAACTTCACTTTTGGATATTTCTTTATGAAGTTATTTAGAAACATAGGAAGCAATGTTGGCATTATTGTAGGAATGATTCCTAATTTAAATTCACCACCAATAAACCCTTTTTGCTGATCTACAATATCTTGAATACGCTCTGCTTCGTTGACAATATTTTTAGCTTGATTAACTATTTTTTGTCCAACATCTGTGAGTTCAATAGGTTTTTTACCTCGATCAAAGATGACTACATCTAACTCATCTTCAAGTTTTTGTATTTGGGTACTAAGTGTTGGTTGTGTAACAAAACACTTCTCAGCGGCTTTAGTAAAGTTTTTATGCTCTGCTATTGCCAAGGCATATTTTAATTGGGTGATTGTCATTAAAATTGATTTAGACCATAAAAATACAAAAACCCCAATAGTTGGCTTATATTCTATCAATTAAAAAAGCTTTCAGATGTCTATCTGAAAGCTTTCTAATCAACTTAACTAACTTAACGAAGATCTTTTCTTCATTATTATTCGCAATCTCTCTCTAATGATAATAATTGTCCATTATTAGTTTCAAGAAGTACAAATTCGTCTGTACATTCAGTAACTGTCCAAGTGAAATTATTTAATCCATCTAATGGTGCTGGAATTGAAAGCGTCATCGTAATTACACCATTTGGGTTAGTTGAAATTTGCCATGTACCACTTACTATATCTGTGTCTGTTTCGGCTGTAAGAGTTCCGTCTTCTTCAAAATCAATTTCAAAATCTGATTGTGGAGTTAGTGTGGAAAACACATACCAATCACATTCCGATAAATTGTTTGTGATGTCAGTTTCTGAACATTCAACTGGATTATTATCGTCACAATCAACAAAATCGTCTTCATCAAATCCTAAGCATTCTGCATAACATTCGTTAGGGAACACTTCATAAACAACATCTCCACTTGCAGTAATGATTTCAACACAAACAGGGTCTATTGGTTCGTCTTCACATTCTTCGCAATCTTCGTAATCATCGTCATAATAGTCATCATAACAATCTTCAATGATTTCTTCAAGATCTTCTGCAGAATTAATAGTAATCACTTCAGTTTCATCTTCATCGTCATGTACTGTCACAGTGAAAGGATATTCAAAATCAAAAACATAAACATCGTAAAGTGCAGTACCTAATTCTTCTTCAGAATTTATTGTTATAACCTCACCATCTTCTGTGATTACAGAAATTGGGTAATTAAACTCAAAACATTCAAATCCACCTGCATAATAATCATCTTCACAATCCTCAACAAAATCATCTTCATCAAAACCATCACATTCTGCATAACACTCGTTAGGATATGTCACAATAAATGTTTCACCTGTTGGATCTGTAATTTCCACACAAACAGGATCGTAGATTTCAAAACAAGCACATTCTTCTACATCATCAAAACCACAACTTAAGATTAACTCAATAAATTCTACCTCATTATTAATGGTTTCAACCTCAATGGTATCGGTGTCATCATTAAAAGTTTCTACATTAAAAGGGAAAGCTATACCACTAATGTAAAGTTCATTCGTTGTACCTAGCATTACATCGATTAACCCATCTAAATCATCAACCGTCACTGATGTACCATTATTATAAGACAGCGTTAGTGGGTAAACAAAATCAAAACAGAAATCCAAAACGATATTACCTGATGGATTACTTTGAGTAGATATAAGACCATTAGCATCAAATTGTGTACTTAATTGATTCAGTGCGGTAGTAATAGACTCACTTTCTTCGGTTTGTTGTTGGTCATCAATGACTGCTTCTTCATTTGTACATGATGTTACAACAAATAGTGCAATAAACATGCTTAAAAAGGCAACTTTTAAATTTTTCATTTTAAATAGTTTTTTTTGGTTTAAAATAGTTTTATTGAGGTTAATCGTTCATAAGACAACACACAAAATAAAAACCCTACTTTTTTTTCAAAAATTTTTATTCTTAGATTTGAAAGTCTAATTACAACACTGCAAATGTCTAAAGATAAACCTAATATCTGTCACTCAAAAACATTTGAGAACATCTATAAAACCTACGCAAAAGATATTAGACGATTCCTGTTTTTTAAAACACAAAACGTTGATAAGGCAGAAGATTTAATGCAAGATGTTTTTATTAAGCTTTGGGATAATTGTAGTAAAGTAGATTATGAAAAAGTAAAAAGTTACATGTTTACCATTGCAAATAATTTATTTTTAAATGAAGTAAAGCACAGCAAAGTGGTGAGAAAACATAGTGAACAAATTAAACAAGAAAGCACCAATGAATCACCCGAATTTGTAATGTTAGAAAAAGAGTTTATGGATAAACTTGAAAAAACTATTGCAACACTACCAGATAAACAACGAGAGGTGTTTTTAATGAATAGAATAGAGAAGAAGAAGTATAAAGAAATTGCCGAAGAATTAGATATTAGTGTTAAGGCGGTTGAGAAGCGCATGCATCAAGCATTAGTAATAATGCGAAAGGAAATAGGAAATATTTAAAGATGTTGGTAGGGTTTTTTAATTTGAAGTTGTAGTAATAGATAGAAGCCAATGAAAAAAGATAACTTACATAACGAATCTGATGTTTTTTTAGCCCAATGGCTAGAAGGTAAACTTTCTGATCGAGAACTAAAATTATTAGTTAGTCAGGAGGATTACAATGCGTATTTAAAACTCAGAAAAGGCCTTGAAGTCAATGAAAGACTTAATTCGTCAATAGATGATTCTTTCGTTGCAATACAAGATCGTATAGAAAAGAAGCAATCTAAGGTGAAACCGTTATTTAGAAATTGGTCTATCGGTGTTGCAGCATCTATTATTGTGCTTATAGGCTTATTTACGTTATTGCCTGATAGCGAGATTCTTGTCCAAACAGGTTTTGGCGAAAACAAAACCATAACACTCTTAGATGGTTCTGAAGTAATACTAAATGCTAAATCGTCATTGTCTTATGATGAAGATAACTGGTTAAATGATCGTAAATTACAGTTAACAGGTGAAGCTTATTTTAAAGTGGCAAAAGGTGAGACGTTTGAGGTACAAACAGAAAATGGTTCTGTAACTGTACTCGGAACACAATTCAACGTTAACTCATCTAAAGACTATTTTGATGTGGTATGTTATGAAGGAAAAGTAAGTGTTAAAACCTTAGATCAGGAATTCATACTAATACCTAATGAAGGTGTTAGAGCTGTAGAAGGAAAAACTACAAATAAATCTAAAGTTAAAGGTACAGCACCATCATGGATTAAAGGAGAAAGTACCTTTAGAAGTGTCCCTCTAAAGAAAGTGATTGAAGCCTTAGAAAAGCAATACAATATTAATATTGATGATGAGGAAATAAGTAATCAGGATATTTTTACTGGAAGTTTTCCTCATGATAGCTTAAATATAGCCTTAAAGACTGTTTTTGAAACCTTAAATGTAACCGTAATCTATAGTGAAAAAGAAAAACGTAACATTAAATTGAGGTATAAAGAATGAGGTTAATATATATCTTGGTCTTAATGTTACTCCCAACACTAGCCTTTTCGCAAGAAGAGGCTTTTTACATTGAATTTACTGAGGTGTCCTTAAAAAAGGCCTTTGAGGATATTGAAAATATATATGATATTCATTTTTCTTATAAAGACGATTATATAAAAGACAAAACCATTAGTCTAGAAGGTAAGGAAAGAATATTACCAGAATTATTATTAGAACTTCAAGATATTACAAATTTGTATTATGAAGTCGTAAGCAATAGATATGTTATTGTCAACCTATTGCCAGATGTAGCGGCAAACATCATAAAACTAGATAAAGTTGTACTCGAAGCTTATTTAACCGATGGTATTGAAAAAAATACCGATGGTTCCTATAATATTGAACCTTCTAAATTGGGTATTTTACCTGGTTTAACTGAGCCAGATGTTTTAGAAAGTATACAACTATTGCCTGGTGTTTTAAGTCCTAATGAAACAGCCTCGGGTTTTTTTGTTAGAGGAGGATATGCTGATCAAAATAGATTATTATGGGATGGCATTAATATCTATCACAAAGGGCATTTGTTTGGTATGATTTCACCATTAAACCCCAATGTTGCTTCAAATATTAAATTCATTAATAAAGGTACACACTCACGTTATGGTGAGCGCTTATCTAGCGTGATAGATATTACATCTAGCAACGAAATAACTAACAACTTAAAAGCAGAACTTGGTGTTAATGGTATTAATGCTGATGCGGTTTTAAATATTCCAATATTAAAAGACAAATTAAGTTTGCAGACATCTTTAAGACGCAGTTACACAGATGTTTTTGAAACGTACACCTTTGGCCAGCTTGCTGATAAAGTGTTTGAGAATACTAAGATTAATGAAAATGAAGAAGGCTCAAATGATTTTTCATTTTTAGATTATAATGTAAAATTGAATTTTAAACCTCATAAGAATCATAGTCTATATGCAAGCATCATTCACATTGATAACCAATTAGATTATTTTTCTGAAGAAGTTGAAACTAATAGAGAGTTTAACGACATATTAGCAATTTCTAATACTGGTTATGGATTGGGTTGGAACATCATCTGGAACGATAAATTGAGCCAATCTACACAAGCCTTTTTCTCGGATTATGCCTTCAATTATAACTTTATTACCATTGAAGATAATGCTCAGGTTTCAAATTTTGAGAAACGAAATACCATATTCGATTCTGGTGTATCAAGCGAATTAAATTATAAACATTCTGATAGATTGAATTTTGATGTTGGTTATCAATATACACTCAAAGATGTGGCTTATGCGTTTATCAATACCACCAATGTGAGTTTAATTTTAGATTCCGAAGAAAATATAGTGCAAACTCATAGTACATACGCAAATGTAGACTATAAAAATCCAAAACTATTTGATGTATCTTTAGGCTTAAGAACAACCTATTTTCAAGAACTTGATGCCGTAAGATTAGAACCACGATTACTTATTTTTAAGGATATTTCTGATACGTTTAAAATTCAAGCGAGTGGTGAAATTAAGAATCAAATTATTAATGAAATTGACGAAACAGTTTTTAGTGATTTGTCCCTCGAAAACAGAGTTTGGCGACTATCTAATGGTGATAATTCACCTATAATCAATAGTAAACATGGATCATTCGGGTTTATTTATGATTTTGGTGATATCAGTGTAGACGCAGATGTATATTACAAAGAATTAGAGAACGTTTCGGCTTTGTCTCTTGGTTTTCTTAATCCTGAAAGTATTGGATTTAATATTGGTGACCAGAATATTTTTGGTACAGATTTATTTTTAAAAAAACGTTTTAATAAGTTTAATTCTTGGATCAGTTATTCCTTTAATAGGGCTAGAAGTCAGTTTAATGATTTAAATAATAGTAGATCTTTTAAATCGAAGTCAAACGTCACACATGCTATTTCAACAGCATTGAGTTATAAAAGTAATGGTTTTCAGGTAGCATTAGGTTGGAAATGGCAAACTGGTAGACCTTTCACTTTAGCAGATGAGACAACAGATGGTTTAGTATTTAATAATGGTGTAAATACAGGCGAGTTACCAGTGTATCATCGATTAGATTTATCATCTACGTATACCTTTAAAATGTCTAAGCAAAATAAACTAAGAGGTAAAGTAGGTCTATCTATTAGAAATCTCTACGGAAGAAACAATATTATTTCTAGAGAATATCGAGGTAATAACAGTCTAAATGATCCTGTAGAGTTAATTGAGCGTATTTCGTTAGGCTTTACACCTAATGTTATGTTTCGTGTGTATTGGTAAAAGAAATGCCTTCAAAAAAATGAAGGCATCTGAATATTGTTTAATTGCGTTTTACTTAGAATCTAATATTTAAATCTAAATTTTCATTTGCTACTTCAAATTTTGCATCATCATAGCTTGGTGGTCCAAATGACATGTTGTTATTAGACATGCCGTAAGACTCTTTAGGCATTCCATTTTGTTCAAAGTCCATACGATTGTTTTCGTTTTCATCATGTAATGCCATTATAGCATATTCGCCAGGTAGTACGTCTTCAAAAGTTACGGTTACTTTGCCGTCTTTAATTTCGGCTTCTACATTTTTAATGCCTTTACCTTTCATAAAAGTTTCTGATGTATGCAATGCCATAACAACTTTACCATTGTCGTTTTTGACATTATCTATGGTAACTGTTATAGTAACACTAGATGCTGTCGAGTCTTGAGCAAAACTAATTAATGAAGAAAAAACTAAGGCGATGGTTAAAAATAAATGTTTCATAATAATGTGTTTTAGTTACTGAAGCGAGTTCAGCATTATTAATTTGTTGATTGATGAGTCAAATATCTAACAAACGCTTCTTTTAAGGTAATTGAAATTACTGAGTTGTAGAATTTAGGTGATGAGTTGTTATTTGAAGTAATTAGGGATTAGTAAATAGTAGTCTAAAGTATGAAGAGAAACTTATTACTAAATACTGTGAACTGTATACTGCCAACTAAACACTATCACAACAATCCTCTGGCTTTTATCTCTAAGTATTTATTAATAGTATTTATTGTTAGATCTTCTGGTGCCGTTAGTATTGATTGGATGCCATATTTTTGAAGTTCACTTACTATTAACCGTTTTTCAAATGCAAATTTCTCTGCGATAACTTTGTCATAAGCCTGCTGAACGGTTTCTGCTGGTTCAGAAATTAGAGAATTGAGTTCGGTATTTTTAAAGAAAATAACAACCAGTAGATGATTTTTAGCAATACCTTTTAAATACGGTAATTGTCTGTGTAAACTATCTAGAGTTTCAAAATTTGTGTACAACAACATTAAACTGCGGTGCGTAATGTTACGTTTTACATCTGCGTAGAGTCTACTGTAATCACTTTCAAAGAAATCTGTACTCACATTATATAAAGTCTCTAAAATGAGATTCATCTGAGACGTTCTGCGTTCAGCAACTACAATGTTTTCAACCTTTTTAGAGAATGCTAAAATCCCAGCTTTGTCTTGTTTTTTTAAAGCAACATTAGATATAACGAGTGATGCATTAATAGCGTAATCTAAAAGTGTCAACCCATCAAAAGGCATTTTCATTACACGTCCTTTATCAATAACGGAATAAATTGGTTGTGATTTTTCATCCTGAAATTGATTTACCATCAACTGATTACGCTTAGCTGTAGCTTTCCAATTGATGGTTCTAAGGTCATCGCCAAGCACGTAGTCTTTGATTTGTTCAAATTCCATGGTGTGGCCAATTTTACGAATCTTTTTTATACCATATTGATGGAGATTATTACTAATAGCTAGCAAATCATACTTACGTAGTTGCATAAAACTCGGATAGGTAGGTACCATAGCTTCATCATTGTACCAAAATCGTCGGGCAATAAGACCAAATACCGTAGTGACGTAAATATTTAGTTTACCAAAGTGATATTCGCCGCGTTCAACCGGTCTAAGCTTATATTCAATTTCTGAGGTGCTTGTTGCTTTTAATTTTCTGTTTATGTTAAAATCCCTCACCTGAAATTGCTCAGGTATTTCATCTATAACATTAATAAAAACATTAAACGTGTAGTAGTTTTCAATAATTAATCGAATAGGGTTTTGATCGCCATTAGAAAACTTTTCGGGCAATATACGTTGTCCTTTAACCCCATTTTTAGCAGCAAATAATATGATCGTATCTAAAACCGTCAATGTCACTAATAATAACAGAACCAATTTGGTAATGTTGAAGAGTCTCGGAAAAATGAAACTCAACACAAACAACACCATAATACCTATGCAAGCATAGAAGAATCTGTTTTGTAAATAAAATGGTTTAATACGTTTCAACGGTTAGTATTTAGCGATTAGTAATAAGTAATTAGGCATAAGCAATATGTTTACTTTCTTATTTGTGTCTTCAAGCTTCGGTCTCCCAACTTCCAACTTCAGTCTTATCTCGGAATTTCTACTGCCTCAATGATTTGTTTTATAATTTGTTTTGTGGTTACACCTTCCATTTCACGCTCTGGTGTAACAATAACTCTGTGCTGAAGTACTGGGATTGCAGCACGTTTAATATCTTCTGGTGTTACAAAATCTCTTCCTGCCATTGCAGCAAATGCCTTACTAGCTTTTAAAATAGCTATAGAAGCTCTTGGAGAAGCACCTAGATATAAAAACGGATTACTGCGTGTATTGATTATAATGTCAGCAATATATTTTAAAAGATGTGTTTCTATCAGAATCTGCTCTACCAAATTTTGGAACTTAGTAATTTGATCTTTTGAAAGGTGAGACGTCACCTGATCCGTTTTTGTATTACCTTTTAAATTTTGTTCCCTATTTAAAATTTCGATTTCTTCTTCTAAATTAGGATAATCAATATCTATCTTAAATAAGAAACGATCTAGCTGTGCCTCAGGTAATCTGTATGTGCCTTCTTGTTCAACAGGGTTTTGAGTTGCCAAAACAATAAAGGGTAAATCCATTTTATACTTATGTCCATCAATAGTGATTTGACGTTCTTCCATAACTTCAAATAACGCAGCTTGGGTTTTTGCAGGTGCTCTGTTAATCTCATCAATAAGCACCATGTTAGAAAATATAGGACCTTGTTTAAATTCAAATTCAGAAGATTTCATATTAAACACAGATGTACCTAAAATATCACTAGGCATTAAATCTGGTGTAAACTGAATACGACTAAAATCTATATCTAACGATCTTGCTAATAACTTTGCCGAAATAGTTTTGGCTACTCCAGGAACGCCTTCAATAAGTGCGTGTCCGTTTGCTAAAATGGAAGCAATAAGCATATCTATCATTTCTTTTTGGCCAACAATAACTTTGCTTATTTCGTTTTTAATTAAGGAAATACCTTCTTTCAGTTCTGAAAGATCAATTCGATTTTCAAAATTGATATCCTCACTATTACCATCTCTGATATGTTCTAATTGTTCAGATAAATTTTCTTCTGAAGCATTGGTGTTGTTTTCTTCAGTGTTTTCTGGTGTTAAATCGTCGTTTTGCTGTTCCATAATTATCTGTTATAAAAGTCTTCTATTGCTTTGTTCAATTTTAATAAATCGTCCTCATTACAAAATGATTTCGATTTTAAATATGCAATTTGGTTGATTAATGCTTTGATGTCTTTCTCATTCTTTCCTGATTTTAAAGATAAATTTTTAACAAACTTATCATCTAAAACTTGAGTGTCTAAGTAATAAACACGTCTTATATACTCGAGGAAATATGTAATTTTTTTATTTATAAGATTATCGTGATCTTTTGTTTCGTAATATAGATTGCCAATTGTTTTAGCGAAATCAACTGTTGTATTTTCTAGTGGTTTAATGACCTTAACAACACGTTGTTTTCGTTTGGCATTAAAAATCATAAATATCAGTGTTGTAATTAAAACTAGATACCAGGCCCATCGTAAAGCAGGTTGACTTAAAATAAATCTTAAAGGCGAATTGCTAAGTGATTTCCTTGATTTATTTCTAGAATCAAAGTGAATAGTTTTATCACCAAGATAAGACAATACTGCTGCAGCATATTTGTGATTATTCTTTTTAAGTAAATTGTAGTTTGTGAATGTTACCGGTTGTGTATGCAAATAAAAATGACCTTTTCCCCATGGTGTTTTAATGAAGTTAGCATGTGAATTTTTTTCAAATTTTTGATACCCCAAAACAGTGGTATATAATGTGTCAATCTTTGAAAAATGGATGTTGTTTAAACCTTTTTCAACTGTAATACTATCCTTTTTAAAGGATGTATTAGTAAAAGAAAGTTGTCCAGTACCTTTAAAACTGTAATCGTTATCAGTTTTAAAACCAAGGGAATCCGCAAGCTTATTCGGAAAATACTCTGATGAAATAAAAACATCATTTCCTGCGGCCGCAAAGCTAAGCAGCTCCTCAGCCGAGGTATCATCAATATCAGACTTTTTATCTATGTAAAGATATGAGCCAGAAATTGTATAGCCACCATCATCCCAATTGTAGTATTCATCAAAATACTCATAAGGTGTCACTCTAATATCTTTGACTTTGCTTTCTGGAAACAAGGTTTCAAGTTCTTCGTAAAACACGTAGGTCCCGAATGGGATTTTATGTGTTTCATTAAACGTGTAATCCCAGTTGACAGGTTGCGGTGTAGAAAATTCAACAATTATGATACCCACAAAAAGCATCACTAATATTCCGATATATATTCTCAGCGATTTGTTCATGACTTAATTGAATTTAAGAATTGAGAAAACGCTGATTTTGCTTTATTGAATTGGGTGTCATCAATATCAAATTCGCCATACCATATATAATTATAGAGGTAAGACGTATAAGAGAACTCCTTTTTTGTGTTCTCAGATGTTATTTCGTAATAATAGTCACTATTTGTTTTTTCTACATCATATTCAATTATTTCGGCCTGTGATAGTTTCTTAAGAAGCCATAAGTAATAGTATCTAATGGCCAAACGATAATTATTTTCTTCTTCAGCCGATGTAATAAGCGATTTAAAATCTGCTTCATGGATATTATTTTCTATATCAGTAACCGGAATAATGTTTTTATCTGATGATTTTCCGAAAATCCATTTGCCTTCTTTATTAATAATGGCTTTAACAATAAAGAAAATGACTAATAAGAAAATGACAACATAAAATACCTTTAGCATTAAATCAACAGCATCATTGGCTTGAGCATCAGAACCAAAATCGAATAAATCTTTAAAAAAATCCGCTAGCCATTGTTTAAAACGCGTCCACCAACCAGAGTTTTCTATGGTACGCTCATATATAAAATCATTACCAGAATACTTTTCTTTGAGATCTTCAAATTGTCTTTTTTCAATTGGATCGTTGTCTTCAGAAACAATAATAGATGATTGAATAGCAAGTACTGTTGAGGTGACGAACAACACCATTACTGTAAAAGCGATATTTAAGAATTTAAGTTTACTCACCTGTTCCGATAAGGTCTATATCACTTTTAGTATTAATATTCTCAATATCCTCTTTTAGGCTATAGAAGACAACACCTTGATTGAGTTGTACAATAACATTAAGAACAATACTAAAGACAAAGGTTAGGATGAACATTAAAGCAAAAAGAACCATGGCAGATTTAGTGAGTTCTTCAGGATCTGGATTTGTGCCAGATTCTATTCCCATGAGCAAATCTCCTAAAAAGATAAAATAAGGTACTAAAGTCACCACATTTTGAACAATGTAACTCATTAAAAAAAATAAGCCAACGCAAATAATTGCAGCCCAAAACTTAGAGCTAATAACTGTCCATGCGTATCCAAATGCATCCCATATGCTTTTCTTACCTTCTATATATTCCATTAAAGTACTTTGAAAAAGTAAGCTAACGGCACCGACTACTACAGGTAGCATTAACATGCCTATGATGGTAATCATTAAAATAAAACTGATAATAAATGCAACAATACCAATTGGAATTATCAGTAAAATTGAACACAATAAAAAGATGCAGATTTTACCAATATTACGTTTGTATTCATCAAAAATGTCTGAAGCCTTAAAGGCCTTGCTGTCATGTTTAGCATATAGCTTTAGGTAGATTGGTACAAACGCATATTGCGTAACGCCAGCAGCTAAAGCAACAAATAAGAAAACAAGTATAAATATTAAATACGTACCAGCATTTTCATTGATAAACTGCTCAACTTCACTTGGATTATTATCAATGCCTCCAAAAAGGATTTCGCTATAAAATTTTAAAAAGAAGTATCCCAACACCATAAGTATGAGTAGAAAACCACCATTTATAATGAAATAATTTTTAAACAAATGGCCACCATTTTTTCTTAAGAAAGCAAAGGTGTCTTGAAAAAATAAACCAAAATCTCTCGACTTATATAATTGCATGCAGTTTTTTAATTTTTTTGTTTACAATGAATGGATAAATCAAATAGTAAAATGAGATTAAACTCAGCGTGAAAAGGATAATGCTGACAGAAAGCCAATTGGGCATTGTATTGGAATAACGCGTCACATAACCTTCTAAGAAGCCCGCAGCTATAGTGAATGGAAATGTGCTAATTAAAATTTTCACTCCATTTTTTACTCCCATTTTAAATGAGGTAAGTCTAGAGAATGTCTTCGGAAACAGTATGCTTGCTCCAAGCATGAGACCCGCAGCACCTTCAATAACTATCGCAAATATTTCCATTGATCCATGAATCCAGATGCCTCTTACACTTTCCCATAAAACACCTTCTTTTTGAAAAAAGTATTGAAAAGCTCCCACCATTATTCCGTTATTTAGCATTACATAGACTGTCCCTAAACCACCAAAAACTCCGTAGATGAAGGATATAATACCTACATACAAATTGTTAATTGTAATACCAATAAAACTTCCCCAATTACTACCGCTTTTGTAAACTGCCACAGGATCTCCTGCTTCAATATTCTCTAAGGTCTTATTAACATAAGCGTCTCCCAAAATAAGTCTTACAAAAGCATCATCGTAAGCTGCTGACAGTGCACCTATTGCAACAAAGCTTAAAAAGATGATAAATGCATACAGCACATATCTTCTATGCTCATAAACAATTAATGGTACTTCAGTTTTCCAGAAGAAGATAAATTTATTAGAGTCTTCTCTCTTTGTCTTGTAAATTTTCTGAAATGCTCTTGCTGTGAGGTTATTTAAATATAGAATTGTCTTACTTTTGGGATAATATGTTTGGGCGTAAGATAAATCATTTACTAACTGAATATAAAGAGAAGCGAGCTCATCGGGATTTTTAAGTCTTTTTCCGAAAATGGCTTTTTCAAAATTGAGCCATTTTTCTTTATTTTGTTTAATAAACGCAACTTCTCTCATAAGCACTCAAATTAAAGCATTTAATGGTAGAGTTACAAATAAATACAACACAAAACGTTAACATCAATTTCATTGCTGCAAGTGTTGGAGAACGCATACTTGCGTTTCTCATAGATTGGGTGATTAAAATTGCCTATATCGTTGTTGTATACCAGATTATATTCAACTTATTTAGTATTAATGATTATCTAAAAGGTATGGATGATTGGTCCTACATAGCCGTTATTGCATGCTTTTATTTGCCTGTTATTTTTTACTCTTTGCTGTTTGAAACTTTCTTAGATGGACAAACCATTGGAAAGCGTATTATGAAAATAAAAGTGGTGAAAATAGACGGTTATCAAGCAGCTTTGTATGACTATATTGTGAGGTGGTTTTTTAGAATTGTGGATTTAAATATGTTGTCAGGTGTTGTTGCACTAATAACCATTGTGACAAGTAAGAAAAGTCAGAGACTTGGTGATATGACTGCAGGTACTTCTGTAATTACATTAAAGAATAAGGTAAATATCAGTCATACAATTCTCGAGGATCTGGATAATGATTATGTACCAACCTATCCGAGTGTTATAAAATTATCAGATAATGATGCTCGAATCATTAAAGAAACATATATAAGAGCAAAGGCAGCAAGAGATTACACAACACTCATTAAACTAAGGAAAAAAGTGGTTGAAGTCATTGAGCTTAAAGAATATAATGAGAATGACATTGAGTTCATTGATATCATTCTTAAGGATTATAATTATTACACTCAAAATATGTAAGCAGAGAACCAAGTTTTGAAAGAAAACTTGTGTGAATCGCTTATGCTGAGCGTAGTCGAAGTATCTCAGAGAATCAAGTTCAAACTAAAAGATACAGTTGTAGAGAGTTAAGAAGAAAATAAACTATAAAGATTCCGTGTCATGCACGGAAATAAATATGTTTTTTCAAGTTTTAGATATTTTAGGAACGATTGCTTTTGCAATTTCTGGTGTTTTAGTGGCAATGAATAAGCGCATGGATCCCTTTGGGGTTTTAATAATTGCTTTTGTAACTGCTGTTGGTGGTGGCACACTACGAGATATTATGGTAGGAGTAGAGCCTGTATCATGGATGCGAAATATGACTTTCGTATATGTTATTATTGCTTCAACAGTATTTGCTGTCATTTTTAGAAATAAATTAAAACATCTTCGTAGATCACTTTTTTTATTTGATACTATCGGTATAGGTCTTTATACTGTTGTTGGTATAGAAACAGGTTTAGTTGCTAATCTGCATCCAATAATTTGTGTGGCATTAGGTACAATGACTGCCTGTTTTGGTGGAGTTATAAGAGATATTTTATGTAATGATATACCAGTAATATTTAGAAAAGAAATTTATGCCACAGCTTGTATTATTGGTGGCTTTACATATTTTTTACTTAGATTGTTTTTAGATGATCAAAATTATTTGTTTGTCATAGCTGGATTTGTGGTCATCACAATTAGATTGTTGGCAGTTAAATTCAAAATAAGTCTACCAAGTTTGTATAAAACTGAGGCATGATTATACATCTTGTTCATCTAGAAGTGCATTGATAACACCTGTTCTTAGTGTATAGTCAAATGAAGAAATTAAAGGGTCTATTTCGCCAATAATAGCTTCAATTTCATTAAGAATAGTTGCTAATTGTTTATAGTATTCTAGGAGATTCACAGGATTAATGTTGTATTCATTACTCCATTCTAAAACATCCTGACTTTCTTTATAAGTCTCTAGTGCATATAACACAAGAAACCAATTAAAAATGGGGTTTTTAGAGGTAAAGTCACCAAATTCGTCATCAATAAGAATGTTCCAAGATTGTGACAGTAAGGTCAGTTTTACAAAAAAGACGCCTGATTTTACAATTTTATAAGGCTCAGAAATCTTTATCTCATACTTTTTATATTGGCTTTTAAGAAGAGTGATTTCTTGATAATCCATGTTTAAAAGAGTAAATCTAAAATGAAAAGTATTATTGAATAATTTCAACTTTTCTAATGTACACATTCTGAAGTGGCCATTCACCTTCATCAGTTTCTACCGAGTTAATTTTTTCAACCACATCCATTCCAGAAATCACTTCTCCAAATGCCGTGTACTCACCATCGAGATGTGTGGCTTTTTTTCTGTTCATTACAATAAAAAACTGAAATGGTGAAGCCATTTTATAGGCATTTTCTATTTCGCTACTTGGCATAGAAATCACACCACGTTTGTGAATATAGCCACGCTTTGTGTCTGGTGGTAAAAGGTATTTTCCTATTTTTCTGCGTCGCTTGGCTATATTGTAATCATCACTGCTGCCACCTTGTATCACAAAGTCTTTTACTACTCTGTAGAATTGCGTATTATTAAAATATTCGCGTTTTGTGAGATAAATAAAATTAGCTCTATGGAATTTTGTTTTATCATAAAGCAGAATATCTATAGCACCAAAATCAGTTGTAATTCGTACTTTATTTTCTTTATTAGTCTTTTCATATTCTAAAAAGAATTCCATGGCGTTAGCATCAGTAAGAATCGGGAACTCAGGTTTTGGATCTTCTTTTTTTTGTTCTTTAGGTTTTTTAGAAATAGAATCAATTTGTTGAGCTGATTCAGTTTGTTTTGGAGATTGCTTATCTTCACAATTAAATATGGTTAGACATAATAATAAAACCAATAAAAATCTCATAAATGCGCTTTAGTACGTTTGTTGAATCCGTAGTAAAAATAAAACATCTAGAACTAACAGGTGCCTCTTCTCATGCTAAAATGTCACCACCATACAGATTAGAACTATTAAAGCAGACAAAGTCTAAAGCAAAGAATGCTAAAGTTGCTGGCGTTTTGGCTCTGTTTTATCCAAATGCAAAAAATGAGACTTGTTTGGCACTCATACTAAGAAAGAGTTATAAAGGAGTACATTCAGCACAGGTTGGTTTTCCTGGTGGGAAGTATGAAGAAGAAGATTATGATTTAGAGATAACAGCCTTAAGAGAAACGAAAGAAGAAATTGGTGTACTTGAATCTAAAGTAGAGATTCTTAAAAAGTTATCCTTACTTTACATTCCGCCTAGTAATTTTATGGTACATCCTTATTTTGGAATTTCTAGAGAAACCCCAAAATTCATAAAACAGGAAGAAGAGGTAGAAGATATTTTAGAGGTGACACTGAAAGATTTTTTAAAGAGTGAAAGTGTTATACAGACCAAAGTACCGACGTCTTATGGTGTTGAGGTTGAGGTGCCTTCATTTTATTTGAATGACCATATAGTTTGGGGAGCCACAGCAATGGTGCTTGGTGAGATTAAAGACTTGTTAAAACAACTTTTATAGCTCGGCTTATTTGTTACATTTGTAGGCTGGAATTAATAAAAATTCATGGGATTATTTAAAAGAAACCCTTTTGGGCACATATTATTTGTAAAAAAATGGTTGATTAGAATTCTAGGTGTATTAACACATCAAAGATTCAGAGGTTTCAATGAACTACAGATTGAAGGTTCTGAGTACATTAAGGATTTACCAGATACAAATGTGCTTTTCATTTCTAATCATCAGACCTATTTTGCTGATGCAATTGCTATGTTTCATGTGTTTAATGCAAGCTTAAGTGGTAGATCTGATAATATTAGAAATGTTGGCTATTTATGGAAACCGAAGCTTAATATGTATTATGTAGCGGCAAAGGAAACCATGAGAGCCGGACTTTTACCAAAAATTTTCGCTTATACAGGTTCAATAAGTATAGAACGCACATGGAGGTCTCAAGGGCAAGATGTTAACCGTCAGGTAAAGATGAGTGATATTAGTAACATAAAAAAAGCCTTAGATGATGGTTGGGTAGTGACATTTCCACAAGGAACCACAACCCCATTTAAACCAATTAGAAAAGGTACGGCACATATTATAAAGCAATACAAACCTGTTGTAGTACCTATTGTGATTGATGGTTTTAGAAGATCATTTGATAAAAAAGGACTTCGAGTAAAGAAGAAAAATATATTTCAAACCTTTGTCATTAAAGAGCCTTTAAAAATAGACTACGAAAACAATACAATTCCTGAGATTGTTGAGATGATAGAATATGCTATCGAACAGCATCCATCGTTCTTAAAAGTACTTCCTAAGGAAGAGATTAATGAGGATAAAGAACGTATAGATAAGGAATTAAGAAACGGTTAATTTCCTTCTTAGATTTCTAGTTTTTTTATCTCATTATAATTTCTGTTTAGACGCTTAAGTAGAATCCCATATAGCAGTCTGTAAAATCCCCAAATAACTAATACAAAAACACCAGTTACTAAAAAAGTAATGGCATAAAGTAATATCATTTGTGTAGAATCGAATGCCTCAATTTGGTCATGAAACTCTTTATTTTCGTTAAACTCAAATATTAATGAAAGTGGTATTGAGATGAAAATCATCACTAAATTATACAGCACGTAGTATTTAATGATCTTACGAGTTCTTAAAATACTCTCCATTAATTTTTTAGCACTATCTGTGACAGAGATAGATTTATGGGCTTTGAATAATAAGTAAACAAAAAGGAAGATGACTAAAAAGCCAAAAACAGAAATAGCTACAAACCATGGGTTTTCATAACTCGTATTAAAGCGTTCTCTGTAATTGTCTGAAATAAAGAAAGGGATAGTTGTTAGTAATATCCAAAAAGCCATTTCGGCAAGACTGATGTGAAACAACATCTTTACGATAGATGAAGATTTTTTATGCAGCATAGGATAAATCTCTGAGTAGTCATAACTCTTATATTCCGTTCCTTTTTGCCAATCTTTCTTTAATAATTCTAATTCATCCATAACATTACGGATTTAGTATAGTTCTTAATTTCTTTTTTACACGATTCATTTTTACTCTGGCATTAACTTCTGTAATACCCAATGTTTCGCTTATTTCTCTGTAATCTTTATCTTCTAGATATAAGAAAACTAGAGCTTTTTCAATATCGTTGAGTTGATGAACAGCATTGTATAACAGCTTCAATTGTTGCTCTTCTGTATCATCATATTCTTCAGCTCTTATTTTAAATTGAACATTATCAAACTCTTGTGTTTGTATACTTCGTTTAGACTTTCTGTAAAGTGTAATGGCAGTATTTAATCCAACACGATACATCCAAGTACTAAATTTTGCATCACCTCTAAACTTTGGATAAGCTTTCCAAAGCTGTATGGTAATTTCTTGAAATAAATCGTTGTGCGCATCTACGTTATTTGTGTATAGGCGACATACCTTATGCACAATATTTTGATGTTTCTGCAACTGTTCAACAAAACTATTTTCGAGTTCTTTGTTCAATAGATGATAAATGGTTAGTTAATGTGTTAGTAGTTACTTTTTGGAGTTTGTTACATTAATTTTTAAAATTCCTAAAACAATCAGAAATTGTGCTGTAGCATAGGTTATCATGATACTAATTCCTGAGAGAGGAATTGGCTGATAAAACTTATTTAGCGCCAAAATACTGTCTGAGATCATAAAGAATATAGCGCCAATAAAAACCAATTTGAAACTTATAGTATTCACATTCAATTTTCTTATAAATGCGGTCGTAGCCATACTTAAAATTACAGCCATGTATACAATTACAGGTATAAGCATACTGCCTAGACCATCACTTAGTAAATAAAACATGCCAAAACCGTAAACTAGCATAAGTGTTATAAACCCGATAGGATTTGTTTTCTTATTACGATGTTTCAAAAAGACTAAGATGTACATGATATGTGCAATCAAGAATGCGATAAGACCAAAAGTGAAAAAATGAGGTGAGTGCTCTACAAACATCAATAAGACATCACCAAGAAGTGAAAACACTAAAGCCGATAAGGTTAGATTTTTTATGACTTTAGGTAAACTATGAGATGTTTTAACGAATAAAAAAATCAAACTCGTTAAAATGGCTGGTTTGGCAATGTAATGAACCGTATTTAGTGTTTCTGTATTTCCAGTAATTAATTCAAAAAGAACGATACAAAAGAATAATATAAAGAATTGTTTTTCGGTGTTGGTTAGCATACTTGGTCAGTTTATCTGTAGGATAAGTTGTCACGTTGAGAGCAGTCGAAAGGTTTTATCATCAATTCTATATATCAAGTTAAGAATGCACTCAATCTGACATTTCAAACAAATATATTCAATTCATCATTTAAAAATTACAATTCGGTTAATTAGAATTCTTCATGGTATGAAATAGTAAGATGTTTGTCTCAGAATTTAATCAACCAAAAAATGAACAAGACAATTTTTACCATCATCCTATTCATCACAGGACTTCTTCAAGCACAGCACACCATCTCAGGAAAAGTTACAGATTATAAAGGTAATCCGGTTATTGGGGCAAATATTTATTTGGAAGGCACCTATGATGGCGCAACATCGACAGATACTGGCGAATTTTTATTTACTACCGAAGAAAAAGGTAAGCAAACTTTAGTTATCTCGTTTCTATCCTACGAAACTAAAACAGTAGAAGGTGAAGTAGAGAAACTATCAAATCTTCAAATTAAATTACGAGAAGACGTAGAAGCTTTAGATGCTGTTGTGCTAAGTGCAGGAACTTTTGAAGCCAATGATAATAGTAAGGTGTCTGTACTAAAGCCGTTAGATGTGGTAACAACAGCTAGTGCGTTAGGTGATTTTGTTGGGGCATTACAAACATTGCCAGGTACGTCAAATGTTGCTGAAGATGGTCGTTTGTTTGTGCGTGGTGGAAATGCAGATGAAACTCAAATTTTTATAGATGGTATTCGTGTTTTCACGCCGTATACACCAACCACAAATAACTTACCTACAAGAGGTAGATATTCACCTTTTCTGTTTGATGGTATCACATTTTCTACTGGAGGCTATTCATCAGAGTATGGACAAGCGTTGTCAAGTGTCTTACTTCTTAATACCATTGATGAACCAGATCAGGAGAAGACAGACATCTCATTGATGACGGTTGGTGCAGGAGTAGGAAATACTCAGAAATGGGATAAATCTTCATTAAGTTTCAATGCGTCATATATAAATTTGGCACCATATTTCGAATTATTTAATAATAGAAATGAATGGAATCGTCCTTTTCAAGGTGCGCAAGGTGAAACGGTTTTTAGACAACGCTTAAAAAATGGGATGTTAAAGTTTTATGCCGCTTTTGATGTTACCGATTTGGAAGTAAACCAGGAAGATATAAATTTTGCTAATGGCCTAGACTTTAAGCTAAACAATAACAACTTTTATCTCAACACATCTTATAAGGGTATTTTAAATAATAATTGGACAATAAATACAGGACTGAGCTTTACTCATGCGATTAATGAGATTGGTATAATGAGTAGTGATATAAATGACAAAGAGAATTCTGTACATCTAAAACTAAAATTAAAGAAACGATTTAATAGTAGGTTTAAAATTAGTTTCGGTGCCGAACAGTTTACCACAGATTTTGAAGAGAACTTTCAACAAGGTAATATCGACGAAACCTACGGATTTAAAAATAATATTACGGCTGGGTTCACAGAAGCAGATTTTGTATTCTCAAAAGATTTGGCTTTAAAGGTAGGTTTACGAGCAGATTATAGTGCAATATTTAATGATTTTGAAATTGCACCGAGAGCTGCTTTAGCCTACAAAATTTCTAAGAATGGACAAGTATCTTTGGCTTATGGTAGTTTTTTTCAAAACCCGAATAGTTCAATATTAAAGTTTGAACAAAATTTGAAAGCAGAAAAGACATCGCATTACATTTTAAATTACCAATATGTAAATAATGGTAAGATATTTCGTGCTGAAGCTTATAGAAAGGATTATGATAATCTAGTAAAGTTTGATACTGAATTTACATCGTTTGATAGTAACTTTAATTCTGAAGGTTTTGGGTACGCCCAAGGATTAGATGTATTTTGGCGCGATAATACAAGTATTAAGAATTTAGACTATTGGATCAGTTATTCTTATTTAGATACAGAACGCGATTATAGAAATTTTGTAAGCGCGGCTCAACCTAACTACGCGACCAATCATAATTTTTCTGTTGTAACAAAATATTGGATTGATAGCTGGAAGAGTCAATTAGGGTTAGCATATACATATTCTTCAGGAAGACCATATACAAACCCTAATACCAATGAATTTTTAAATGAGCGTACTAAATCATTTAATAGTTTAAGCTTTAATTGGGCTTACCTTCTTAGCCAGCAAAAGATATTGTATTTATCAGTAAATAATGTCTTAGGTATTAGAAATGTTAATGGCTACCAGTATGTAAATACACCTGATGTTAACGGTCAGTTTAATAGAAGAGCTTTAAGACCGGCGACAGATCAATTCTTTTTTGTTGGATTCTTCTGGACGATTAGTGAAGATGGAAAAGACAATCAATTGGATAACTTGTAGATTAAGTTAGAAGTTAGAAGTTAGAAGTTAGAAGTTAGAAGTTAGAAGTTGGGAGTTGGAAGTTAGAAGTAGATAGTTTTCAGTATATAGTACGCAGTGTTCTGTGTTGGGTTAACTGTTTAGGTTTTCAAGAATTATTTTTTTAGTTTAATTCTTAATTCTTAATTCTTAATTCTTAATTCTTAATTCTCAATTCTCAATTCTCAATTCTTAATTTGTGAATCGTAAATCATTAAAATGCTGACATGATAAATATCATACTTTTTCAGGGTTATGATAATTAACTTTATAGTATAAAATTAATCGTCATGGAAGTTAAGAAGAACCCAAGAGCCAATGTAGGTCGAAACAGCAGTTTATATTTTGCTGTTGGCTTAAACGTAATGTTACTCCTAACGTATTTAGGACTAGAACATAAGACTTACGAAACAGAAGAGACTAAGATAGATATCTTAATGTTGCAGGACAATTTAGAAGAGGATATTCCGATTACTACAATTAACATTCCGCCACCGCCACCGCCACCTAAACAAGTAGTTACTGAAGCTATTACCATAGTTGAAGATATAGCTGAAATTGAAGAGACTTTTATAGAGAGTAATGAGATTGGGCAAGACGATATTGTTGAGGAACGTGTTGTATCAGTAGATGAAGTTGAAGATATTGAAGTAGAGGAAGATATTGAAGTACCGTTTGCAGTAATCGAAAGAGTACCTCAATTCCCAGGCTGTACAGGTAATAATGCTCAGTTGAAGGCTTGTTTCCAACAAAAAATGAATGAGCACTTACAAAAACACTTTAGATATCCAGACACAGCAGCTGAGCTTAATATACAAGGTAAAGTATTTGTATTCTTCCTAATTGATAAGAATGGTAAGGTTTCTAAGATTAAAACTAGAGGACCAGATCAAATACTAGAAACAGAAGCTGCACGTATCATTAGCTTATTACCAAAGATGGAACCTGGTAAGCAACGTAACAAACCGGTTGGTGTTCCTTACAGTATTCCTATAAACTTTAAGCTAAGAGCACAATAAAATAAACTAATGTAAAACTTGGTTTAGACTATTTTGATTGATGATGAAACCCCTTGAAAAAGGGGTTTCGTTAGTTATAGATGTGGATTTTTTAAAGTATACCAATTACATAAATCGCCTTCAAAAGTAAATGTGCCAGAAGGTTGCATACCAATTTTCTTTAAAATGGTATTTGAAGCTATATGATCTACATCTGCAGCGGCACCGATTTCTTTAAGCTTTAAATCTTTAAATCCGTAATCTCTAGAGGCAATTGCAGCTTCTGTAGCATAACCATTGCCCCAATGTTTTTCTTTAAGTCGATACCCTAAATCATAATAATCAAATTCTTCACGAAGTTCTTGCTCATATTTTAAACCAGCCCAACCAACATGTTCGCCTGTATCTTTTTTTATTATAGCGAGTCGTCCAACACCAAAATCCGAGTATTGTTGTAGTACTTTCTTTATTGACTCACGGACTTGTTCTATGGATTTTACAGGATTATTTCCTAGATAAATATGAACCTTAGGATTAGAATCCATTTCATATAAGTCTTTATCATCTGCCATTTCAAATGGCCTGAGGATAAGACGTTCTGTTTCTATTTTAATATTCATATTCATATTTTTCATTTTAATATATAGATGATCACCATTGTAAGACCTAAATAAAAAAGTTTTCCAAAAAGAATGAGTTCTTTGGCCTGTTTAATTTTTAAGTCAAACCCATATTCCTTAAAACGATCAATCTCAGATTCATTAAAGTCATTAGTCTTAAACTTTATAAATCCGAAAAACCTAAATGGAATAAAAAAGAAAGTTAAAGATTCAGAAGTTGATAATGGAATCGATTTTCGTTTTTCTTTATTAATATCATATTTAGTCATTTCAACTGTTCATTTCCATTTTATATTACAACCCATACTTGGCTTTTGATTAGGATTTATGGATTCATTATTTAGTAAAGCATCAATAGCAGTTCTTAAGTCTTGTCCGGTTACAGGAACACCGTTTCCAGGTCTTGAGCCATCTAACTGACCAGCGTATACAAGTTTCAATTCACTATTAAATAAAAAGAAATCTGGCGTGCACGCGGCATCATAAGCTTTCGCTACTTCTTGTGTTTCATCATACAGATAAGGAAAAGGATAATTATTATCCTTTGCGTGTTGTTTCATTTTATCAGGACCATCTTGTGGATAGTTGACAACATCATTGCTCGATATAGCAATACAATTAACACCTTGCTTATTATAAGTATTAGCCAATTCTACTAATTGAGAATTTACATGAATCACAAACGGGCAATGATTGCAAATAAACATAATGAGCGTGGCTTTTTGTCCTTTTAGTTCTTGAAGAGATTTGGTTGTATCATCTTTAGTGTCAATTAAATTGAAATCGGGAGCCACTGTGCCGAGCGGTAACATGTTAGAAGGTGTTAATGCCATAAAAAATAGATTTATTCAAAAATAGGAATCCAGAAATAGGAATCCAATGTAAATTAAAATTTATATATTCCACATCTAACTAATTAAGACATTAATGTCAGAATCAATATCATTCGAAGATTTTATAAAGGTAGACCTTAGAGTTGGGACAATTACAGAGGTTAATGATTTCCCAGAAGCTCGCAATCCTGCATATCAACTCACAATAGATTTTGGTGATTTGGGTATTAAAAAATCTTCAGCTCAAATAACAACCTTATATTCTAAAGAGACTTTATTGAATCGACAGATTGTTGCAGTTATTAATTTCCCTAAAAAACAGATTGCAAACTTTATGAGCGAGTGTTTAGTGATGGGCGCAGTAAAGGAAAAAGATGTCTTTTTATTACATCCAGAATCCAAAGTTAAAAATGGAAGTACTGTAGCTTAATATGAGGGAATTAGACAACGTAAAAATAAACTTTGATAGTGATGGGTTGTGGGTTTTAAACATTGCGCTTGCTGTTGTAATGTTTGGTGTTGCCTTGGGTATTACTTTAAGTGATTTTAAAAATCTTTTTAAACATCCGAAGTTAGTGTTTTTGGGAGTGCTTTCTCAATTTGTACTATTGCCTTTTATAACCTTTATTTTAATTTTATTGATAAACCCTAAGCCTAGTATTGCTTTAGGTATGATAATGGTTGCAGCTTGCCCCGGAGGAAATATCTCTAATTTTATGACGCACCTTGCAAAAGGTAATACGGCATTATCAGTGACATTAACTGCATTTGCTACATTTTTAGCTATAATAATGACACCATTGAATTTTCAGGTTTATGGTAATTTATATGAGCCTACTTCAAAAATTCTAAAAACAGTTTCCCTAAATCCAATAGAAGTATTTAAGGTTGTTGTAATGATTTTAGGTGTACCTCTACTAGTTGGCATGACCATACGTAAGTATAAAGAACAACTTGCAATACGGCTTTCTAAAGTTTTAAAACCGTTATCTATCATTGTTTTTATAGCTATTGTAATTATTGCTTTAACAAATAACATAGATGTTTTTAACGAATATGTAACCCATGTTTTGGCAATTGGTATAGGTCATAATTTGATAGCAATTTTGTTAGGTTTTTCAGTAGCAAGAGTTTTTAGGTTATCATTTAGAGATCAAAAGACTTTAGCTATAGAAACAGGGATTCAAAACTCAGGATTGGGCTTACTACTCATATTTACTTTTTTTAATGGTTTAGGTGGTATGGCTATACTTGCTGCATTTTGGGGAATATGGCATATCGTTTCTGGTTTAAGTTTAGCAGCATTTTGGTCTCGTAAATAAAATTAATTGAATAAACTCTGGTTACATATAATAAGAGCTTATGTAAGATTAGGGCTCTTCTTTTACTTTAGAAGTATAAAGGTTAATGGTTTAAAAAATATACCAAACAACAAACCCATAATTATTCTTTGTAACCATCAAAATGCCTTACTAGATGCGCTTATTATTGCTGCTAAGACTCATCGTTTTTCGTATTTCTTAACTAGAGCTTCTGTATTTAAGAATAAGAATATTGCTAAGTTATTAAGAAGTTTACAAATGCTACCCGTTTTTAGGATAAGAGATGGTTGGAGTACAATTTCTAAAAATGAAGTCATATTTCATAAGTGTTCTGATGTACTTTCAAATAATGCGTCTGTTGCTGTTTTTCCTGAAGGAAACCATAGTTTAGAACGAAGAGTAAGACCTTTGAGTAAAGGGTTTACAAGAATTATTAATGATGTATATGAAAAATATCCTGAATTAGATTTAAAGTTAATTCCTGCAGGTTTGAATTACGCTAATGCTACTAAGTATCCTGAGAAGGTCAGTGTTAATTTTGGCCCTTCAATAGATGTTGAAAACTATCTAAAAGGTAATAAAGTCGAAGATTCTACTGTGCTCAAACAAGTTGTATATGATGAAATATCTAAATTGACAATTAATATTCCTCAAAGTAATTACGAATTAATTCTAAGTCAATTAAACGCTAAAAAAGTGAATTGGTTAGAACCTACACCAATTAACAGTTTTATTAAAAATGACTCTGATAATTTCACTGGAAACACAAGACAAAAACAGTCTTTTATAAGTAAAGCTTTTAAGATGCCTTTAATTGTTGGTGTGCTGCCTGTTTATGTGCTTTGGAAGTTATGGATACAGCCAAAAATTAAAGAGGATGAATTTATTGGGACATTTAGGTTTGGTGTAGCCGTTACACTCGTACCATTGTATTTAATTACTTTTTCACTGTTTCTTTCATTAACTCTTGGAGCAACTATGGGATGTGTTTTTATTTTGATGGTTTTAATGTTAGCATTGTTAACCGCAAAATGCTAAACATAAAAAAGCCATTACGTTATGTAATGGCTCACTAATAGTATATAAGAATTGATATATTAAATATCGTCAAAGCTTATGTCTGTAAAACTATTTGAATCATCAGAACCATTAGATGATTCTTCAGAATAATTGTCCTCTCTCTTGTAGTCACTTTGATGACGTTCACTGATGACTTCTTCACCTTTTTCATTAATGATATAATCTGTCATCTCTGCTAAGATTTCTTTAAATTCAGAAAAGTCTTCTTTGTAAAGATATATTTTGTGTTTTTTATAATGGAAAGATCCATCATCGTTTGTGAACTTCTTACTCTCTGTGATTGTTAAATAGTAATCACCAGCTTTTGTGGCTCTTACATCGAAAAAATAAGTTCTTCTTCCAGCACGCAATACCTTAGAATATATTTCTTCTTTATCAATCATTGCATAATCACTCATAGTATGGTTGTTTATTTATTATCACTCAAAAATCTAAAAAAAATACTTACAAACAAATATTTTAATGTATTTCTTTCTCTGATAGCTGTTTTGTATAAAGATCTTTGTAATATCCTTCAACAGAAACGAGTTCAGAGTGATTTCCTTGTTGAATAATACTACCTTCGTCAAGCACTATAATTTTATCAGCATTTTTTGCAGAAGATACTCTATGACTGACAATTATAGTTGTTTTATGTTTTGTCAGTTTCTCTAAATTATTAAGAATTTTTTCTTCCGTTTCTGTGTCGACTGCAGAAAGACAATCGTCAAACAAGAGAATTTCTGGTTTTTTTATGATAGCTCGAGCGATTGAAACACGTTGTTTTTGTCCACCAGATAATGTAATACCACGCTCTCCTAAAATAGTATCATAACCTTTGTTAAAACCTATAATATTTTCATGAACTCTAGCAATTTTTGCGGCTTCAATAACTTCGCCGTTAGTGGCATCTTCTTTTCCAAATTTGATGTTGTTTTCAATAGTATCAGAAAATAAAAATGCATCCTGTGGTACGTAACCAATGCTACTTCTTAGGTCATGAAGATTTAGCTCAGAGATTGGAATATCATCTATTAATACTGTTCCATCATTAATATCATAAAGTCTTCCTATGAGATCAAGTACCGTAGATTTACCAGAACCTGTTTTTCCCAGAATTGCTAAAGTTTCTCCAGTTTTTAACGAGAAACTCATGTTTTTTATGGCTTGTATATTAGTATCAGGATAGACAAACGAAACATTTTTAAACTCGATATCACCTTTAACTGGTGTAGAATTGGTATTTAAATTTTGAATTTCTGGCTCAGTTTTTAAAAACTCATTAATACGAGCTTGAGAAGCTTCTGCCTGCTGAACCAAATCTGTGACCCAGCCAATTGTAGCAACAGGCCAAGTCAGCATATTTACATAAATAATAAACTCGGCGATGGTTCCGATATTCTCTATTTCACCGTTCATATATTGAAGCCCACCAAAGTAGATGACAATAAGATTACTAACACCAATGAGAAGTATCATTAGCGGAAAAAAGAAAGCTTGAACCTTGGTGAGATCAATTTGCTTTTGTCTGTTCTTTGATGATAAATCTTCAAACTCGTTATTAGTTCTTGGTTCTATTCCGTAAGATTTAATAACAGATACACCACTGAATGTTTCTTGAGTAAACGTTGATAATGTAGAAAGCGACTCTTGTACAATTGTACTTCTTTTGTTGATTAAGCGACTTAGCTTGTAAATAGCAAATGATAAAATTGGTAGTGGTACAAGTGTATACAGTGTCAGTTTAGGTGCAGTGCTCACCATATATATAATGGCTGTTGTGAATAGCGTAATAGTATTCATCGTATACATTATTGCAGGTCCACAGTACATACGTACCTTACCTACGTCTTCACTAATTCTATTCATTAAGTCACCAGTTCTATTAGACTTGTAAAAATTTAATGACAATACTTGGTAGTGTTGGTAAATCTCGTTTTTGAGATCGTATTCTATATATCTAGAGACATTAATAATAGTTTGGCGCATTAAAAATGTAAAAAGCCCTGTGATAACTGCAGCACCAATAATAAGTAATACATTAGTTATGATTTCGCTTTCAAATACCTCCTGTGAAATTCTACCATCAAAACGATCAGACACTATGGTGATTGAATCACCGACAAGTCTTGGTGTAAAAAGTGCAAATATTTTAGCTATAATTGTGATAATGATTCCGATGATTAATCGGTATCTATACTTGTAAAAATATTTATTGAGATGTTTGAGTGCTTTCATAGTTGCTTTTGGTCGGTCAAAAGTATTACGATAATCCTATTTTATAGTTAATATTTTGCTAATGCTCCAATAATAATTACTTTTGAACACTGTTTTCTAAGGTACTTCAGAGACAGCCTTAAATCGATATAAATGACTTCAGAAATGATATCTCCTAAAGAATTACAAAAATATAATACTGTTTTTGGTCAACATTCTTTTGATAACCATGAACAAATTGTTTTTTGTAATGACAAAGATACTGGTTTAAAAGCTATAATTGGTATACATAACACCGTATTAGGACCAGCGTTAGGTGGTACTCGTATGATGCAATACGAAAATGAATGGGAAGCTCTTAATGATGTATTACGTTTGTCTAGAGCTATGACTTATAAATCTGCCATTACAGGTCTTAATCTTGGAGGTGGAAAAGCGGTTATTATAGGTGATCCAGAAACGGAGAAAACACCTGAATTAATGAAGCGTTTTGCTGATTATGTACATTCATTAAATGGAAAGTATATTACTGCAGAAGATGTTGGTATGTGCCCTGATGATATGGATATTGTAAGAGATGTGACACCTTATGTTACAGGTATTTCAGAAAGTAAAGGTGGAGCCGGAAACCCATCACCAATTACAGCTTATGGTGTATACATGGGTATGAAAGCGGCAGCGCGATATCAGTTTGGTTCTGATGTGTTAGAAGGTAGACATGTTTTTGTGCAAGGTGTAGGAAGTGTTGGTGAAGCTTTAGTAGAACATTTAGTTGACGAAGGTGCAAAGGTTACGATTTCTGATATTAATGCCGATCGTTTAATTGAGGTGCGAGACAAATATCATGTTGGCGTTTTTGAAGGTAATGAATTCTATGATCAAGACATGGATATTTATGCACCATGTGCTTTAGGTGCGACGATTAATGACAAATCTATAGGTAGACTTAAAGCTAAAGTAATTGCAGGTGCGGCTAATAATCAGTTAGCAGAAGAAGTGAAGCACGGTGAAATGCTGAAACAAAGAGGCATTGTTTATGCGCCAGACTTTTTAATTAATGCTGGTGGAATCATTAATGTTTACGCTGAGTTAGAAGACTACGACAGACAGGAAATAATGCGAAAAACAGAGAATATTTTTAATACCACATTAGAAATATTAGAACATGCTCATGATAATGATATGACTACTCATGCAGCAGCATTAAATATTGCACAAACACGAATTGAAACTCGTAGACGAGAAAATTCTAAATAATTTTTTTGCGATTTAAATAATACTATTTTTGCAGGGTGAATTTTTTAAATGAAATTCACCTTTTTTAAAATATTAAATTAGACAGTTCTTTAACTTATGCTCAATCGAAGACACATTAGAATAAAAGTTATGCAATCATTGTATGCTTTTAAAGGTACCGAAAGTGATGACTTTAAAAAAGATGAGAAATTCTTACTACATAGTTTAGACAGTATTCACGATTTATATATTTCTGTACTTGCCTTACTTACAGAAATTCATAAAAAGAGCATAGATTACAATCAAAAAAGACAAAAAAAGTTATTAGGTACAGATTCTGATAAGAATCCAAACACCAAGTTTCAAGACAATCAATTATTGCACCTTATAAGTGAAAATAAAATGCTTCAGGATGCTATTGAGAAAAAGAAACTTAATTTCTGGGATTTAGATTTTGAATATGTAGATTTATTATTTAAAGAAATAATAAACAGCAATTTATATCGTACTTATATCTCTGAAACTACTACTTCATTTAAGGAGGATAAGCAATTTGTGTTGGATGTTTATACTGACATTATTGCCCCAAATGATAAGCTTTATGACTATTTTGAAGACAAAAAATTAACTTGGGTTGATGATTTACCAGTAGTTAATACTTTAGTTATTAAATTACTTAAGAAGTTAAAGCTCACTTCTCCTGAAACGCATCTACTTCCAGATGTATATAAAGATGAAGACGATAGGGAGTTTGCTAAGGATTTAATGAATAAGACTTTATTGAATGGTTCAAAGTATTCAGAAGAAATTTCGGGTAAAACCAAGAATTGGGATTCTGAGCGTTTAGCAAGTATTGATGGTGTATTATTAAGGATGGCGATCTGTGAGTTTCAAAAATTCCCTTCTATTCCGCATAAGGTGACTTTAAATGAATATCTAGAGATTGCTAAAGAATACTCAACACCAAAAAGTAGCATTTTTATTAATGGAGTTTTAGATAAGATTGTTAAAGAATATAAATCCAATAATCTTTACCCAAAATCAGGAAGAGGACTCATGTAATCACACTCTGTCTTGTTAAGGTAAGCTGAAAAGTTTTAAATGGTAGAAATTATTGTTAACTTCGCAAGCTGAAAGAAAAAATCGTAATAACTAATAAAATATAGTGATGAAAAAAGTAATTTTAGGACTTAGCGCATTATGTATGGTTGCTTTTACTTCTTGTAAAGATGACGCAGCTAGTAAAATTAAATCAGAAAATGTTGCTGTTGCTGCAGAAAGAGATGCTAATGCAGGTAACTTACCAGTAATGGAACTAGACAAAACTGAACATGATTTTGGTTCAATTGTTAATGGTACTCCAGTAGAAACAATTTTTACATACAAAAATACGGGTAACGCCATGTTAGTGGTGAGTAATATTAAAAGTACATGTGGATGTACGGTACCATCTAACTACACTAAAGAAGTTAAGCCAGGTGAAACAGGTCAGTTTACTGTAAAGTTTAATGGAAAAGGTAATGGTAAAGTTACTAAGTCTTTAACAATGACTACAAATACTGAAAAAGGTAAAGACGTTGTTAAAATTATGGCTCAGGTACAACCAGACCCTAATGCACCTGCAAAACCAGCTAGAAAGCCAAAGCCGGCAGCAGCACCTATAAATCCTGTAAAAACAAATTAATATTAAACTTTAATGGAAGGAATAGGTTCGTTTTTACCGTTTATCGCAATTTTCGCAGTGATGTATTTCTTTATGATTGCACCACAAATGAAAAGAGCAAAACAAGAAAAAAAGTTTGCTAGCGAATTAAAACGAGGAGATAGAGTACTTACTAAAAGTGGAATGCATGGCAAAGTTGTTGAATTGAATGACAAGGATAATAGCTGTGTAATAGAAACTTTAGCAGGGAAAATAAAATTTGATCGTTCAGCTATCTCTATGGAGATGAGTAAGAAATTAAATGCTCCTGCAAAAAAATAAATTAATATTTAGTAATTAAATAAAAACAAGGCTGTCAGTAATGACAGTCTTTTTTTTGTTTTAAGCTTCTAATTTCTCTAAGATATCATTAAGTTTTTCTGGTGTAAAAGGTTTTATGATGAAGTCAGTTACAATATCTGATGTTTTGGCCTTGTCAATATCACCAGGATAAATAGAGGAAGATAAGATGTAAATTGTAATGCTTTTTTCTATTTCTGGCATTAGCGGTTCATAACGCTCTAAGAATTGCCATCCGTCCATTACTGGCATATTAATGTCTAGAAGAATGACATCAGGCAATACTACTTTGTTTTTTTTGTTTTCTTCTAAAAAACTTAAAATGTCAAAACCATTTTGAAAGGTTTTAATATTCTCTACTAAATTGGTTCGCGATATTCTCTTAACGGTTAAGAATGTAAACGTGTCATCATCATCTACAATAAATAGGTTCTTTATGGTTTTCATAGATTTTGGTTTTTAAATTTCACAAAAAAAGTAGTGCCTTTATTCACTTTGCTATCTACCCATATTTCACCCTGCATAGCTTCAATTTGTGTTTTAATCATAAACAATCCAAATCCCTTGGCTTCAGGATGATTATGGAAAGTTTTTCGAATTTTGAAAAGATTATCTTTTGCAAGGTTCATATCCATACCTAAACCATTATCAGAAAAAGATAGTAGAACCGAATTATCATCTTCTTTTTTGGTTTTTATGTTAATAATTGGTTTTCGATCATTTGATTTATATCTCAACGCATTACTTACTAAATTTAAAAAAATACTATCTATATATTTTGTAGGGAAAAGAAGTTGTGGTGCTTCGCTAAAATCAATATTTATTAAAGCTTTACTTGCGTTTATATTGGCTTGAAAGCTCCCTATGATAATATCAAGTCTTTCTTTAAGGTTAACATTATCAGATTCTATTTCAGTGTCTTGTCTAACCTGCATTGATTCAATAAGTTCGTCAAAGACACCATTTAAGTTATAAATTACTGATTTTAGTTTATTGATATACTCATCATGTTCTTGTTTGTTTTCCGCTTCTTCAATAGCTTCTGTAAGCATTTCTATATTTACTAAAGGTGCTCTTAAGTTGTGGGCAACAATGTTGCTAAAGTCTGTGAGTTGTTGATTTTGAGCCTTTAGTGTAAGTTCACGTTCTTTTAATTCACTAATATCATAGTTAACACCAATCATTCTTTCAGCATTACCATTATCATCTCTTAATACAATGGCATCTGCTTTGATATATAGTACTTTACCATTTGGATGAATAATTCTAAATGAAGTGTCAAATCCATCACCAGAATTCAAAGTGTCATTAACCTCTTCAATCGCCTTATCCTTATCTTCTGGATGTAATGTATTTGCCCATAACTCAAATGTTTTTTCGCTGCTGTTTTTATCTTGACCAAATAGCTCATACATTCTATCATCCCAAATAAGATTGTTATTTACAATGTCCCAATCCCAAATACCTAAATGAGCAGCATCAGAAGCTAGCGTTAATCGTTTACGCGCTTCTTCCACCTTCTTGTTGGATTCCTGTAGCTCTAGCTCATTCTCTTTTCTTTCGGTGATTTCATATCTAATCGCCATAAACTGCTGTATATCACCATCTTCGTCTTTAAAAGGAATGATAAAGGTTGTCACCCAATAGTAACTTCCATCTTTTGCTTTGTTTTTAATTTCACCTTGCCAAACTTCACCTTTGCTAATGGTTCGCCACATATTAACCCAAAACGATCTTGAATGATATCCAGAGTTGATTATGTTATGATTGCTGCCAATAAGTTCTTCTTCAGAATATTTGGAGATCCTACAAAAATTAGGATTACTATAGTTTATTATTCCTTTAGTATCTGTAATGGATACAATAGCAGATTGATTTAAGGCGTACTTGTAGTCGGCTACTTTCTTAGAACTTAAAAAGAGCTTTTCTTTTCTTATTTTGTCTTCATTAATGTTTTGAAATACGCCATAGACTCTTACACATTTGCCAGCTTTCATTTCGGCAACACCAATAACTCTTACCCAAATTTCTTTGCCTTTGTGGGTTACAAGTTGCAGTTCTTCGTCAAAGGGAGTTCCTTGTTCAATGCAACGTGTAAATACCTCAGTAATTCGATTTCTGCTATAGCCTTCTTTATAGAAGTTAATACCTTTTGAGGGATGAGGTTCAAAATCCTCTGGGACTTCGTGAATGTCATAAGTTGTTTGAGACCATGTGTTTGTATTGTTGATTAAGTCGACCTCCCATGCACCAAGGTTTGCTACTTTACCTGCATGCTCGAGAAGTTCATTTGTTCTTCGTAGCTCGTCCTCATTACTAGATAATGCCTCAATGGTAAATTGTATTTGTAATTCGGTTTGTTTTTTTTGTGTAACATCTTGTGCTACACCTCTTAGACCCACCACAACATTGTTGTCGTCAAAAACCGCTTCACCTTTTACCCACATCCAACCAATGTTTTGTCCATTTTTTGACATTTCGAGTTCAAGTTCGTATGGTATTCCGCTTTCTCGAGTTTTAGCAAGCTCATTAGATAGTATTTCCCAACTTTCTTCAGTAAAGAGCTTCATATGTTCTGTGTATGGTGGCGGAGGAAAATTTGGGTCAAAACCATACATCTTGTAAAGTTCTTCACTCCAAGTAACTTCATTAGTCACTACGTCTAAATACCAACTTCCTAAACGTGCTATTTTTTGAGCCTCGTTTAATTCTTCTGTAATTCGTTTTTCTCTTTTTTTACTTTTTTCTAATTCGTCTCTAGTTTGAAGATCGTTTTGAGCTTCAGCAGTTTTAAAGTGGTTAAACGTGTCCTTTTCTGAACTATTTAATGTATTAAATATTCCTAAAAAGCCTAGGTAATTACCCTTATCGTCATAATTAGGTCTTCCAGTCTGTTGAACCCAAACATATATGCCGTTATTATTTTTAATTCTAAATGTAGTCTCAAGGTCTGTTTGACTTTTAAACGCTTTTGCAGATTGGGTTATATACCTGTTAATATCATCTTCATGAATGCGCTCCATCCAGAGATCATTAGCCTTGTTATGTTTTAAACCAATATAACTGATCCACTCAGGATTAAAATAGGTGTATTGAGAATTACTATCTGTTTTCCAAATAAAGAGATTATGATGTGTCAGAATGTTACTAAGTTCAGAATAACTAAGTTCATTGTGATTTACTTCATGCATATGACTCATTACTTGGGATTGATTTGTAAGGAATGTTAAGTGTTATTTGCTCTGATGTATCATCTCAGATGATTAAAATTAGTGATTTTTTGATGAACCTTTATGTTTTGTTCTTTTTTATCCAGTTAATTCTGCATTAATTGATTTATGATAATAAGCTTAGCAATTTTTATACTTGTCATACAATCCTTTTTGTTGTAAAATAAGTGGTGTGATTTTTTCTAGCCTTTTAAGTTTGGTTGCTTCACGCTTAGCATCAGAAATATGATTGCAATATTCTTTTTGTTTGCCTTGAGTAAGTTGATTGAAAGCTTCTTCTAATTTTGGGTCAGATTTTAACATGGTCTTCAACGCATCAGGTACAACAATTTCTTTTGATGCGCGCTGCGGTTTTGTTTCTTTACCAAGCTTTTGATTTTCTATAGCTTCCAGCACATAGTTTAGAACCTTCTCTTTATCTATGTCCTCAATGGAAGTAAACCGCATTTGTCGTAATGCTTTTGTTTTACCTTCTTGAGCATTAACAAGTAGATTATCTTCATCCTTCAGAAATACACCATTAAAGAACCATATGCCAAAATGATTTTTAAATGCGCCGAGCCCAATAACATTTTTACCACCAAGTGTATATGTTGGTGCGTTCCATTTTATAGTTTCTTCAAGTTCGGTTGAATTAATTATCTCTCTAAGTAGTTTTAACGCTTTCTCAAAATGAATATTAGTGTTGATATAGTCTTCAACTGAAGTCGTTTTTTTCATGTGGTTGTTGTGTTTTATACTGTTGATATACAATTAGTAAAGTTCAATCCAAAACAATATTGTGATATTGTGAATGAACGCCTTTGTATAATAATTAAATTTAATAATAATTGCGATTTTAATATAAAAAACTGATAATTATTCATTTTTTTAACCAATAATGTTAATAATGTGTTGATAATTAAAATATTAAAATACTGTTAAAAGAAAATTTTAACACTTTAACGATTAATTGTTTGTTAAATGATTTGACTAAATAAAAATATTTATTTTGGAACGCTATTAATCATTAACTAACTATTTCTTGTTTCGTAAGTTACAGTTTATCATTTGTTTGACAAGTTGTCAATTATCTTCCCTAGAAGAATCATTATTCTGATAAATGCTATGTAAATAATTAAAGACATGGCATTGCGTCGGTGTCTTAATTTTCTTTTACGAATCTTGGTGTTTTTTTATTGGTTATCGCATATCCCATATCTATGAATACAACGCTACTGTTCCTTTTTTAAGGTGTGTTTTGGTGAACACTAATTAATTAAACCAATTTAAAATGAGCAGTAAAACTTTACAATTCAATTCTTCTTAGAATCCGCATGACTTCTAAATGTTACGTCCATTCTAAAATGGTTTAGAAGTTGAATAGCGTAGCTATTACCCCAAGTTTGATTTAAACCTAATGTTTAATTAACATAAGATTTTATGAAAAAAATTATTTTTCTAGTAATAATTTCCTTTGTGCTTGGCTTTCAGGCTAATGCACAATGTACATCTGCTGGATTCGGTTCGTATGCCGGATTTACTGTAGATAATTCGGGCGCCCAACAGACTTGGGCATCGGATTTATGGACTGATGAATCTTCGCCAGGATTTGGTTTTAATATTGGTGATGAATATCAGTTTACTGTAACTCAAAATAGTGATGGCGCACATAAATACATTACACTTGTAGATAGTGGTGGTTTATTGATTGCTAATGGTTTATCACCTTTGACAGCCACGATTACAGACACTGATATTTCCGTTTATCGTCACGAGGATGATGGTTCTGGAGGATGTTTAGGTTCAACCAGTTTTCATACAGGTACTATTCAAAATTTAAGTGTTGGGCCACCATCGGCACCAGCTAACGATTTATGTACAGATGCCACTCCAATTGGCTGTGGTGATACGATAAGTGGTACTAGCATTGGTGCTACCAATGAAGATGGAGTAGCAGGAGATGGCTGTGGTTCAAATACGGGTTCAGTAGGTGTATGGTATGCATTTATGGGCACAGGTGATACAGTAACGGCATCTACGTGTGGTACGGCAACCTTTGATACAGAGATAACAGTTTATACAGGTGCATGTGGTGATTTAACATGTATTGATAATAACGATGATGGGTCAGGATGTTCAGGTTTTACATCAGAGTTAGAGTTTGAGTCAGTATCAGGAACGATGTATTATATCTATGTTTCAAGTTTTGGAAGCACAACAGGAACTTTTGATTTAAGTTTAACTTGTGTAGCACCACCAGAATGTACAGGACCAACGATAGATAGTGTTACAGTAGTAGAGACATGTTCAGAGGATGGTACTGGTACATTTAACGTAGAGGTAGTTGTATCAGATGCAGGAGATGCAGGTACACAAATTACGGCAGATGTAGTAGATTTCACACCAGTAAATGTTACTGCAGGTACACTGATGGTAGGACCATTTGATAGTGGCACTACAGTAACATTGAGTATAGACGCTACAGATGATGCTTGTGACGCTACTTTAGGTGAATTTAGTTTTACATGTCCACAGCCACCACCACCAGCACCAGACAATGACTTATGT
>CAZFEV010000001.1:0-49148 GCA_964517835.1 uncultured Flavobacteriaceae bacterium | reverse complement strand
GATTTCGATATTGATCAGACATTTAGTTTTACATGTCCACAGCCACCACCACCAGGTCCAGAAAATGACGAGTGCGCAGATGCTATAACCATTGATTGTGGTGATACAGTTCAGGGAAGTACTGTAGGAGCTACCGCTGATAATGCACCTTTCTGTACAACATCAAATACATCTCCTGGTGTATGGTATAGTTTTATAGGAGTTGAAGGTACGGCAACATTAAGTACTTGTAATATGGCTAGTTATGATACTAAAATTAGTGTTTTCACAGGTGGTTGTAACGGACTTACATGTGAAGGAGGTAATGATGATGGTTCAGGATGTTCGGGCTTTACTTCTGAACTTACAATTCCAACAATTGGTGGTGTAGAATATCTAGTTTTAATACATGGATTTGGTTCTGCTACAGGCGATTTTACACTAAGTTTAACATGCGAAGGTTCACAAGACCCATGTGCAAATACAGTCGCTTATACTTGGACAGGTGCTTCAGATGCTAACTGGGAAAATGCAAGTAACTGGTCTAATAGTATGGCACCAGGATTAATGGTTATGAATGGGGAAGTAACTATTCCAAATGGAATGTCTAACTACCCTATGTTAACAATGGGACAAGACCTATACATTGATGCATGTTCATCTGTTACAGTTGAATCTACGGCATCACTAAGTGTAGGACCTAATGTAGAAGTTGTTAATGATGGTATGGTTGACAACAGTGGTGCTGTAACTTTCGAATCTGATGCCACAGGTACAGGTTACGTAGGTGCTGGTACAGGTATGTTTATGGGAGATTATACTGTTGAGAGATATATTCCAGCTAAGAGAGCATATCGTCAATTGAGTCCTGCAGTAACTACAAATACACCAATTGCAGATAACTGGCAACAGGATACACATATTACCGGTCCGGCTGGTAATACAGACGGATTTGATGTTACCGTGACAGGCAACCCTTCAATGTATATTTTTGATAATGTGGGTTATGAATATGTTGAAGTAGCAAATACAAATGCGACTAATTTATATCCAGGTACAATGTATCACATCTTAGTAAGAGGTGATAGAAATACAGATTTAATGGATAATAATGCAGCGCCGTCTGAGACGACCTTACGTGCAACAGGTGAATTAACATCAGAAAATGTTGGTTCGCATATGATTAGTGTAAATGTACCAGAGCAACGTTTTGTGGCTGTTGGTAATCCATACCAATCACAAGTAGATATGGATGTTCTATTGCATAATAGTTCTGTAAATATTAACCCTAACTTTATTTGGGTTTGGGATCCAACATTAGGCTACAGAGGTGCTTATACAACTGTCGTAACAACAACAGGTGTTGCGACAGCAGGTTCTGATGCAAATCATATTATGCAAGCTGGTCAGGCAGGTTGGGTATATACTTCAGGTGCAGGTCAAGCTTCTGTAATGTTCGACCAGTCAAGTAAAGATAATTCTGGTATGGAGACGTCAACGTTCTCAGACAACAGTACTAATAATCAAGGACTGTTAACCTTATCATTATTTGAAAATGCAACATTAGCTAATGGTGGATCGCCGGTAGATGGTATATTAATAATGTCTTCCTCTAATGGTAATAATGCTATTGACGGAAATGACGCTATGGATATAACTAACCTAGATGAAAATTTTGCAGCTAACAATAATGGGTCTTTACTAAGTATAGAAAGTAGAGCTATTCCGCAAAATGGAGAGCAAATACAGTTAGAAATTAATACTTACAGAAGTAATAATTATACCTTAGTTGCAGAAGGAAGCTCATTACAAGGTGCAACACCTTTCTTATATGACAACTATACAGGTACGTATACTGAGATTCCAATGAATGGAAGTGTAAATTATTCGTTCAGTGTTGATTCAAATAGTTTAACTTCGATTTCTGGAGATCGTTTTACAATAGTTTATCAACAAGAGACCTTATCTGTTGGTGGGTTTGATTTAACAGAAGTGAAGTTATATCCTAATCCAACAAATATTGGTAAATTCCACTTGAATGTGCCATTAGGAATGGATGATTTAGAGATTACTATTTACGATGTTTTAGGAACTAAACTATATCAAGAATCTGGATTTGCTGCTGGAAACAAAATCACAGTTGAAACAGGTGACGGATTTAGTATGGGAACATATTTTGTAGAATTGACTTCTAAAGGTAAAACAACAACTAAGAAGTTAATTATTAACTAATAAAAATTAATAATATGAAAAATTCAAAAAGTAAATTAACAAAAGTCATTACAAGTGTGGCTGTAATATGTGCACTTATGTTTACGGCAGATATATTTGCTCAAGGACCTCCAGGAGGTGCGACTGATACCGTTGATGTACCAATTGATGGTGGGTTAGTTGCACTATTAGTAGGTGCGGCAGCATTTGGAGTGAAAAAATTACGAGATAATTTGAAATAACGTGATAAAGCTTAATTCTTTATTAAGCGACATTCCATTACCAATAAGGCTTTTTTTAGGAAAAGCCTTATTGTTTTTTGTTATATGGAAGGCTTTATATATGGGGTTTTTTATGGAATCTAAAACCTTAGATTATCCATTGACCACTCATGTTGGCGATGCTTCAGTGTATGTATTAAATAACTGGAGTCCTATGTCAGATTTTAGAGCTGTAAGAGAGGCAAAGAATACTATTTATGAGGGAGAGAAATCTAACGAAATAGCATCTTTGATTTATCATAATGATAAAAGAGTACTATATATAGCAGATTTGTGTAATGGTTTAGAGCTTATTGTATTATACATTGGTTTTATAGTGTGTATGCCTTCTTCATTTTGGAGAAAAACAAAGTATATTATTATCGGTGCAATTTTGCTTGATGCTGTTAATATAGGAAGATGTGTAGGACTTATATATCTTAGAGAGTATTATCAGTATTATTTTGATATTGCTCATAAATATATATTTAGCGTCACAGTGTATTCAGTAACATTTTTATTTTGGGCAGTGTATACCAGAAAAATTAATTTAAAAATTGAAAATGAAACTGTACAAGTCTGATAAAGTAAGGTTTATTGCTGGTGTTGTAATTATCTTTATCATATACTCTAGTTATTATATATTTATTGCGGAGCACCGCGATACAGCCGAACTTCCAAGAAAAGTTAGACATTTTATCAGTTTCTTATTTACTATTGCTGTTTATTTTGTTGGCACATTTCATCTTGGTAAGCTCAGGATTACTTGGATGTCAACAATCTGGCATATGGTCCATATTGGTGGTTTATGTATTATTGCAATTATTGGATTAGTAGATTGGTTTTTTATTGATGGAAAACCAATTTTGGCCATGAGTAGATTCGCTAGAACAATTCAAGAATTGCTGATTTCACCGGTACTATATTTAGGAATGGGTTTAATTAATAGAACACTTAATAAAACACATTAAGCTTTCTTACAAACATATATTTGTTTATTGGAACTTTCATTAAACTTAAATTCCTCAAAATCTCCGAACTTATCCACTATCTTAAAATTATTTAGCAATAGATATGAATCTAGTTCTTGTGGAAAATACATCCTCATATCTAACCGTTGAATTGAGTCAAATTCTCCATTAATAAAGTAATGCCATTCAATACGATTAATTTGAGTGTCATATTCGTAATGCATTTGTTGTTTTATTAATATCTCTCGGTTATCTGATGTCTGGAATTCAGCTATTTGTTTTAGATGTTTTTCGCCTTCAACAATATATCTGATGTCAGGATTATAGCAATCAAAAAGGAAATAGCCATCTTTTTTTAAATACTTTCTAATACTATCAAAAACGTTGAATAAATCTTCATTTTTATATAAATGATGAATAGAATTAAATGGTATAAAGATGAAGTCATATGTTTGTGCTAATTCCAGGTGTCTAATATCGGCTTCAATAAAATTAACATTAACATTGGCTTTTTGGGCCTTTACCTTGGCTTCGTTCAGCATAGATGTTGTGATATCTACACCAGTAATATTTCTGTAACCACGCTCTGCTATAGGTATGGTTAATCTTCCAGTTCCACAACATAACTCTAAAATATGAGCATTTTTATCTCGTGGTAACCACTTCATGTAGAAGTCTAAGTCTGATAAATCCGAGTTTAACCCATCGTATATTGTTGGGTCATATATTAAGTGTCCTACCTCGTATTTTTCTTTCATTTAGGGAAGAAATAGAAAGGTCTTACTTATACTTCTCTGCAGTCAATTCAGCAATCTTGCAAATCACCTCAACGGCTTTTTGCATACTTTCTACAGGCACATATTCATAGCGCCCATGGAAGTTATGTCCACCAGCAAAAATATTGGGACATGGTAAACCCATGTAGGATAATTGTGAACCATCGGTGCCACCTCTTATTGGTTTTATAAGTGGTGTAATGTCTAATTGTTTCATAGCGTCTTCTGCAATATCAACAATATGCATTACAGGTTCTACTTTTTCCTTCATATTGAAGTATTGGTCCTTAATTTCAATCTCAAAAATTTCTGAACCATATTTTGAATTGAGATCTACAATTATTTTTTGCATTAAGGCTTTTCTTGCCTCAAACTTATTTTTATCATGATCTCTAATTATGTATTGGAGTGTTGTACTTTCAACCTTACCTTCTAATGTATGTAAATGAAAAAATCCTTCGTAACCTTCTGTATGTTCAGGAGTCTCATTCTTTGGTAAAGCATTAATAAATTCAGATGCGTAGTACATAGAATTAATCATTTTGCCTTTGGCATAACCAGGATGTACAATTTTCCCCTTTACCTTAATTACGGCTCCCGCAGCATTGAAGTTTTCATATTCCAATTCACCAATTTGACTTCCGTCCATAGTATATGCCCAATCTGCACCGAACTTGTCTACATCAAATTTATGTGCACCACGACCAATTTCTTCGTCTGGAGTAAACCCAACTTTAATTTCACCATGTTTAATTTCAGGATGATTAATCAGATATTCCATCGCAGTTACAATCTCTGTAATTCCTGCTTTGTCATCTGCGCCTAAAAGCGTTGTGCCATCTGTTGTTATAAGCGTTTGTCCTTTGTATAACAATAAGTCTTCAAAATAGCTTGGTGATAACACAATGTTTTCTTCAGCATTAAGAACAATATCCTTTCCATCATAATTCTCTACTATTTGAGGTTTTACATTTGCTCCAGTAAAATCTGGTGAAGTATCAAAATGCGATATAAAACCAATGGTTGGTACATCATGGTTTACATTACTAGGTAATGTTGCCATTATGTAAGCATTATCATCGATTGTAACTTCACTCATGCCAATAGCTTTCAGTTCTTCAACTAATTTATTCGCCAAATCCCACTGTTTTTCTGTACTTGGTGTGGTATTAGACGTTGGATCAGATTCAGTATCTACAGTTACATAGCTTATAAAGCGATTTATGATATGTTGCATGTTTTTCAATTTTTCTCAAAAATAGTAACAATTTAGTGTATATCTAAGTTGTAAAACAAAAAAAGCCTTGAGATTCTCAAGGCTTTATATTGTATAGAATTATGTTTATAATTTAAAGGTAATTACAGGTAATCTAGAATGATTTACTAAATCTTCAGAAATACTTCCACCAAAGAAATTACTCAATCCTGTTCTACCATGTGTAATTATAGAAACTGCATCTGCTGCCGTTCTTCTTGCATAATTAAGAATACCGTCTTCAACAGCATGGTCTGCAGTGAAATCAATGTTTAGATCTGCATCTTCTAATCCAGCTACTGTTAAGAAATTAGATACTTTTTCGTTAATTTCATCGGTGCTTAAAAAACTTAGATTTGGTAAGTTAACGTGCAATAAGGTCACTTTTTTTGATAACTCACTTAAAACGGACAATGCATTTTTAACAGCAATTATGCTTTTTTCTGTAAAATCACAACCCAAAACAACATTATCATAGTCCATATTTGAAGGTTTTGATTTTACTACAAATACCGGAGTTTCACTGTAACGTACAACTTTTTCTGTATTTGAACCTGTGAAGATACCGTCATGATCATTATGACCTCTTGAACCAATTACAATTAAGTCAGCTTTTTCTTCACCAGATACTTGAGATACCTCTTTTAAGACCTTATGATGTTTAATCATCGGTGTAACTGTAAGACCTTCTAAGTATGGCTTATCCAAAAATTCTTCAAAACGTTTGTTAGTAACCATTAACATAAAAGCTGTTTCCTCGTTTCTTTCTGAACTCGAAGAAGAAAAAATAGACTCTGATAATTCTAGCATATGCATTACAATGAGTTCAGCATCATATTTTTTGGCGATCACTGCGCCAGTTTCTAATGCGTACTCAGAATGCTTAGAAAAATCAACAGGGATAATTATTTTCTTCATTTTTATAGTTTTATTAGTTATTGTTCCAAATGTAAGAATTTGAAACACTAAAAAGTATGATAAATGATAGTTTGTTTAAATTTTTATTATGACTATTAAGTTAGAAATCTTTTTAAAGATTCTTATTTTTGCAACGCAAAATATTTCTCATGTACAAAAGTATTATCCGTCCAATTCTCTTCAGCTTCGATCCGGAAAAAGTACATCACTTTACATTCTCACTTATTAAAATAAGTTCTAAGGTTCCTTTGGTTTCAAACTTATTTAGAAGCATGTATAAAATTGAACACCCAAGTTTAGAAAGAGAATTATTTGGTTTAAAGTTTAAAAACCCTGTTGGCTTAGCTGCTGGTTTTGATAAAAATGCAGTCTTGTATAATGAACTATCTAATTTCGGTTTTGGATTTATTGAAATAGGCACAGTAACGCCAAAGGCTCAAGCCGGAAACCCTAAAAAACGCTTGTTTAGATTAAAAGATGATAAAGGTATCATCAATAGAATGGGTTTCAATAATGAGGGCTTAGAAGCTGCAATTACGCAGTTAAAGAAAAACAAAGGTCGTGTTATCATAGGAGGAAATATCGGTAAAAATACACAGACGAAGCCCGAAGATTATACTGAAGACTATACGATATGTTTTAAAGCGTTGCATCCACATGTAGATTATTTTGTACTCAACGTGAGCTGTCCAAATGTAGGAAGCCATGCAAAACTCACTGATAAAGATTATTTAATTGAGTTAATTACTGAAGTTCAAAAATTAAATAACGGATTTCAAACTCAAAAACCTATACTTTTAAAAATCGCTCCAGACCTTAATAATGGACAATTAGATGAAATTATCGAATTGGTTGCAGAGACTAAAATTGATGGTGTCATTGCGTCAAATACTTCAGTTTCACGAGAAGGTTTGAAGGCCACTGATGAACAACTTAAAGCAATAGGTAATGGCGGGTTGAGTGGTAAACCAATAAAGGAAAAATCTACAAAAGTTATTCAATACTTATCGCAGAAAAGTAACAAGGCATTTCCAATTATTGGTGTTGGTGGCATACATTCCGCTGAAGACGCACTAGAAAAAATAGAAGCTGGTGCTGACTTGGTACAGATATATACTGGTTTTGTATACAAAGGGCCAAAATTAATTAAGGACATAAATAAGGCAATTTTAGCCAGAAGTTAATTGAATTCTGAATTACTTATATCATTTGTTCTTGCAACTGCTGCTTTAGCAATCTCACCTGGTCCAGACAACATTTATGTTTTAGTTCAGAGTATTACAAATGGTAAATCTTATGGCATTGCCACTGTAGGTGGATTAATTACTGGTTGTATTGTCCATACCACTTTATTAGCCTTTGGTGTATCAGTTTTAATAAAGGATAACGAAACGGTGTTTTATGTTATTAAAATTCTCGGTGCACTTTACTTGCTGTTTTTAGCATATAAAGTATTCAAGTCAGAAGCAGATTTAGATTTAGAATCAGAAAGTACTAGCAAAAAGAATCATAAACAGTTGTTTATTCAAGGGTTTTTTATGAATGTGCTTAATCCAAAAGTGACACTTTTTTTCTTAGCGTTTTTCCCAGGATTTTTATTTTCTGAAACTATGAGCACAGTTTGGCAGTTTTACATTTTAGGAGGCATTTTTATGTTAGTGTCATTTATTATTTTTTCTACAATTGCTTTACTAGCAGGTGAAATAAAGACCTATACGCTGAGTCATAAAAACTCAGGTTTAGTATTTAAATGGCTTCAGATTATTGTCTTTTTAGGAATTGCTATTTTCATTCTTTTGTAAGTTTGAAAACGTTTTCGTTAGCCGTATATTTGAGGCAATGAACAAGCAAGTAAAACTTATTGAATGTCCACGAGATGCCATGCAAGGCATTAAGGAATTTATTCCAACTGAGAAGAAAGTCCAGTACATTCAATCATTACTTCGTGTAGGTTTTGATACCATCGATTTTGGGAGTTTTGTATCACCAAAAGCCATTCCTCAAATGGTTGATACTGCTGAAGTTTTATCTAAATTAGACCTTAGTAAAACAAAAAGTAAGTTACTTGCGATAATAGCTAATACTCGTGGAGCAAATGATGCTTCTAAACATCCAGAAATTGACTACTTAGGTTTTCCATTTTCCATTTCAGAAAACTTTCAGATGCGTAATACGCATAAAACCATTGCACAATCTGTAGAGACTTTGAAAGAGATTTTGGAGATTGCAAATGCCTCTAATAAAGAAGTTGTGGTTTATATTTCTATGGGGTTTGGAAATCCGTACGGAGATCCATGGAATGTGGATATCGTTGGAGATTGGACAGAACGATTAGCTAAAATGGGAGTGAAGATTCTATCATTAAGTGATACCATTGGGAGTTCAGATCCAGAAACTATAGATTATTTGTTTTCTAATCTTATTCCAAAACACTCACACATTGAGTTTGGTGCGCATTTACATACCACACCAACAACTTGGCACGAAAAAGTTGATGCTGCTTACAAAGCAGGTTGCAGACGCTTTGATGGTGCTATTCAAGGTTTTGGAGGTTGTCCAATGGCAAAAGATGAACTTACTGGTAATATGCCAACAGAAAAAATGCTATCCTACTTTACACAACAAAAAGCTCACGACCTTAATGCGATGAGTTTTGAAAGTGCTTACAATGAAGCTTCAAAGATTTTCAAGGTTTATCATTAGTTATAGAGATTAGTAGTTAGTAAAAAGCGATAAGTAATTAGTAATGTCATTGCGAAGTTTTCAAAGAAAACTGTGGCAATCTCTTTTTCATAAGTATTCTGAAAGATATTGTCAGTTACAATATCTCAAATTACAAAGAAATTTGTGCAAATTCCTGACATTCGTATCAAATAATAGAAATATAATCTGTTGTTTTTCAGTCTATTGAAAAATAATTGCGCATTTCGTCAAAAAAAACAAAAAAACACTTGTTTATTAAAAATTTTGTTTTTCATTTGTATAAGAAAACTTTTATCATAGGAGTTTTTAGCTGAACAAAGTGAAAACTGTTTATACGTTCGGGCTTTTGAAAATCAGGAAGTCATCTTCAAAAGCAGCTTATAGGAAAAGTAACCGAAATTTAAAGCTAACTTCCGTTATCGACACGATGGTTAACCAACTTCAGTTTGGGTTTAATCCTACAACCATAAATCAAATCCGTATTTGAGCTACATTCTTTTTTTGGAGCAATGCATTAATGTCTTTTGCTAGACGCTAATTGCTACATTTTTTCACACAATTATTTTATAATTATATTGCTGAGAACAGCTCGGTAATACCTAATTGTTAAGCTTTTGGCTTAAAAAAGAATTTTATAATGAATACTAAATACATTGATTTAATCAATCAAACTTTTGATTTTCCTCAACCAGAATTTACACTAGAGGCTGATAAGCTACGCTTTCACGACATTGATTTAAACAAATTAGTTGAGGTATATGGAGCACCTTTAAAATTTACCTATTTACCACAAATTTCAAACAACATTAATAAGGCAAAACAGTGGTTTAATGATGCGTTTAAAAAGCATAACTATAAAGGCAATTACAACTATTGCTACTGCACAAAAAGTTCGCATTTTAAGCACGTTTTAGACGAAGCATTGAAGAATAATATTCATATTGAAACTTCTTCAGCTTTTGATATCAATATTGTTGAAAATCTTAAAGCGTCAGGAAAAATTTCGAATACAGATTACATCATTTGTAACGGTTTTAAACGTGCACAATACGTGACTAATATTGCACGACTGATTAATAATGAACACCAAAATTGCATTCCTATTATTGATAATTATGAAGAGTTAGGTTTACTTTCAGAAGAAATAAATGGCAAGTTCAATATTGGAATTAGAATTGCTTCTGAAGAAGAACCAAAATTCGAATTCTACACATCGCGTTTAGGAATAGGCTACAAAAACATAGTGCCATTTTATAACAATCAGATAAAAGACAATACGCAAGTAGAGTTAAAAATGCTTCACTTTTTTATCAATACTGGTATTAGAGATACTGCTTACTATTGGAATGAATTATTAAAGTGTTTACGCGTTTATATCAATCTGAAAAAAGAATGTCCTTCGTTAGATAGTCTAAATATTGGTGGAGGATTCCCTATAAAAAACTCACTAGCTTTCGATTATGACTATGCGTATATGATTGACGAAATCGTAAACCAAATCAAACAAGCTTGTGATGAAGCCGAAGTTGATGTACCAAATATTTTTACAGAATTTGGAAGTTTTACAGTTGGCGAAAGTGGTGGAGCAATCTACGAAGTGTTGTATCAAAAACAACAAAACGACAGAGAAAAATGGAATATGATTAACTCATCTTTCATTACGACGTTACCAGATAGTTGGGCAATTAACAAGCGTTTTATAATGCTGCCTATTAACCGTTGGAACGATAATTACGAACGTGTGCTTTTAGGTGGATTAACTTGCGATAGCGACGATTATTACAACAGTGAGCAACATATGAACGCGATTTATTTACCAAAATACAAGCAAGAAAAACCATTATATATTGGTTTTTTTAATACAGGAGCTTATCAAGAAACTATTGGTGGTTATGGTGGTTTACAACACTGTTTAATTCCTGCACCAAAACATATTTTAATAGATAAAGACAACGACGGAAATATTATTACACGTTTGTTTAGAGAGCAACAAACCAATGTAGATTTCCTAGATATTTTGGGTTACAATACTCAAATAACAGACTCAGTTGAGTCAAAACAGATTACAAAACAAACAACACATCAAATTTAATTTTTTATAAAGATGAAAACTAAGACATATGCTGGAATTCCAGACCAATATGCAAAACTAGAAACTGCAAACGTAGTTTTAATTCCTGTGCCTTACGATGGCACAAGCACTTGGCAAAAAGGAGCAGACAAAGGACCAGAAGCTTTTTTAGATGCTTCGGAAAATATGGAACTGTACGATATTGAAACAGAATCTGAAGTGTATAAACAAGGTGTGTATTTAGCAGATGCCGTAACCGAAAATAGTTCACCAGAAGCTATGGTTGAAGCCGTTCACGCTACAACAAAACACTATATAAAAAAGAACAAGTTTGTAACTCTTTTTGGTGGTGAACATTCTATATCAATAGGTTCTATTAGAGCTTTTAATGAAGCTTTCAACAACCTTACAGTATTACACATCGATGCACACGCAGATATGCGCAAATCATATGAAGGTAGCACTTGCAACCACGCTTGTGCTGTGTATGAAGCTAGTCAGACGACTAATTTAATTCAGGTTGGAATCCGTTCTATGGACATTTCTGAAAAAAGCACGATGGATATGGATAAAACCTACTTTGCGCACGAGATGGCAACCGATGATAATTGGATGGATTCTGCAATAGACCAAATGACAGATAATGTGTTTATTACATTCGATTTAGATGCGTTAGACCCATCAATTATGCCTAGTACAGGAACACCAGAACCTGGTGGTTTATTATGGTACGAGACCTTAGAGTTCTTAAAACAAGTGTTTGAAGAAAAGAATGTTGTAGGTTTTGATATCGTAGAATTATGTCCTAATAAAATTGATAAATCTTCAGATTTTCTTGCTGCAAAACTGTATTACAAAATGTTAAGCTACAAGTTTCAAGATAACGATTTTGAAGACGAATATAACGACGACTATGAAACGTCAGTAAATAACTATGCAAAATTCCAAGAAGAAGATGACTACTAATAAAGGCGCAATTTCAAACTTTATAGAAAAGTATTACTTACACTTTAATGCAGCTACAGTTGTAGATGCAGCAAAAGCTTACGAAGCACAATTAGACAATGGTTCTAAAATGTTAGTATCCTTAGCTGGTGCTATGAGTACTGCCGAATTAGGTAAGATTTTTGCCGAAATGATTCGTCAAGATAAAGTGCATATTATCTCTTGTACAGGAGCAAACCTTGAGGAGGATATTATGAACCTTGTAGCACATTCTCATTACAAACGTGTTCCTAACTATCGTGATTTAACACCACAACAAGAATGGGATTTGCTAGAGCAAGGACTAAACCGTGTAACAGATACTTGTATTCCAGAAGAAGAGGCATTTAGACGTTTGCAACAACATATTTATGACATCTGGAAAGAAGCCGACGACAAAGGAGAACGCTATTTACCACACGAGTTTATGTATAAGCTATTATTGTCTGGTGTGTTAGAGCAGTACTATGAAATAGACCTAAAATATTCGTGGATGTATGCAGCAGCCGAAAAGAACTTACCAATTGTTTGTCCAGGTTGGGAAGACAGCACAATGGGTAACATTTTTGCAAGCTACGTGCTTAAAGGTGAGCTTAAAGCAAGTACTATGAAATCTGGAATTGAGTATATGACATTCCTAGCAGATTGGTATACTGAAAATTCAGAAAAAGGTATTGGTTTTTTTCAAATTGGTGGTGGTATTGCAGGCGATTTCCCAATCTGTGTTGTGCCAATGCTATATCAAGATATGGAACGTACAGATACACCATTCTGGAGTTATTTCTGCCAAATAAGTGATTCTACCACAAGTTATGGTTCGTATTCAGGCGCTGTGCCAAACGAAAAAATCACTTGGGGAAAATTAGATATTGATACACCAAAATTCATTATAGAAAGTGACGCTACCATAGTAGCACCATTAATTTTTGCCTATTTATTAGGTATGTAAAACCATTAAAAAAATGTTACGCAAAATAGTAGATTACAGTAAGTTGAACGAAGACATCTTAGCACTTTTAGTAGACAAATTTCCTGATGGTTATGACGATTCTGATGTAATTACATTCAGAAATGCGCAAAATGAAGTTGTTGAAGCTGTTGAAGTCAAAACAGATGATACAGTGTACTTAGTAAAAATTGGAAAACGTTTGGTTCAGGCTATGGAAGATTTTGATGCTGATGATGACGATAACGATGACAACGATTACGAAAAAGAACCAGCTATGGCTGATAATTTTTCAGACGAAGATTAGATTCAATCAACAATGTACCTAGTTGTAGCCTATCAAGTTGCAAGTGCTATTAATATAAAGCAATGCAAAGAACTATTGTCTTACACTTTAAAATATAACGACAGTGATGAGTTGTATTACAAACTAGAAGACAATAGTTATATGTACATTTTTGAATTTGGTATGATTAGTTTTTTTAATGTTGAAACTATCACGATTGATACAATCATTCAGCATTTAAAATCAGCTTGTACTAATTATTTTACTGAAAAATTATCAGAAGATGTTAGAGTAGAAGTAAAGCCAAATACTCAAAAAGTTGAATTTAATACAGTGGTTTTACCAGAATTAAATGAAGAGCTATTACGTCTTGTATTGCTTAATACATCGCAATCTGTAGCTTTACAACGTTATTCTGAAATTACCGAAAGTCTGTTGGCAGAAACTAATCTTCATACCAAGTATTTAGAAGAAAACGGAAAGTTAGACATAGGCGGTAATAAGTTAAAGCGTTTCATTGGGAAAACCTTGAACATTAAAAACGGAATTCTAGAAAACCTGTACATTTTTGATGCACCAGACATTGTTTGGGAATCAGAAACACTTAACAAATTAGACAATGGACTTAAACTCAGTTTCGATTTAAAAAATCGATACAGACGCATTCACGAGCGCGTAGATATTATCAAAGAAAACCTAGAGCTTTTTAAGGACATTATGGACCACAAAGAAAGCAGTAAGTTAGAGTGGATAATCATCATACTCATTCTCGTTGAAGTTATAGATATGTTTATTTTAAAATTAATGTAATCACGCACTAACTGTCATTCCTCTAATGTCAGGTTGAGCGCAGTCGAAACCTAAAAGATAGGATTAAGAATAATTAAAACTATACTCACAGCTAAGCGTACCAAGTACTACTTACTAAAAGCATCGGACTTGAGGTGAATAAATTCCGATACAAAAACAACAATTAACTGTCAACCTGAACTTGTTTCAGGTTCTCATAACACAAGTAATGAGATGCTGAAATACATTCATTAGGACAAAATAAATAAAATAACAATTTAAAACACAAAACAATGAAAACAATATTCATAATATTAAGCACAATAATAATGGCAGTAAGCCAAGACACAACAACAATCACTGCAACTTTCGATTATCACGATGAAGGCATGTATTACTTTACAGAAAATGGCGAAGACGAAGAAACTTACACATTTGTAAAAGCCGAAGCGTCTGTATTAAAAGCTTATGACTTAACAGACGAAAAATACGAAGGCAAGACTTTTAAAGTAACTTACAAAACGGAAACAGAAGAAGACGAGTTTGAAGAAGAATATGAAGTTTTAGTGATTACAAAACTAGAGTTGGTTAAGTAATTTTAACGAGTTAAAAAAAGCGCTACCTATAAAAGGTAACGCTTTTCTCTTTTTCATAGCAATTTTTAATATTTAGAATCTAAATTCTAATCCTGCATTAGCACCAAAAGGATGTCCTGGTCTTAAACCTGCTGGTACTCTAGAAACAGCATAAGTTTCATCTAAAAGATTAATAATCCCAGCTGTAAGACTTAATTTCTTTGAGAAATGGTATTTCCCTGAAAAATCTATAATAAAGTTTGAAGCGACCAACTCATCAGATGGAATATCTCCTGTACCAGCCATTGTTCTAAATTCACCATTGTAGCGTCCACTAAGGTTAACTTCAAAATCCTTATGTTCTAATGAAACAGAAGCATTGAATTGATGTTTAGGAATGTATGGTAATTCATCACCTTCAGCTACTGTTCCCCATAGACCAGCATTACTTCCAAAGCTGTTTAAAAATTCAGTATTTGTAAAAGTATAGCCAAAGGTTACAGGTAAGTTAAATTTCTCGTTTTTAGAAAGTACATTGTAATTAAGTAATAATTCTATACCACTAACAGCAACTTCACCAGCATTAAATTGATCTAGAGAACCAGTTCCGCCAGTAGCAGCTAAATCGCTACCTAAAAGATTACTGTAATCATTGTAGAATCCAACAATTTCACCAGTTAATTTACCTATAGCAAAACGCGAACCTAATTCATAATTGATACTTTCTTCTGCTTCTTGACCAGGTTCGTTAGTAGGTGGTGAAAATCCTTTATGAACACCTCCAAAGACAGATAGATCATTTCTAAAAGCATAGTTAAACCCAACACCAGGTATGAGTATATCAACACTATTTTCTCTAATAGAAACGTCATTGCTTGATCTCGTTGGATTATTACTCCCAAAGTTCTTTCTTTCTAGAATGATGTTTTCATATCGTAAACCAGGCGTAACTGTTAGTTTATTATACTTTAACTTATACATGGCATATGCCGCAAAAGCTGTTGCACTACTAATTCTGTTACCTTGAGCGCCTCTTTCCCCTAGTGACGTCAATGTCATATTACCATCAATGATATTATATCCATCTTCCCATTGAAAACGGTCTTCTTCGTCATAATGATAACGTGCCCCAATTTCTAAATCATGAAATGTGTTTTCTCCATACCAGTGGTAATCAAACTTAGTTTGTAAACCTTTTGATATATAAACCCTATTATTGGCTTTTAATAACAAAGCATCATTTTCTGAATTTACGGTTCCTCTAATGATGTCCATATGACTTGCAAAATCATTAGGGTTAGCAACTACAGTTGCAATTTTTTGCTTGTCACCATTAAATATGACATCATCAAGTTTGTACCAATTTCTTTTGAACTTGTTGTAATATCCTTTTGTGGTTACTCTTAAACGTTTTGAAAAGTTGAGTTGGTGCGTAAGCATTAATTGAATATGCTCTGCTGTCATTTGATCTTCTTGTGAAGACGCATATCTGCTGTAAGGAGAATTTGAAAAATCATTTTCAGTAAGACCTAAATAGGTTTCGTTAGAAACTTCATCATAGTATTGAAATTTTGTTTCTAAGCTTTGTTGCAGTTTAGCATCGGCTTTGCTGTTCACCCTAAATTTAGCTACAACTTCATTAATATCAAATCCTGTATTACTATTATCAGGTAAATTTTTAAAGCCATCAGAATTATAATTAAGATATTCAACCATGTAGCCAATAGTTTCTTTACTGTCTCCAAATCTAGCGTGCAATTGACTTGTATTGAAACTACCATAGCTAGCCCTTACTTGTCCTGCAAAACTGTCTGGGATTTGGGTAGAAACCATATTTATCGCACCACCAGTTGTAAAAGGGCCATATTGAACTTGACTACTACCTTTTAGAATTTCTACAGCTTGCATACGCGCTACAGAAGGGAAATAATAGGCAGAAGGTGAGCTGTATGGTGCAGGAGCAATAAGAACTCCATCTTCCATAAGTGATATTTTTGCACTTCTTTCTGGCGAGGTTCCTCTTAAACTTATATTTGGTCTTAACCCGAAACCATCTTCTTCGTAAAAAGTAACACCTGGAACCGCTCTAAGCACGCGATTTATATCTGTGTAACTGAATTTTTTAAGCTCTTGTGGTGAAATATAATAGGCAGAACCTGTGCGATTTTTGGCTACAAATTTGCTGCCAAAGATGACATCTGAAACTAATATAACTTCATCAAGGGCTTGAATGGAATCTTTTACTTTTTCTTTAGGTTGTTCTTGTGCATTACCAAATAAAATTGTAAAAAGAAGTAATGCGGTTGGTAATTTAAATTTCATTTATTTAGAATAAATTAAAATAGGTTGTTGTTGCGCCTGCAAAACTAATATCATATTTTAAGTAATCAAAATTAATTTAGAATAAATAAAAATAAATTTAGATATTAGAAATTATTGGCGACAGATATGTCTATGGGAAATAAATGGATATATGTAATTGAAGATTTTAAGTGCTTGTTATTATGATAGTTAGTTTGGGACTTAAATGACCAAAGCCCTTTCTCTTGAAAAGGGCTAAAGACTCATGGAAATGATGGAATATATTTTATGTAATTAGAATGTGGTTTCACCTTCATTCGGATTGTATACGTAATCAAACGTATAATGTCTACCGTTTGCAGGGTTAGAAGTATCTCCATCTAAATAATAGCTGATAATTTCAACCTTTGCGTAACGTCCATCTCTTGTGCGAAAAACCAAAACTTTTCCAGGAATTTTAGTTACAAGATTTGTCATAAAGTTGTAGTTGTACCAGCCATTATCACTACCTGTTGCTATAGCAAATCCAGTAGAACTATCTTGATTAAATGTAAGTCCATCAACAGAAGTTACACTTGCCATTGTACCATCTACAATAGTAGCTCCAGCATTACCATTACGTGTTGGTTCGTCAGCTGTTCCTGTTTCAGTACCACCATTTATAGCGATTGTTGTACCTCTAAATGCAATATCCCATTCTGTGTCGCTATCTGTTTGTAAACCAGTAGAAAAATCGAATTTTACAAAATTACCACCAATTGGTTGACCTTGTCCACCAGTTTGTGGTGCATGTAAGTTTTCAATTGTTACAGATTCCACCTCAGATCTGTTTGTGCCATTGTCGTCATCAGAACTACATGAGGTAAAACCGATAAATAAAGCAAGTAAAGTCATTGTTTTTAATGTTCGCATTGTGTTAATCATTTTATTATGGATTTATTTTAAAAATTATAATTAAGTGTTGAGAATAATTGGATACCATTTAAATTGGGTATGTTATTGTCTGTGTAATCGAATAAATTATTGGCACCAACCTGCAAGTCAAAATGGTTTCCAAATTGCTTTGTAAAGGCAAAATTTGCCGTTATAAAACCATTAACAAAGCTATCGTCATAAGTATCTAAGATTGTGTTTCCATTAGTGTCAAATTGCCCATACTTACTCCTGTAAATAAAACGCAGATTAATGTTGGATTTAATTTTTGGAATGGTATAAAAAGCTTTGAAATTTGCCGTATGTCTAGATCTGTTGACTAACCCGAAATAATCTGAACGTTCTACAAGTACCGTTCTACCAGAATTATCAATGGTAAATAATTCTTCATTTTCTATGCGGTCTAATTGTCTTTTATCGTAGGCATACAATAGCTGATAACCACCAGAGAGATTCAAATTATCAGTCCAATTGAAGTTTACATCTAGTTCTAAACCAGTAAAAAGGACTTCATCAAAGTTGCGGTAGCTAAAAACATTTTGTCCATTTATTTTCCTTGCGATGATTTGAGTGTCAATAAGGTTTTTAAAATCATTTCTAAACAGATTTAGTTCAGCCTTCCATTTGTCTTTTTTAAAGACTGCACCTACATTAATACCTACTGAACTTTCTGCTTTAAGAGGATAATTAAACTGTTCTAAGGGAGCGACAATATCTAGAATTTGACCTGCATTTTGTAGTTCTAGTAATTTGTCTGACACGACATTATATCCTAAAACGGTGTAGCCAACTGCTGAGTTTGTAAAGTCGAAATAAAGTTGTCTGAAATCTGGTGCCTTAAAACCATAGCCAACAGAGCCTTTGATAGCGAGGTTTTCATTTACATCATATCGTAATGCAAGTTTGGGACTTAACTGATCGCTATATTCAGAATGATTATCGAACCTTGCACCAATAATGAGGTTGAGGTCATCTAAAACATCCAAATCCCATTGTGCATAAATATATTGAGAGTTAAAATTGATTTGGTTGTCAAAAAAGGCTCTATCTAATGCATCATATTGATATCCAATTCCACTTGTAATAGTACCTAAGTTATTTGTGTTATAGATAGATCGTATTTCTGGTCGTAAAAGATGTTGATTAAAATTACTGCTAAACAAAACATTATCAGTGATAGGACTTTGAGAGGATTCTATAGCTTTATAATTTGTGAAATAGAATTCATATTCAAAGCGCAAGTTATCGTTCCATTTATGATTTAATCTTAAATGTGTATTCCATTCCGTTTCTTCGGATTCTCCTTCAAAGATGTCATCTGTAGTTTCAAAATTATTCTCTTGATTTTGCGTGTAATATCGTGTTGAACTAAATAGTTTTAAATGGTCATTAAAGTCATAAAAAAGTCTTCCGTTTAAAGTGTAATTTTCAAAAGGACTAACAGTCTGTCCTGCAGTTTCTGGTGTGAGATCATAGCCTTCACTAGAAAAGCGATTTAGGAAAATACTGTATCCAAGTTTTTCAAATTTTTGGTCAATATTTATATTGGTATCAAGTTGCCTAAATGATCCAACTCTAAATGAAGCATTGCCTTTTAGTTCTTCAGACTTTGGTTTATCGGTTATAATATTAATCACACCACCAAGAGCCTCACTACCATATAAAGCACTTGATGGACCTTTAACAACTTCAATTTGTTTAATATTTCCAACTGCTAATCTGCTCAAGTCAAAATTTCCGGCACTTCGACCTACCAAAGGAACACCATCTATCATTATCATGACATATTCTGCGCCGATGCCTTGTATCTGTATACCTTCAAAACCACTTTCATCTGGTACTACTATAACACCAGTTTGCTCAGATAGTATTTCATTTAACCTTATCGTACCAGTCTGTTTGATTTGTTTTTTAGAGATAAGAGTCACAGGTAGAGGTAAGGATGATAATTGTCTTGGGGTACGTGTAGCGGATATAATAACTTCATCTAATGCTTCAACTTTTGACGAATCCTTTTGTATGGTTTTGGTGTCTTGAGCTTGTGTAAAACCAATTAAAAAAAGTGAAAAATAAAAGTAAAAATAATTTTTATTTAGACTCATTCTTGATTAAATTTGCGGCAAATATATAAGTTATTTTAAATCATTCTAAATAAAAATAAACATTTTTTACACATGACATCTAGAGTATTTATTGCGCTATTGGCGCTATGTTTTTCAATGGAATTAACTGCACAAGACAAAAAGGAATTAGACAAAAATGCCATCAAAAAGATGTGCGGTTGTTATGAGGTGACCTTTAATTTTACGGAGACATTCAATTACAGTAATGATTCTTTATATAGACCTTCTGATACAAAAATTTCTAAAGGTCTTGAATGGGCAGAATTGGTAACTGATGAAGAGAATAAAATTTCAATACAACATTTATTACAAGTAGGTCATGGCGGCCAATATCACATCGTAAAGCACTGGCGACAAGACTGGTTGTTTGAAAATAAAGACTTTTACATGTTTAACGGTGATAACCAATGGGTGTTTGAAACCAAATCTGAAGAAGAAGTTAAAGGACAATGGACGCAAAAAGTATATCAGGTAGATGACAGTCCACGTTACGAAGGTTCTTCAACTTGGGTACATGTTGATGGAAAAAGCTACTGGGAAAATACTACAGATGCTCCACTACCAAGAAGAGAATACACTAAACGTAGTGACTATAATGTTACCGAAAGAGGAAACCGTCACGAAATCACTGATTATGGTTGGGTTCATGATCAAGACAATGCTAAAGTGATTAGAGAAGAAGGAAAAGAGGATATATTATTAGCAAAAGAAAAAGGTTATAATACTTATGTGAAAGTAGATGATAGTCGTTGCCAAGCTGCGGCAGATTGGTGGAAAGAAAATTACGATAAATGGGCTCTAGTAAGAACTAAATGGGAGGATGTTTATGGTAGAAATAAAGATCTAAACCTCGAAGCTAAAGTAGATAATAAGGTATTATTTAAACATTTGTTTGATGACGCATTAACAGAGAAAAATGCTATTGAAGAGACAATTGAATCTTTTGTAAAGAAGTAAATATGAATAAATTTCAGCAATACTTTTTCAGTCTAACACTATTAGTTAGTATTCCGCTTTTTGCTCAAGATTCTAATATATTTTTAGATAGAGCTTATTGGAAATCTAATCCATCAATTGCCAATGTAGAAAAGCATATAAAAGAAGGACATGACGTTTCTGCACTAAATAGCAACGCTTTTGATGCTGTGACTTACGCCTTAATTGAAAAGGTTGATAACAAAACCATAGAGTATCTTTTAAGTCAGGAAGGTAATGGAGTCAATAAGATTACTCACGATGGAAGAACTTATATTTTCTGGGCTGCTTACAAGAATAACATTGAAATGATGCAATACCTTTTAGATAAAGGTGCTAAGACAGATATCGTTGATGACCATGGTTATACTGTGATGAATTTTGCGGCTTCAACAGGTCAAACAGATACAAAGCTTTATGATTGGTTGATTACCCATGGTGCAGATGTTTTAAAAGAAAAAAATCATGATGAAGCCAATGTATTATTATTGGTAGTTCCTTTTTTAAACGATACGAAGCTTATTGATTATTTTAAGGATAAAGGAATCTCTGTAAAGGACACGGATAAACATGGTAACGGGTTGTTTAACTATGCTGCCAAACGAGGAAATATTTCGTTATTAAAAAAATTGGTAGAATTTGGTATTCCATATCAAACCTTTAATGATCAAGGTGGTAATCCTATGATCTTTGCTGGAAAAGGTGCAAGGCGTCATACTAACAGTTTAGAAGTATACCAATATTTAGAATCTTTGGGTATAGAACCAAATGTGAAGACTAAAGAGGGAGAAACTCCTTTGCATGCATTGGCATACAATTGTAAAGATATAGATGTCATCAATTATTTTCTAGAAAAAGGAGTAAATCCAAATCAAGAAAATACAGATGGCAATACACCATTTATGAATGCAGCCTCTAGAAACGATTTAAACATTATTAAACTGTTAGCAAATACAAATACAGATCTAAATTACGTCAATAAAAAAGGTCAATCTGCCCTAATGTTGGCAGTGCAAAGAAATGGTAAAGATGTTGTTGCCTATTTGTTAGAAAATGGCGCAGATCTTTCCATAATTGATTCTAAGGGTAATTCACTTGCATATTATCTTCTAAATGCCTTCAATAATAAAAATTCAAAAATCTTCGACGATAAATTAGAACTGCTTTTAAGAGCAGGACTGAACATGACCAAAAATCAATCTAAAGAGAATACATTATACCATTTAGCTGTTGAAAAAAATGATTTAGAATTGATAAAGCGTTTAAAGGATTTTGAAATAGAAATCAATGCAAAGAACAGTGATGGTTTAACAGCACTTCATATTGCATCAATGAAAGCTAAGAATGAAATAATCCTGAATTATTTGTTATCAATTGGTGCAGATAAATCAATAAAAACTGATTTTGAAGAAACCGTATTTGATTTGGCTAGCGAAAATGAGTTACTTAAAATCAATGCCATAGATATTACATTTTTAAAATAAATATTAAATGAAGAAATCATTATTAATACTATTACCAATAACCTTACTAACTTTTTTAAGTTTTACCTCTTTTAAAAGTGATGATGTTTCTAAATATAAATGCATGATTCAAATGACAAATTACACAGGTGAAGGTGCATATATTGTTATTTCATTACTGAATCCAGATGGTGAATACGAAGAAACATTATATGTGCAAGGTGATGATGATGAATGGTATTTTGATATTACAGAATGGTGGAATTTTTACGGCAAAAGACGTCCGAATATAGACGCTATTACTGGAGCGACTATAAGCGGAGGTGAAAGAGCTGTAAGTATTATAAAAATACCTAACGACAAACTAGATAAGGGTTATAAAATCCGATTTGAAACAGCTGTAGAAGACCAAGAATACTATGCAGATGACGTAGAATTTGAATTGACTTCAGAATCTGTAAAAAGCAAAGTTGAAGGAAAAGGATTTATACGATATATCCGCATGATGCCACAATAATAGAAAGATTTATATGACGATTTCGATATGGAGATATAGTCATTTATTATTGGCTATATCTTCAGCTGTTTTTATTTTCATAGCTACAGTTACAGGTATAATACTAACCTTTGAGCCAATCTCAAGCCAGCTTCAACCGTTTGCTGTTGATAGAAACATTTCGTTAGCTGAAACGCTACATGTATTAGAGAATGAATATGATGAGGTCATAACTCTCACAGTCGACAAAAATAGCTTTATCAGTGCTTCTGTAATTACAAAAGAAGGCAAGAGCGAAACGTTTTATATAGATCCCAAAACGGGTGAAAATATTGGTCAGCTTATTAAGAAGGCACCAATATTTGAATTTGCAACCAATCTACATCGTTCATTATTCTTGAAATCTACAGGACGATTTTTAGTGGGATTGTCTTCATTTTTTCTTCTTTTAATAGCCATTACTGGAGTAAAACTGGTTCTAAAGCGTCAAGGTGGAATTAAACGTTTCTTTTCAAAGGTTGTGAAAGAAAATTTTGAACAGTATTATCATGTTGTTTTTGGCCGATATGCAATTATTCCCATAATAATTGTAACACTTACAGGTGTGTACTTGTCTTTAGAAAAGTTTGATGCGTTACCTTCAGATAAAATAATTCAAATTGCAAATGAAGATGACACCGTTTTAGAAAAGAAGAACATTCAGGATTTTGAAATATTTCAAGATATAGATTTGTCACAGGTAAAATCTGTTGAGTTTCCATTCTCAGAAGATGAAGAAGACTATTTTATTATAGAACTTAATGATAAGGAGTTATTTGTTAATCAATACACAGGAAAAATAATTAGTCAAGGACAAAAACCACTGGTAGTACTACTTTCAGCGCTAAGTCTAAAACTACATACAGGACAAGGATCAATATTTTGGGCAATCATTTTGTTATTAACCTGTTTGGCGATTTTATTTTTTATGTATTCTGGGTTTGCAATGACCTTAAAACGACGTAGGGATAAAACCAAAATAAATAATAGAATAGGTAAAGATGAAGCAGAATATATTATTCTTTTAGGATCAGAAACAGGAAATACCAAACGCTTTGTAAAACAATTTTCTGAGGCTTTATCAGAAGCCGGAAACTCGGTTTTTGTAGATCAAATGAATAATTATAAGTCTTACAAAAATGCACAGCAACTCATTGTTTTTACATCGACTTATGGTGAAGGTGATGCACCTAGTAATGCAACACAATTTATAAAGTTGTTAGGTAATGTAAAGCAATCTCAAAAGCTTAAGTATTCTGTAGTGGGTTTTGGGTCAAGAATGTATCCGGATTTCTGTAAATATGCTATTGAAGTGAATGAACATTTAAAGATGTTACCAAACTTCGAACAACATTTAGAGCTATTTAAAATTAATAACCAATCTACCGAAGCTTTTAAAACATGGATTTCAAATTGGAATCGTGCATCACAACAACAACTCAAAATAAAAAGCACAAAGCCTGTTGTTAATACACAAAAACTTAAAGATTTTGAAGTTATAAATAATACAACTCTAAATGTGGATGATACTTTTTTATTGCAATTAAAACCTTATAAAAAACAGAAGTTTCAGTCAGGAGATTTACTCGCTTTATATCCAGAGGAAGACCATGTAGAGCGCTTATATTCAATTGGAAGGATAGGTGAAAGGATTGTTCTCAGTATTAAAAAACACGAGTTTGGGCTTTGTTCTACGCAACTTAGTAAACTTCAAAAGAATCATAACATTAAGGCTAAGTTGAAACGGAATCTCGATTTTCATTTTCCTACTTATGCCAAAGAGGTTATTATGATAGCAAACGGAACTGGTATAGCACCATTTTTAGGTATGATCTCTGGAAATATTGGCATTAAGAAACACTTATTTTGGGGAGGCCGCACTAAGGCATCATTAGAGTTATATTCAGAATATATTAATAAAGCATTGGTAGAAAACCATTTAAGAAGCTTTCATGCTGCGTATTCTCAAGAAGAGAAACATAAAGTTTATGTGCAAGACCTAATACTTGAAAACAAATCAATATTTGTCAATGCCTTAAAAAATGAAGGTGTCATCATGATTTGTGGAGCTATTGCCATGCAAAATCGTGTTCTTGAGATTTTAGCTGAATTCACTATTAAAGAACTTAAGGCTCCATTAAGTGTGTTTGAAAATAACGAACAAATTAAAATGGATTGCTACTAAAGCAATAATAGTTGTATATTTGCACGCAATTATAACGTAATTGCATCATGACAGCACACGATAATAAACTAGTTGGCGAAGGTCTTACTTATGACGACGTACTTTTAGTTCCTGCATTTTCAGAAGTCTTACCACGAGAGGTTAGTATAAAAACCAAATTCACACGTAATATTACTATCAATATACCTGTAGTTTCTGCAGCTATGGATACAGTTACAGAGAGTAAAATGGCTATTGCCATGGCTCAAGAAGGTGGTATTGGTGTACTTCATAAAAACATGACTGTCGAGCAGCAGGCTCAAAAAGTAAGACGCGTAAAACGTGCTGAAAGTGGCATGATAATAGATCCTGTGACTTTACCGATGACTGCAATTGTAGCAGATGCTAAAAATGCAATGCGCGAACACAGTATTGGTGGTATTCCTATTGTTGATGAAGATGGTAAATTAAAAGGAATTGTTACGAATAGAGATTTACGTTTTGAGCATAAAAATGAAAGACCTATAGTTGAGGTAATGACAAGTGAAAACTTAGTAACATCTTCAGTAGGAACGTCATTAAAAGATGCTGAGAAAATCTTGCAACAAAATAAAATTGAAAAATTATTAATTGTTGATGACAATTATAAACTGTCTGGATTAATTACGTTTAGAGATATCACTAAGGTGACTCAAAAACCTAATGCAAATAAAGATCAATACGGAAGACTTCGTGTTGCTGCAGCAATTGGTGTAACTGGCGATGCTGTTGAAAGAGCTTCAGCATTAGTTAATGCTGGTGTTGATGCTATTGTTATTGATACTGCTCACGGACATACAAAAGGTGTTGTTTCGGTATTGAAAGAAATTAAAAATCAATTTCCACAATTAGAAGTAATTGTTGGTAATATAGCTACTGGTGAAGCGGCTAAATATTTAGTAGAGGCAGGAGCTGATGCTGTAAAAGTAGGTATTGGTCCAGGTTCAATTTGTACAACACGTGTTGTTGCTGGTGTTGGTTTCCCTCAGTTTTCAGCAGTACTAGAAGTGGCCGCTGCTATAAAGGGTTCTGGGGTGCCAGTAATTGCTGATGGTGGAATTCGTTATACTGGTGATATCCCAAAAGCTATTGCTGCTGGTGCAGATAGCGTAATGTTAGGTTCACTTTTAGCAGGAACAAAGGAAAGTCCTGGAGAAACTATTATTTACGAAGGACGTAAGTTTAAATCCTACCGTGGAATGGGTTCTGTTGAAGCCATGAAACATGGAAGTAAAGACCGTTATTTCCAAGATGTTGAAGACGATATTAAAAAATTAGTTCCTGAAGGAATTGTAGGTCGCGTACCATACAAAGGTGAATTAAACGAAAGTATTCATCAATTTGTTGGTGGTCTTAGAGCAGGAATGGGTTATTGTGGTGCAAAGGATATTGAAACTTTAAAGGAGACTGGGCGTTTTGTAAAAATTACAAGTTCAGGTATCAATGAAAGTCATCCACATGATGTAACAATTACTAAAGAAGCACCTAATTATTCAAGATAATTAGAACCCTTATAATAAACTAAGCAGCATCTTTAAGATGCTGTTTTTTTTATGTCAATTTTATATTCTTTATAAAATGTTAATAGAGAACATATAGGCTCTATTTCAATGTATCTTTGTGATACATGAACAAAAAATCTATTATTATAATTGGTGCAGGAATTGCTGGCCTTTCAAGCGCAATTAGACTACGGTCGCAAGGGCACAACGTCAACGTATTTGAAGCGAATTCTTATCCAGGTGGCAAACTTACGGCATTTTCAGAACAAGGCTATCGTTTTGATATGGGGCCATCTTTATTTACTATGCCTCAGTATGTAGAAGATTTGTTTAAGGTTGCAGGGAAAGATATTTCTAAATATTTCTCTTACAAAAAGAAAGATATTATTTGCAATTATTTTTACGAAGATGGCACAACATTTAGTGCTTTGGCTAATGTTGATGATTTCTCAGAAGAGGCGTCAAAAGTGTTTAATGTAGATAAATCTGCTTTATTAGAGTATTTAAATAAAAGCAAGAGAAAGTACGATTTAACGGCTTCATTATTTTTAGAAAAATCATTGCATAAGGGATCAACTTACCTTTCAAAAGATACACTAAAGGCTATATTTAATGTAAATGCTCTAGATATTAATACCACTTTAAATGGGCTTAATGTAAAAGTGTTTAAAGATGATCGCTTAGTGCAATTATATAATCGTTTTGCGACATATAATGGGTCTTCACCATATAAGACTCCAGGAATAATGTCTATGATACCTCATTTAGAGCAGTACTATGGTACCTTTATCCCTAAAGGTGGAATGCATCAAATTACACAAAGCATGTTTCAGCTATCCAAAGATATTGGCGTGACGTATCATTTTAATACTAAGGTTAATGAAATTGTGGTTGAGAATAATAGAGCAAGTGGTGTTTTGGTTGGAGAGGACATCATTAAAGCCGACATTGTAGTATCAAATGCTGATGTTGTTCCCACATATAGGAATCTTTTACCAAAGGAAAAAGCACCTGAAAAAATACTTCAGCAACCTAGAAGTAGTTCTGCATTAATTTTCTATTGGGGAGTGAAAAAAGAATTTCCAGAATTAGATTTACATAATATTTTCTTCTCAAAAGATTATCCGACCGAGTTTGATTATATTTTTAATAGAAAAGATGTACATCATGACCCAACAGTATATATAAATATTACTTCGAAGGATGAGCAGGACGATGCGCCAAAAGGGTGCGAAAATTGGTTCGTAATGATAAATGTGCCAAGTAATACAGGACAAGATTGGGATAGTATTATTGAAAAATCGAGAGAAAATATAAAGCACAAAGTCAACCGATTGTTAAATGTTAATCTTGATGACTTAATAGAGTATGAAAGTGTATTAGATCCAAGATTAATAGAGTCTAAAACGCAAAGTTATCAAGGTGCGTTATATGGTGCCTCTAGCAATAATAAGTATGCTGCATTTTTAAGACACCCAAATTTTAAGAGTTCTATTAAGAATTTGTTTTTTTGCGGTGGAAGTGTGCATCCTGGTGGCGGCATACCTTTATGTTTACTATCAGGAAAAATAGTATCTGAACTTATTGAAAATAATAACTAGGATGGATAAAAGTCTAAAGCTAAAAATATCTGTTTTTGTTGTTTGGTTATTCACAATATCTGGCATTTTTGGTATTCTTTCTGATTATCAAGAGTGGTTTTTATCATTAACACCATTGAATTTATTGGTGAGTTTTTTAGCCGTATTTTGGCTAATTGAAGATGTTAGTGGAAAGTTGTTATTTGCACTTAGTATTCCTTTTTTCTTAGGATTTATAACTGAAGCATTAGGTGTTAATTATGGGCTAATTTTTGGAAGTTATGCTTATGGTGAAAATTTGGGCTATAAAGTTTTTGGAGTACCTATTATGATATGTGTTAATTGGGCCTTGTTAACCATGATAACAGCCGATGTTGCTAAAACAATTACAAAGAATGTATTGTTGAGTGCTTTTATTGGTGGCGCCCTAATGACGGGATTAGATTTTATTATTGAAGTATCCGCACCAAGATTTGATTTCTGGGAATTTGAGAATGGTGTTGTGCCTTTGCAAAACTATATTGGTTGGCTAATTACTGCTTTTGTAGCACATTTAGGTTATCAGTCTTTTAAAATAAAAACCAACAAAACAATTTCAATACAAGTGTTCATTTCAATAATTGTATTCTTTACTGTTTTTCTAATCTACTAAATGAAGAGTTACGATTACATCATTTTAGGCGCAGGCGCTTCAGGTTTAATGCTAGCATATCGTTTAGCATTAGATCCATATTTTGATGATAAGACTGTGCTAATTATTGATAAAGTAAAAGATAAAGGTAATGATAGAACATGGTGTTATTGGGAAAATGGCAAAGGTGAATGGGATAATATTTTAACCAAGGTCTGGCCGAATATTATTTTTGGAAGTAATACACATTTAAAGACATTTGATATTACGCCTTATCAATACAAAATGATACGAAGTGAGAACTTTTATAATTCGCTTTGGAAAACAATTAATGAGAAACCCAACTTTAAGTTTGTTGAAGATGATGTAGAGAGTTTTAAAGATGAAGATGATAGCGTATTAGTAAAAACGGAACATGCTGATTACGTTGGTAAAAAGTTGTTTAATAGTATTCCAGATCCAGATATTTATTATTCTCAAAACAAATATCCAGTCATACAGCAGCATTTTGTTGGGTGGTTTGTGAAAACAAAAACTGACATTTTTGATGATAATACAGCCACTTTTATGGATTTTACAATTCCGCAAAAAGGGAATACCAGATTTATGTATGTGTTACCTTTAGACAGGAAGACAGCACTGTTTGAATATACGTTATTTTCAAAAGACTTTTTAGAAATCTCAGAATACGAAGAAGCTATAAAAACCTATCTTAAAGATAAAGGTATTGAAGACTATGAAATAGTAGAAAAAGAAAAAGGTGCAATACCAATGACGTCTTTTAAGTTTGCTCAATTAAATTCTAAGAATATTTTGAATATTGGCACCGCTGGTGGCTGGACAAAAGCAAGTACCGGTTATTCCTTTAATAATACCACAAAAAAGACCAAGTCTCTTATAAGATTTTTGAAGTCTGAGAACGACTTATCAAAGTTTTATAAAACCTCAAAATTTGAATTGTACGATTTAATTTTCTTAGATGTTTTGGCAAATTATAATGAAAAAGGTTCAGCAATTTTTTCTTCAATGTTTAAGAAAGTAAACGTTAAAACCATTCTGAAGTTTTTAGATGAAGAAACTTCAATTCCTGAAGATCTTAAAATTATATTATCCGTACCACCTAGAAGATTTATGCAAAGCTTGCTAAAGCGTACATTTTAATCTTGGTAAACTTGACCTCTATGAGGTTTTAGGGCATCTCTAATGGGTTTCATGTCACTTTCATCAACAACTAAGTAGGCTAAACTGTGCATATCACTCAGTGTTTCAACACCTGTAATATCTATATTTAATGATTCAGCAAGTATATACTCCTTTAAATGAATCAAATGATGCTCAGCCGTTCGTTGACTAGCAGGACCTCTGAAGTCCCAAATTAATTTAAGTTTACGCATGAGTTACAGAAGTTCCGTTTTCAATGAAGTTCTTAAAGTTCGCCATATATTTTCGCGCTTGTTTTTTATAGGTTCTAGGCATAAAAACAATCATGGCATGCATTAAAAAATTAGTAGGTATATATTCATTAACACAAGTCCAAAGTGTATCACCTTCTTTGGTACTTTTGAAATAATTCTCTTGAATGTTTCTAATGCCTTTTGATGCGTAATCGGCATGAAATTCTTCAGGGAAGTTTTGTTTTGTTATAGTTTCAATGACTTCCATTTGTCGTCCACTAAACCTATATGTAAGTCTAATTTTAGCACCAAATTCACCTGGATTTCCAGAAAGATGTTCAATCTTATAAAGACCATTTTGCCAATGCTTTTTGTTTTCAATATTATTCATTTTATGAATAACATCTTGCAATGGTTTGCGAATTAAAATCTCAGTAGAAAATTTCATGCTTTAAATAAACAGGTCAATAGTTTGTTGTGCAAATTTGGGACTTATTAAGAACATAATCTGAAATATTCGATTAAGTCTCATTTTTTATAGATTGATACAGCTTACGATGTTAAAAATTCAATCAATGATATAATAAAACAAGTCTAGTTTAGTTCTTATGGAATGAAATTTGTTTAAGTAGTTTTCGTAAGCCTCATTCTTCTTGTAGAATAGGCTATTTATGTTATTTTTGCTGAACTTAATACGAATCGTTTTATAACAATTTCAATAAAATATTAATAGACTATGAAAATAAAATTTGGTTGGTTAATCCTTACGTTTTTGGTGTCTGGTTTGTCATTTGGACAAAAAGATGATAGGCCGCTTTTAACAGTAGATGGTGATCCTATAATGACTTCTGAATTTTTAAGAGTTTATAATAAAAATTTAGATTTAGTAAAAGACGAAAGCCAGAAGGATGTTGATGGTTATTTAAAACTGTTTACAGAATATCAATTAAAACTAAAAGAAGCTAGACGCTTAAAGTTACACAAAGATGAAAAGTATAAGCGTGAGTTTAACAGATATAAGAAGCAACTAACAAAAAATTATTTATCTGAAAATAAGGTAACTGACGATTTAGTTGAAGAAGCTTATGACAGAAATGCTTTAGATATAAATGCTTCACATGTTCTTGTAAGATTAGATGCCGAAGCAAAGGATACTTTAGAAGCTTACAATAAAGTACTAGAATTAAAAGAAAGAGTATTAAAAGAAGGGTTTAATAATGTAAAAAAGGACGTTCACGATGGTAGTAAGATATTTTTAGAAGACTTAGGGTATTTTTCTGTTTTTAAAATGGTATATGATTTTGAGACAGCAGCTTATAATACGCCAGTAGGTGAAATTTCAGAACCATTTAGAACCCAATTTGGATATCATGTAGTTCAGGTAAATGATAGAAGACCATCTAGAGGAACTATCACTGCTGCTCATATTATGATTAGTACCAATCAAAAAGATACGCTTATAGATCCTGAAAAGAGAATTAACACCATTTATCAAAAGTTTCTTCAAGGTGAGAACTTTGAATCATTAGCAAAGCAGTTTTCAGATGATAAAAGTTCAGCCAAAAATGGAGGTAGATTGTCAGAATTTAAGAGTGGGCAACTGAGTTCTACAGTATTTGAAGATATGGCCTTTTCGTTAGAAAACGATGGTGATGTGAGTAAGCCATTTAAGTCTGCTTATGGATGGCATATAGTAAAGCGTTTAAAACTTCAGAGTATTCAATCTTTCGAAGAATTAAAACCATCTTTAGAAGCAAGTGTGAAGAGAGATACAAGATCTAAGCTCATAAATACGGCAATGGTTAAGGAATTAAAAGAAAGATATGATATTGTGTTTAATACCAAGGCTAAATCTTATTTTGAGTCTATTTTGTCAAAAGATTTCTACACACGTAAATGGGAGTTGCCAGAAGATTTTAAAAAGGAAGAAAAAGTGTTTACAATAAATGGTACGGTATATACTTATGATGATTTTGGTAGACATTTAAATTTTGCGCAACGTATATATACCAATCAATCCATCCCATTTACTACAATCATTGAAAAAGAGTTCGATAAGTTTTTTGAAAAAACAATTTTAAAGTATAGAGAAGAAAATTTAGAGCTAGAGAACGAAGAGTTTGCAAATATTATTAAAGAGTATAGAGATGGATTATTACTGTTTGATCTCATGGAAAAAGAGATATGGAATAAGGCTTCTAAGGACTCTCTAGGCTTAGAGAAGTACTATAATGCAAATACTTCAAATTACCAATGGAAAGATAGAGTCGAGGTTTCGATGGCTTCAGTGGCCGAAAAATCTGTGGCAGCCAATGTATTAGAGTTAATGAAGGAAGGCAAAACAAATGTTGAGATTACAGAGTTGATGAATGGCAATAAGAAACAGGCAGTATTATTTACAAATAAAACCTTTGATATTGGTGATGCTAAACTGCCTTCAGATTTAGAAGTAAAAGAAGGATTGTCTTCTAAAATATATGCACATAATGGTGCGTTTCATATTATTGATATTAAATCTGTTTTGCCTGCTGGGCCTAAAACACTAGAAGAGGCTAAAGGTTCAGTAATTAGTGATTATCAAGAAGACATTGAAAAAAATTGGATTGAGTCATTGTACAACAGGTTTGAGATTAAAGTAGATAAAAAAGCGCTCAAGGCAGTTAAGAAGATTATTAATAAGTCGTAGTTTTTTTTGAAAAAAGTTGGATACATAGTATTGGTATGTTTATGCGCTGTTAGTTGTAAGTTCTTCAAATCTACAGACGACCGCAAACCAATTGCAAGTGTTGATGAATCGTTTCTTTACAAAGAAGATATTGAAGGTATCGTACCTGATGGTACAAGCAAAGAGGATAGCACCTTATTAGTGAATGCATACATTAATAGATGGGCTTCACAATTAATTTTGATGGATAAGGCGTTACTCAATCTATCAGAAGAAAAACAGAATGATTTTTCTAAGTTAGTTGAGCAATATAAAAATGATTTATATACCAGAGCATATATGGAAGCTTTGGTTAAAAAGAATATTGATACAGTTGTTAAACTCGATGAAGCGAAATTGTTTTATGAATTGAATAAAGAATCCTATAAACTTAATGATGATTTATTACAATTTAGATATATAAGTCTACCTGCTAACGCAATAAATCTAGATACAATTGAAAATAGATTTAAAAGGTTTGAACCTAAAGATAAACGCTACTTAGATTCTATTTCTTTGCAGTTTAAATCATACAACTTAAATGATTCATTATGGGTAAAGTACAGTAGGCTTACAGAGAAGGTACCTGTATTGAATTTAGAAAATAAAAATCAACTGTTAAAAAAAACTAATTTCTTACAACTCAAAGATTCAATAAACCTATATTTGATGCACGTTAATGACATCAAAACATCTAATGATTACGCACCATTAAGTTATGTGTACGGGTCAATAAAAAAAATAGTGATTAACAAGAGGAAGTTAGAGCTGATAAAGCAACTCGAAAATGATATTACAAAGGATGCAATTAAGAACAATCAATTTAAAATTTATAATTAAAGCAGTATGTATTTACTGTTTAGCTTTTGTTGGTACAAAAGTACAAGCACAAGAAATTATTACGGATGAAGCGACACCAGAAAAACCTAAAGATACCATTGTAAATACAACAAGGTTAAAAGCGGATGGAGTTGCAGCAGTAGTTGGTGATTTTATAGTTTTAGAGTCAGATTTAGATAGAGAGATTGCACAATTAGAAGCTCAAGGTGCTGACCTCTCAGGCGTAACTCGTTGTGAACTTTTTGGTAGTTTATTAGAAGATAAGCTATATGCGCATCAGGCAATTCAAGATAGTGTTATTGTTAATGAATTATATATTCAGTCATTAGTAGAACAACAAATACAAGGTATATTAGCTCAAGCTCAACAAGATATTTCATGGTTAGTTAAGTACTATAGAAAACAATCAGAACAACAGTTGAGAGATGAGATGTATGAGATAAATAAAAACACCTATTTAGCTCAAGAAATGCGTAAAAAGATTTTTGATGGAATTGAAGTTACGCCAGAAGAAATTAGAACCTTTTTTAATGATATCCCAAAGGATGAAAGACCAACATTTGGCACAGAATTAAAAGTTGCGCAGATTGTTGTAATTCCAAAAGTTACTGAAGAAGCCAAGCAAAAAGTGATCGATAAATTAAATGGTTTTAAAAAAGATGTAGAAAACGGATCTAGTTTTGTTACAAAGGCCTTGTTTTATTCTGAAGATGGTGGTTCTAAAAACAATGGTGGTTTGCTGCCGACTATGAATAGAAAGAACCCTCAAATGGTTAAGGAATTTAGAGATGTAGCGTTTAATCTTCAGGAAGGTGAAGTTTCTGATCCATTTGAAACAGATTTTGGTTTTCACATTATCTATCTCGAAAAGATTAGAGGACAAGATTACGAAGTACGACATATTCTTTTAAGACCAGAACTATCGCAAGAAGCAGTTCAAGAGGCTAAGAATACGATTGATGAGGTAAGAGAAAAAATTGTCAATGGTTTAATTTCATTTGAAGACGCGGCAAAAGAGTTTAGCGATGAGGAAGAAACTAAGTATGAAGGTGGTCGCCTTATGAATCCAATAACACAGGACTTTAATTTTGAATTGTCTAAGATGGATACAGAAATGTATACTCAGATTCAAGGACTAAAAGACGGTGAAATAAGCGAAGTAATTCAAGATGAAGATAGAGTAAATAGTATCAAATTTAAGATAATGATGGTGACTGATAGAATCGGTGATCACGAAGCTAACTTCGCCCAAGATTACCTTAAAATTAAAAATTTAGCACTTCAAGATAAGCAATTAAGAGCCGTTGAAAAATGGCAAGAAGAAACTATTGAAAACACCTACATAAAAATTAATGGTGAGTATAGAGATTGTGATTATCGCAGTAATTGGCTAAAAACAGAATAATATATGTCTGATGTAACTGTTATTGAGAACTTTGTAAAAAAGTATCAAAGTCTAAAACAAGAGATTTCTAAAGTAATTATTGGTCAAGAAGAGGTTGTAGATCAAATTTTGATTTCTATTTTCTCTGGTGGACATTCACTACTTATTGGTGTGCCAGGTTTGGCAAAGACTTTAATGGTGAATACTATTGCTCAGGCACTTGGTTTAGATTTTAAACGTATTCAGTTTACACCAGATTTAATGCCAAGTGATATTCTTGGAAGTGAAATATTAGACGAAGACAGAAGATTTAAATTTATTAAAGGTCCAATATTCGCCAATATTATCCTTGCTGATGAGATAAATAGAACACCACCTAAAACTCAAGCAGCTTTGCTTGAGGCAATGCAAGAGCGTGCAGTGACTGTTGCTGGTCATCAGTATAAATTGAGTTTACCATATTTTGTTTTGGCAACACAAAACCCTATTGAGCAAGAAGGAACTTATCCTTTACCAGAAGCCCAACTAGACCGATTTATGTTTGCTATAAGACTTGAGTATCCTTCATTTAAAGAAGAAGTTGAGGTTGTGAAATCTACGACTACAGATATTAAACCTGAGGTGAACTCGTTGTTTACGGCACAAGAAATTATTGATTTTCAGAATGTTATTCGTCGTATACCTGTTGCAGATAACGTCGTTGAGTATGCTGTTTCATTGGTAGGTAAAACAAGACCAAAAGCAGATACAGCAGCCGATGTTGTAAAAGAGTTTGTTGATTGGGGAGCAGGTCCAAGAGCTTCACAAAACTTAATCTTAGCCGCAAAAACACATGCTGCCACAAAAGGTAAATTTTCTCCAGATATAGAAGATATTCAAGCTGTAGCCATTGGAATTTTAAGACATAGGATTATCAAAAACTACAAAGCAGAAGCAGAAGGTATAACAGACGAAAAAATAATAGAAAGTTTATTCTAATAGTAAATCTATATCTGACTTAAGTGTTATTATAGATTCATCATCTAATAAATTATAGAATCCTCGTATACGTTGCTTTTTATCAATTAATGCGGCATAAGTTGAATGATAAAAGTCTTCAGTATTGTTTTCAATCTTGAAACTCGTCCTTAGTAATTCTGAAATATGTTGTAATTCCTTTTCTGTACTGTGCAAAAAGTACCAATTGCTACTCATTAAAGCATTATGATTTTCAGCGTAGGAATGAAGTACTGGTGTTGTATCGTTTACATAATCTATACTGATTGAACTAATTAAGAATTCATCATTATTTCTAAAATCTTCAGCAATGTCTTTGAGTGGTATTATCATCTTAGGGCAAATGGTAGGACATCTTGTGAAAAAGAAATTCATTAATACAACCTTATCTTTAATGCTTTGGTCATTGAATTTATTGCCAAAATGATCGGTAAAATGAAATTTACTAATATCGTATTCAGTTCTTTTACCTTGTTCATTAATATAGTAACTAAGTATTGGTAATTCTTGCTGATTGTTACAAGATGTGAAGAGTAGAAGAAGTAGAATTATACTAGCCTTAGTTTGCATTATAATACGCTTTAACTTTATTGTCCATTTCTTCATCATAAAAAAACAAAAACATACTCGCCATCATGTCTTGATCTATGTCTGAGGTATTATTTGTTTTTAATATTAATTCATACTCGTGCTCAGGATAGAGTAGCACTCCGGTTTTACTGGTAAAATCTGGTGTAGCACCTAAACCAATTTTGTCTTTATGATTTTTTGGAAAGCAATTGTAAATAATACTATCCGATGTTTTATCTGCAAGTGCAAATTGTGTAGCAAATGGATGTAAATGAGGTATGGCTTTATGCAAACTCATCGTATCTTTTAAAGCGAGTTGATTCGTAATGTTAGTTTTAAAGGTTTGTTCACCACTAAAAATTTTCCAATGTCCAGATAAAGCTTGTCCGTTAGCATCATAGTACGTATGATTTTTAGTTTCCATTGGAATACACGCATTTTCCATATCATCAGCAGGTATTTCATAAGGATTATTAATATCAAAAGGTAGCATCATAAAAACCGTTTTAGGCTTCAGTGGTTTAATTGTTTTGCTTTTAGAGATATCTATCGATACATTATGTTTTATTTGAAATGTGGAATCTGTAACATTATGATTGAGTGCCTGTGTTGTTAGAAAAAAAGATTCATCACTAAATATCGGATATCCATAACCTTCAGGAAATTGAGAACTTTCTATGCCGTGTGAAAGCGAAATTAATCTTGGAAATTGACCGCCAATTCTGTTTAGTAAATTCCAACGCCCAAAATGTTCTTGTTCAACAATATCAATATTCATGTGACAAATAAAATCATTAGAAATTGATATGTTGGTTTTGTTTTGTATGGCAGATACGTCCAGACCAGTTATCCATAGAAGTTCACTTTTAGTATCATCTAGTGTGAAATATTTATAGGCCTTAGGACCTTCCATCGATTTATAAATATTGTCAATTAATAATGATGGTGATTGAAATGTAAAAGAATTTTTGCTTGAATTCTTTTCCCATTCAGAGTCAATAAGATTTAAAGCATGGAGTATTCTCGTTTTAACAATGGCTTTATGTCTATTAGATAAATTAAAATAGTAAATTACACCAATCACAAGTCCAACAAAACCTATAATACTAAAAACTTTAAGGCCCTTTTTTAGAGACATTCAAATTGAATTTATAAGTTTAAAGGTAATAAAATGAAAAGAAACGACATGGCATATAAACTTAAGGTAGATGAATTATTTTGGGTTCGTGTTGCTGCATTTTTGGCATTTGTTATTCCTTTTTTGGCATGTTATAAACTCTGGTTTTCAGAAAGAGTGTTTCCTTTAGCACCAATGTTTGATTTTTTAATGGTTCCTAATTATTTAGGTGATATCTTGTTGATAGTTGTTTTTCTTTTACTGTTCTTATATTTTGTATTTAGCCCCAATTGGAAAGTTGGTTTGTTCATTCTGGGGATTTATATGTATTGGATTATGGTAGATCAAAATAGAATTCAAGGGTTCTTTTTTGAAATAATGCTTATGGTCCTTGCGCTGTCCCAATTCAAAAATGATAAAGAACTTATAAAAAAGTGTGTCTTATTTATATTCATTGGGACTTACTTTTTCAGTGGAATACATAAAATTAATACCGTTTTTTTTGAAACTTGGTCATCTGGTCTAGAAAGCCGCATCCCATTTGTGCCTAATTTTCTGAGAGAATCCTTTACCTATGCGGTTCCTTTTCTTGAGGCTATATTTGGGATATTTTTAATTTTCACCAAGACTAGAAAATGGGGTATTTGGTTAATCGCCATAATGCATACCATGATTGTGGTTACACTTTTATTTGCAGGTTCTGGTTATATAGTATTTCCACTAACATTTTTTAATGTTTTTGTTTTGTTTTATCTATTTTATGACAATTCAAAAGTGAAGTATCCTTTTACAGATTTAAAGCATGTTAAGTCATTTATAATAATTCTACTAGTTTTCATTTTACCTGTTTTTAATTTTTTCGGATTGTATGATCATATCCCATCTTTTAGTTATTTTTCTGGGAAGCACGAATATTGTAGACTTTATTTTTCTAGTTTAGAAGAGGCCCAAAGTCTACCAGCAGATATTTACAAAAATGTCAGAGCGTATGAAGGACAGTATTATTTAGACTTTAATGATTGGGCATCTAAAACAGCACCTATTTTAGTGTATCCAGAAAAGCGTGTGTATATAAAAATTCAAGAGCATATTAATTCTCAGCTAAAGCATCCAAATACCCGTTTAGAATTTTATAAAGTAAGCGGCAAATAAAATTAAAAGAATTGATTACAAGTAAAAATCGGAATTTTGGTTTAGATGCCGTAAGAGCTATTGCTATAACATTAGTTTTGTTAGGGCATACTATTGTATTTTTTCCAAATGATCAAAGTATTGTAACCGATGTGCTACAAGTACTTGGGGTTTATGGTGTTGAAATATTTTTTGTTCTAAGTGGATTTTTAATTGGTAATATTCTCATTAAGTTAATAGAAACAACCTCATTTACTTGGAAAGTTGTGCTTCATTTTTGGATACGACGATGGTTTAGAACCTTACCGTTGTATTTTATTGTATTAATACTGAATGTCGTTTTACTTTATTTTTTCTTCGATGCTTTACCTGACAGATTATGGAAATATTTTCTTTTTCTACAAAACTTCTCAAATGAGTATTTACCCTTTTTTCCTGAGTCTTGGAGTCTATCTATCGAAGAGTATGCTTATTTGTTAGCTCCGATTGGATTGTTTCTAACGGTGAAGTTTTTCAATTGGTTAAATCTCGATAAGAGGAAGGTTTTTTTACTAAATGCTTTAATACTAATATGCGTATTTCTGTTTTTAAAATATATGTTTTATCAGAATAATATAGACATAAAACAGACTTTTAAGTCTTGGAATGTTAGTTTAAAAGCTATTGTTATTTATCGACTTGATTCTATTTTTATTGGGTTTGTATTAGTTTATTTTTTTAATTCTCACAAAGAATTCTTTAAGAAGTTCAGGTTGCTGATGTTATTTTCAGGTGTTTTTGTTTTGAGTATTTTTCTCATAGCACTTTACATCTATCCTTTAAATCAACACAATTCTTTCTTCTGGAATGTCTTGTATTTACCAATGAATTCCTTAGCAATTGGTGCGGTTTTACCTTATTTCTATTTTTTGGATATAAAGCCAAAGAGATTTAAATCTTTTATTCGAAGTATTAGTTTGTATTCATATAGTATGTATCTTTTGCATTATACCTTTATATCTTATTTCATTTATCAATGGATTGATTTAAAACAACTTAATTGGGTTGAAGGTATATTTTGCAGTATAATGTACCTAGGAGCTGTTTATGTTATTTCTAGAGTATCATATCGTTATATAGAACGACCATTAACTGAATTAAGAGATTCAAAATTTATAAGAAGTTTTTTTTCTAAATAGCACAACTACAATTATTGTCTATGTGATATCAATTAGAAATCATTAATTTTTTGGAACTATATTTGACTTGTGGTAATACCTGATAAGAAACGAAATATAGGATTAGATATCGCAAGATCACTAGCAATGTTTTTAGTGCTATTTTCTCATTCAATTTGGATAAGTGATCATTATCCAAAACCAATTCTTACACTAATGCAAATGAGCGGTACAATCGGTGTAGAGGTTTTCTTTATAATTAGTGGGTTTTTAATTGGGAAGATAATTTTGAGAGATATCAATCGGCCGAATTATTCCATTAAAAATATCAAGCGATTTATTGTAAGAAGATGGGTACGGATTTTCCCAAATTATTATTTGATTCTTTTTATAAATGTTGTCATTTGGTTTTCAATCTATAATGAACTTCCCAAGTCTTTATATAAGTACATCATTTATATTCAGAATTTCTTTTCACCTTCACCAGCATTTTATAGAATATCATGGAGTTTGTCCGTAGAGCAGTTTTCATATTTAATTGTACCAATTGCAGTTTTTATTATTATAACCCTATTTAAAGATAAGGATCGTACAAAATTATTCTTTTATACATCCTTAGTCGCCGTTGTACTTTTTTCAATACCTAAGATTCATTTTTATTTCACCAAAGAACTGAAAGATATAGTAGATTGGAATGAGAATGTCAGAAAGGTCTTAATTTATCGTTTAGATACTGTATATATAGGATTTTTGTTTAGATATATATACGATAAGTACAAGAGTTGGTTTTACAGTAATCGAATAATTTGTTTCGGTTGTGGTATGTTGATTATTTTGATTTTACATGGGTTTAGAGGTATTTTTGGAATTACCGTTGCTGAGTCTCCATTTTTTATGACAGTGTTATATCTGCCTTTAAATTCAATTGCTGTCTGTCTGTTACTACCTTTTTTGTTAGAAGTAAATTTGAAGTCTAAACGACTATCAAAGGTTTTCGTTAAAACAAGTGTACTTTCATATTCCATTTATTTACTCCATTATTCGATAATACTGCATCTACTTAAGGTGCTGATACCTTCAGAGGATTTTACAGGTTTAACTCTTTGGGCATATACATTTTTTTATTGGGGTTTAACTTTTTTGTTGTCATATTTATTGTACACTTTTTATGAGCTTCCTTTTATGAGATATAGGAACAAAAAGTTTCCGAAATTGAAATAAAAAAAGACCTTTTGAAATATTCAAAAGGTCTTTTTAATTTTTTCAGAAAGAAATTTTAATTTTTTATGGTTTCATCTTTCTTAATGGATTGATCCAGGTGTTTTGCATAAAAGCCCATCATCGCTTTATACAACTCAATGCGGTTTTCTTCCTTTCCAAAACCATGTCCTTCGTCATACTTAACCATATAAGGTACATCAACTCCTCTTGCTCTTAAACCTTCCACGATTTGATCAGATTCATTAATGTTCACTCTTGGGTCATTAGCACCTTGAACTACAAATAAAGGTTTAGTGATTTTATCGATGTGATTTACTGGTGATACTTCATCCATTATAGCTTTTTCCTCAGGAACATCAGCATCATACCAAATTTCTTTGATAATCTTTAAGTAAGGCTTCCAATATGGTGGAATACTTTCCATAAAGGTAAATAGGTTAGAGACACCTACATAATCGACACCGCATTTATATAAATCAGGCGTTTTTGTTAATCCTCTTAAAACAGCATAACCACCATGACTTCCACCATAGATTGCAGCATTATCTTTATCTACCCAACCTTGCTCTACAACATATTTTAAACCATCTTCAACATCATCCATAGCTTTTCTACCAATTTGTTTAAAACCAGATTCTAAGAATTCACGTCCGTAACCACCAGAAATTCTAAAGTTTACTTGTAAAGTGGCATAACCACGACTTGCAAAAAGTTGTGCTTCAGGATTAAAGCCCCAAGAATCTCTTATTCCTTGAGGTCCACCGTGTGGATTTACAATTACAGGAACACGTTCTCCGTTAAGTGCGGCTTTGGGTAGAGTGATATAACCATGGATAGTTTTACCATCTCTACTTGTAAATGTAATTGGTCGCATTTCTGCCATATCCTTTTCATCAAGGTTAGGCATAAGATTATACAGTAATTCAAACTTATCCTTCTTAGCGTCATAAGAGTAATAAGTACCGTAAAGCTTATCACTTTGTAAAAAGATTAAATACTTGCTTTCATCGTCAGTAGCATCTGCAATAGAGTAGTTGTAATCTGGAAACTTAGTGGTAATACGTTTGTGTAATTTTTTATAATAATCACTTACAGGAATAATGACTTGTTTCTCACCTTCATAAGCAAAATAGTCTAACTCATAATCTCTATGTCTCGATAATGATAAACCAGAAACATCATATTTATCATTTGAGTACAGTTTCTTAATGATTTTATGCTCTTTTAAATCGTATAAGTAGATTTCAGATTTATCGCTTTCTAAGTTAGAAACCACATAAGCATCATGTGGATTATCGGTAGCATAGTTAAATGAAGAAATGCTAAAGCTATCTTTCCAGCTTAATTCTCTCATTTTTTCGTAGGTTTTACCTTCATCTAAGGTATAATACCAATCAACATTTACACCTTCTCTAAGTTTAGCAAAACCTCTTAAATTACCATCTTTATCAAACTCATATCCGTTAATTGGGTTAGCTGCATCATCATTTTTGTAAAGTTGCTCTAATGCACCTGTAACAATATTAATTTTGTAAGGCTCGAAGATTTGTGGATTATTCTGGTTCATAGAAATAATCATATGATCTTTATCTTCTTTTAAAGAATTAAGAATATTCACCTTAACTCCTTCAAAAGGTGTTAATTCTTTTTGATTTTGTCCATCTAGATCTACGGCGAACAAGTGAAAATCCTCATTTCCACCTTTATCCATAATATAGATGATTCTATTTTCGTTAGCCCATCCAAATCCTCTAATTAATTCATCTTTTTCTTCGATAATTCTAGTGACTTCACCAGTTTCGAGATTTTTTACATAAACATGATTCTTTTTGTTTTCATCTTTCTCTCTATAAGATAAATAGCTCCCATCAGGCGAGAAGTTAAATGAACTTGCTTTTGGTTTAGCAAAGTAGTCTTCAACAGAATATTTGTAACTGTTAATAGGTTTCCAAGTTGCCAGTTTAGCTAATTCTTCGTCAGATGTAGGTAACGATGTGTTTCCAGGTTTAGTCTTCACAGTTTTGCTTAATGTTAATGGTAATTCATTAGGACCTTGATAAAAAGTACCCGTAAATGTATTGTCGGCTAATGTACCAACATATTTTATTCCAGCTTGTTTAAATTCAATGGTTAATTGATTATCTACAAAAGTAGTCACATCCATAGGAATGCCTGTTGCACCTTGTGATGGACTATCCATAGTTGATGAATATTCATCGTTTTCAAATGTCACATTAAACAATAATGGCAGCTCTGTTCCTTGTACAGATAACTTTCCTTCCCAAGCACCAGCAATTTCTTGAGCTTGGGTTTGAGTGATAAGTCCTAAGAAAAGAACAAGTGAAACACTCAATTTCAAAATTTTTGTTTTCATTTTTAATCTTAAATTTTAGAGTTCGTTTTTGATTAATATCTCATTAGAAGACTGTAAGAAAGATTTGTTACAGATTTAGTGTTAAAACTTCAACGAATTTTGAACATTGTTTTGCCTTATTTTGGAATTTTCTCAAACGTTTTCGTTGATGAGTCTTCATATTAAAGGTGTGTTTTTTTTGTATTTAATAATTTTAGACACCATATTTTAGTAAATATTGAATTTATATTCTTCAATTTTTAGATTTATTGAATAATTTTTAAAAAATGCTTCTAAACGTTGTGAATCTTTAAAATAAGTAGGCTTTTTTGTAGTTTTGTGCACCTTAAAAGTTCATACAAATGACATACAACAATTACATTAAAGAAATTGAAGAAAGAAAAGCTCAAGGATTACATCCAAAACCTATTGATGGAGCTGATTTGTTAAGCGAAATTATCGCACAAATTAAAGATGTAAACAATGCTAACAGAGAAGATTCTTTAAAGTTCTTTATCTATAATACATTGCCAGGTACTACAAGTGCAGCTGGTGTAAAAGCAAAATTTTTAAAAGAAATTATATTAGGTGAATCAATTGTTGAAGAAATTTCACCAGCGTTTGCATTTGAGCAATTGTCTCACATGAAAGGTGGACCTTCAATAGAAGTGTTATTAGACCTTGCATTAGGTGATGATGAAGCGATTGCACAAGAAGCTGCTAAAGTGCTTAAAACACAAGTGTTCTTATACGAAGCAGATACTGAGCGTTTAGAAAATGCTATGAAAGCAGGAAACGCTTTAGCAAAAGATATTATCGAAAGTTATGCGCAAGCAGAGTTCTTTACAAAGCTTCCAGAAATAGACGAAGAAATCCAAGTAGTTACTTATGTTGCTGGAGTTGGAGATATTTCAACAGATTTATTATCGCCAGGAGCAGATGCGCACTCACGTTCAGATAGAGAATTACATGGTCAATCTATTTTTGAACATAATAAAGACATGCAACAAGAAGTATTAGCTTTAAAAGAACAACATCCAGATAAGCGTATTATGCTTATTGCCGAAAAAGGTACAATGGGAGTTGGTTCTTCAAGAATGTCTGGTGTAAACAACGTTGCACTTTGGACAGGTATTTCATCAAGTCCATATGTGCCATTTATTAATATTGCACCAGTAATTGCAGGTACAAATGGTATTGCACCAATTTTCTTAACTACAGTTGGTGTTACAGGTGGAATCGGAATTGACCTTAAAAACTGGGTAAAGCAAAAAGATGAAAACGGAAATACAGTTTTAGATGCAGATGGCGAGCCAGTATTAGAGCAAGTATATTCGGTAGAGACAGGAACAGTTTTAACCATTAACACAAAAACTAAAAAGCTTTACAACGGCGACCAAGAATTAAAAGATATTTCTACAGCGTTGACACCTCAAAAGATGGAATTCATTAAAGCTGGTGGTTCATACGCAGTAGTTTTTGGTAAGAAGTTACAAACGTTTGCTTGTAAAGCACTAGGAATCGATGTTCCTCAAGTATATGCACCTTCAAAAGAGATTTCTCACGAAGGTCAAGGTCTAACAGCTGTTGAGAAAATTTTCAACAAAAATGCTGTTGGTACAACACCAGGAAAAACATTACACGCAGGTTCTAACGTACGTGTAGAAGTTAATATCGTAGGTTCTCAGGATACTACAGGATTAATGACGTCGCAAGAGTTAGAGATGATGGCGGCAACAGTTGTATCGCCTATCGTTGATGCAAGTTACCAGTCTGGATGTCACACAGCATCAGTTTGGGATGATAAGTCTAAAGCTAACATTCCACGATTAATGAAGTTTATGAACGACTTCGGATTAATCACAGGTCGTGACCCTAAAGGTGTGTATCATCCAATGACAGATGTAATTCACAAAGTATTAAATGATATTACTGTTGATGATTGGGATATCATCATCGGTGGAGATTCACACACACGTATGTCTAAAGGTGTAGCTTTCGGTGCTGATTCTGGTACAGTAGCCTTAGCTTTAGCAACTGGTGAAGCTTCAATGCCTATTCCAGAGTCAGTAAAAGTGACATTTAAAGGTAACATGAGAAGCTTTATGGATTTCCGTGATGTGGTTCATGCTACACAACAACAAATGTTGAAGCAATTTGGTGGTGAAAATGTATTCCAAGGTAGAATTATTGAGGTTCACATCGGTACATTAACATCAGATCAAGCCTTTACATTTACAGATTGGACTGCCGAAATGAAAGCTAAAGCTTCTATCTGTATCTCTGAAGATGAGACCTTAATCGAGTCATTAGAAATTGCTCGCGACCGTATCCAGATTATGATAGATAAAGGCATGGATAACGAAAAGCATGTACTTCAAGGATTAGTTGATAAAGCAAATACACGTATTACTGAGCTTAAAACAGGAATAAAACCAGCGCTTAAACCAGATGCAGATGCCAAGTATTATGCTGAAGTTGTGATTGATTTAGACGAAATTGCTGAGCCAATGATTGCAGACCCAGATGTAAATAACGACGATGTGTCTAAGCGTTATACGCACGATACTATTCGTCCGTTATCTTACTATGGTGGAACCAAAAAAGTAGACTTAGGATTCGTCGGTTCTTGTATGGTACATAAAGGTGACATGAAGATTCTAGCGCAAATGCTTAAGAATATTGAAGCACAACAAGGTACAGTAGAATTTAAAGCGCCATTAGTAGTAGCACCACCAACTTACAACATCGTAGACGAGTTAAAAGCAGAAGGTGATTGGGCAGTATTAGAAAAATACTCAGGATTTGTATTTGATGACAGCGCACCAAAAGGATTAGCACGTACCAAGTACGAAAATATGTTATACTTAGAGCGTCCAGGTTGTAACCTTTGTATGGGTAACCAAGAAAAGGCAGAACCAGGAGATACAGTAATGGCAACATCTACACGTTTATTCCAAGGTCGTGTTGTAAAAGACTCAGGTGAGAAGAAAGGAGAATCATTACTATCATCAACACCAGTTGTGGTATTATCAACCATTTTAGGTCGCACACCAACAATGGAAGAATACGAAGCAGCTGTAGATGGTATCGTGTTAACTAAGTTTAAGCCATCACAAAAAAGTTTAGTGGTTTAATTCTTTAGGATTATAAATGAAATTAAAAGCTCGAGTTTATACTCGAGCTTTTTGCTTTTATTGAATGAATAAAGATGTATTTGTGAATTGAAATTTAGAATAGTAGCATTGAAATAAAATTCTAAGGCCATTAAAACTGATGCTTAAATTTTCGTAAATTGAAGCATTACATAACACAAATTTTACACTATGGCATTTGACATTGATATGATTAAAAATGTTTACGCAACAATGAAAGAACGCGTTGATGCTGCGCGAGATGTTGTTGGTAAACCACTCACACTTTCTGAAAAGATATTATACGCTCATTTATGGGATGGTAAACCTACCAAAGCCTTTTCTAGAGGAAAAGATTATGTAGATTTTGCGCCCGATAGAGTGGCGTGTCAAGACGCAACAGCACAGATGGCGTTATTACAGTTTATGCAAGCTGGTAAGAAAAAAGTAGCTGTACCAACTACGGTACATTGTGATCATCTAATTCAAGCGAAAGAAGGTGCTGCAACAGATTTAAAGCATGCTAATAATACAAGTAGTGAGGTTTTTAATTTTCTCGAGTCAGTTTCTAATAAATATGGAATAGGTTTTTGGAAACCAGGAGCAGGAATTATACATCAAGTGGTGTTAGAAAACTATGCATTTCCTGGTGGAATGATGATTGGTACAGATTCACACACTGTAAATGCTGGTGGATTAGGAATGCTTGCCATCGGAGTTGGTGGAGCAGATGCAGTAGATGTTATGGCAGGAATGCCATGGGAATTAAAATTTCCAAAATTAATAGGTGTAAGACTTACAGGTAAATTATCTGGCTGGACAGCACCAAAAGATGTGATTCTTAAGGTAGCTGAGATTTTAACTGTAAAAGGTGGAACAGGCGCAATCGTGGAATATTTTGGACCTGGCGCGTTGTCTATGTCTTGTACAGGTAAAGGTACCATTTGTAATATGGGTGCAGAAATTGGAGCAACCACTTCAACTTTTGGTTATGACGATTCTATGGAGCGTTACCTAAAAGCTACAGATAGAGAAGATGTTGCAGAAGCTGCAAATGAAATTAAAGAATATTTGACTGCAGATGCTGAGGTTTATGCAAATCCAGAGCAGTATTTTGACCAAGTAATAGATATCAACTTATCAGAACTTGGTCCTTTATTAAATGGGCCATTTACACCAGATTTATCAACAACTGTAGGTAAGGAAATGACAGAAAAGGCTAAAGAAAACGAATGGCCTATGAAAGTTGAATGGGGACTTATAGGTTCTTGTACAAACTCGTCATACGAAGACTTGTCTAGAGCATCTTCAATAGCACAGCAAGCATTAGATAAAGGATTAAAAACCAAAGCCGAATTTGGAATTAATCCAGGTTCTGAGCAAGTACGTTATACAGCAGAGCGCGACGGAATTCTTCAAGTTTTTGAAAAATTAGATGCTAAGATTTTTACTAATGCTTGTGGGCCATGTATTGGGCAATGGGCACGTTATAGCGACCCAAAAAATGCACCTAAAAACTCTATTGTACACTCGTTTAATAGAAACTTTGCGAAGCGTGCAGATGGTAACCCAAATACACATGCTTTTGTAGCTTCACCAGAAATTACAGCAGCAATTGCAATTGCAGGTCGTTTAGATTTTAATCCAATGACAGATACGCTCATCAATGAAAATGGTGAAGAAGTTATGTTAGATGAGCCAACTGGATGGGAATTACCGCCAAAAGGTTTTGATGTAAAAGACAATGGTTATTTAGAACCTGTAGAAGATGGAAGTGGAGTTGAAGTAACTGTAAATCCTACATCAGAGCGTTTACAACTCTTAACACCATTTGAGCCTATTGGTGATGAAATTAAAGGCGCAAAACTTTTAATTAAAGCTTATGGTAAGTGTACAACAGACCATATCTCTATGGCTGGACCTTGGTTACGCTACAGAGGTCATTTAGATAACATAGCAAATAATACTTTAATAGGAGCAGTTAACGCTTATAATAAGCAAACCAACTTTGTAAAAAGTCAGATAGATGGTGAATATGATGCTGTTCCAAAAACACAACGCGCCTACAAAGCTGCTGGCATAAAAACGGTTGTAGTTGGCGAACTTAATTATGGTGAAGGTATCTCGCGCGAACATGCTGCAATGCAACCAAGACATTTAGGTGTGGCAGCAGTAAT